>CAZTZI010000129.1:0-4795 GCA_964618115.1 uncultured Acidimicrobiales bacterium
CCCGAAGCGCGGCGCCGCCGCCCAGCCCAACACCAACTCCTCGCCCAACGCCCCCGGATAATGCATCACCAGCCGCGCCAGGCGCCGCGCTTCGGGATGCCCGAGGGCGGCCGGCAGCACCATGCTCTCGCTCGCAGCCGCCGACACGGTCCGCTGCACCTGCAGCAGTACGGCGGCCCCGCCGGTGACGGCCCACTCCACGAGGTTGCAGTCCAGTTCGGCGTCGGCTTGGCGGGCCAGCCCCGCCACCTCGCCCAGCGTTGCGGCACCGATCAACTCCAGCGCCTCGCTGCCCGAGATGCTGCCGTCGGGCCCCACGGTGGCCCGCACGCCCGGCACCCAGCCCGCCAGCAGGTCCCGCGGCGAGCCCTTCACCGCCGAGATGCTCACGGCGCCGATCTCATCGACGGTTGCGGCACCGCCGCAGTCGGGCGCCAGCTCGGTCTGCACCAGCACACCCATCCCGGCGCTGCCGGGCTCGATGCCGACAGCCTCGAATCGCTCCAGCGCCTCAAGGGTGAACATCGCCGACCACACGCTGCGCAGCGCCTTGGGCACCTCGTCCCGGCGCAGTTCGGGCAGCGAGGCGAACGCCCCCGCCCAGGTTCCCTCGCCTTCGAGCGCGCTCGAGGAGCGGGCGATGAGCGGTTGGGCCAAGTCGGCGGCGGCAGCGGCGATCTCGGCCACGAGCGCCTCGTCGAGTTCGCTGCGCAACAGCACCATCCGAGCCGCGCCCGAACCGCGCCCGGCCAGTTCCCCGGCGGCCCGCCGCAGCGGCCCGGCGGAGGCGGCCAGCGTGACGACGAAACCGTCGAGCGCCGGCAGCCCTGCCCGGCGCGCCCGGGCGAGGTTCGCCGCCTTGGCCCCGACCGTCGAGACGTCGAGCGCATCGGGATCGTCCAGCCGGACGACCCGCGGGCTCATCGCAGGCCGGATCGGGCCGGAATCCGACCGGTGCGGCGCCGCCCGCTCAGCCGACGGCGATGATCTCCGGCGCCGGCGTGGAGATCATCTCGATGCCGGTGTCGTTGACGATCAGCATCTCCTCGAGGCGCACGCCGAACTCGTGCAGCTTGCCGTGCTGGGTCTCGAGGGCGAAGACCATGCCCGGCTGGATCTCGACCGGATGGTCCAACGACCAGATGCGGGAGATGACCGGGATGTCGTACTGCGCCAGCCCCAGGCCGTGGCCCCACAGGTTTGCGGCGGCCTCGTCCTCCTCGTCGTAACCCCAGATCTCCTTGGCGGAGGGCCACACGCCGGCGATGTCGGCGGTGGTGACGCCCGGCCGGGTGGCCTCGATGGAGTCGTTCAGCCACTTCAGCGCCAGGTCGTAGTACTGCTTGTGCTCGTCGGTGGGCTTGCCGCCCACGCAGTAGGTGCGGTACACGCAGGACTTGAAGCCGTTCCACGTGAGCGCGGCCAGGTCGATGATGACCAGCTCGCCGGGCCGGATGATGCGGTCGCCGTGGTTGCGCCAGTTGGGCCAGGCGTTCGGTCCCGAGGAGACGATCACGTCCTCGACGTTCTCCATGCCGGGGATGTTGTAGAGCTGCTCCATGCCGTAGGCGGTGACCTCGTTCTCGGTGAGCCCGGGGCGCAGGAACTGGCTGAACTGGTAGTGCACCACGTCGCAGATGGAGCCGACCATGCGCATGGCCTTCTGCTCGTTGGGGCTCTTGATGGCCCGCGCCTCCATCATGGGGGTCATGCCGTCGGTCCAGTTGATGCCCCGCTCCTCGAAGACGCGGATCATGTTGAGGTCCATGAAGTCCACGCCGAGCGGCTTGTCCTGCACGCCGGCCTCCTCGAGGTCGGCCATGAGGGCGTTGGTGAACTTCGCCACCTGCGAGCTGGCCGCCGGACCGGCCGCCCCTTTGATCCAGGCGTAGGAGTAGCGCACGTTCTCGGCGGGGATCCACGGCGAGTGCTCCCGCAGGTGGTAGCCGATGTCGCCCTGCTCGTAGATGATGGGCTCGCGGCCCTCGACGAGGACGGCATAGCGCAGGCCGGGCTTCAGCTGGTTCCAGCCCGGGGTCAGCGTGGAGGTGACGTAGCGGATGTTCTCGTCGTACATCAGCAGCATGGCGCCGAGCTCGTGGCGGGCCATGGCCTCCCGGGCGCGGCGCAGCCGCCACTCCCGGACCTCCTGCCAGTTGATCCCCTCGCGCCAGTCGGTGTTGAGAACGCCGAACGCTTCCTTCATGGTGATGCCCTCCAGCCGTCGGTCCGGGCAGCCCGCACTGCGGCGCCCGCGCCGGGTCAATCTAGTTGCTGCCGGCAACCGGGTTCACTTCCTGGGGGTCGGTCGAACCGGAGCGCCCCGATCCGAGACATCCGGGAGCATGTAGCGCCCACCGCCCACCGAGCGCACGTTGCGGCTCTCGGGCCACCGACCCGCCGCCGTATTGCGTGTTCAGCCCACCGGCTCGGGTGCCTCGACGCCGATGTCCAAGGCAATCTCGTCCGGGTTGATCTCGAGGAGGTCGGCAATGAGGCTCCTGGCTGCGCCATCGACCTCGGTCAGAGAACGCGCTTGGCTGACTCCCAGCGTCCCCTCAGGTAGGCCCGAGGTGATCTCGACAGCCCACCATTCCCCGGACTTTCTGGCGACGGCTCGGTACGTTGTCCTCACGGCCCCTCCATTACGGCCCGGCGGCCATACTCTACGGCTGCAACCTGCTGCGCAACGGACCGCCGGACACCACCGCGTTCTGGCAAACCTATAGTGATGACATGTGGTGTCAACGCAGGAAGGAGGATGGCGATGACGACTCGTGACGAGTTGACGGTGCTACCTCCGGCTGAGTTGTCGGATCCGAAGGGGCTCCGGATCCTGAACCAGTATCTGCACGCCGGGTGGGTTGATCCCGGCGAGCAAGCGGTCGTTTTCGTTCTGCAGATGCCTGCGCCTCCCGGTCCGCCCAAGTTGGTGGGGCCGGACGGCGAGGAGCATGTCCTGCCTCGCGAGGTGTTCGAGGTGCTGCGTGAGGTCGTGTCGGCGATGGCGGAGGGCAAGGCGGTCACGATCGCCCCGATCCACCAGCAGCTGACCACCCAAGAGGTCGCCGACTTCCTGCGGATCAGGCGTCCGGCGCTTGTCGAATTGCTCGACACCGGCGAGATCCCGTACGAGCACGTCGGACGGCATCGGCGGGTCCGCCTGATCGACGCGCTCGAGTATCAGCGGACCCGCTCGGAGCGCCGTCGCGAGGCGCTCGACGAACTCGTCTCGGTATCGGAATCGGCTGGAATGTACGAGACCACGGCGACCCCCCACGACACCCGCTGACGGCGACCGATGCCGTACGCGGTCGTGCTGGACGCCTGCGTCCTGCATCCGGCGCACCTTCGGGACACCCTCCTCCGCCTCAGCGAGCGGGAACTCTTCCAGCCGTTGTGGTCAGCGACGATCCTCGATGAGCTTGAGCGCAGTCTGACGAAGAGGAAGGTTCCTCCTCAGTCGGCACGGCGTCTCGTTGAGACGATGGAGTCTGCGTTCGAGAGTGCGATGGTTCGAGGTTTCGAACCCCTGGTCGACTCCATGACCTGTGCGCCGAGAGACCGACACGTTCTGGCTGCCGCGGTGCATGGCGACGCGGGTGCCATCATCACGTTCAACGTGCGCGATTTCCCGCGGGAGAGCCTCCAGCCGCACAGCATCGAGGTCATCCATCCGGACGATTTCCTACTGGATGCCCTGGATCTGGCCCCTTCGACGGTGATCGAAGAACTCCGACGACAAGCCGGTGCCAACCGGGTCAGCCCGCGTACCCTCTTTGAGATTCTTGACTCCTTGGCAACGGCCGGGAGTCCGCGCTTCGCCGACGAGATTCGCCGCCGCCTGTGACGCAAGCAGGCATTCGGTCCGCTGGATGCGAATGTCGACGAGCGTGACGATTCCGGCCGCGGCGAGCACGAGGCGGGCGATGGCCCCATGCGATCCCATCAAGGCTCATCGGCCGAAACCTGTCGCGGGTCAGAGGTCGGGAACGGCGGTTGGACGGGACGGGCTCAGCCGTCGTGCCCAGGGTCCCGCAGCTCGTCGGCGTCCCGCAGTTCGTCGGCGTGGCGCTCCGGCAGGCCGACCGCCCGGCGCCACTCGTCGAACTGGCGGCGATAGTCGAGCACCCTCGGCACCGGTCGGGTGCTGCGGGCAGCCTCGGCGCGCTCGGCGGCGGCGCGGCGAGCCGCGTCGGAGACGGCCGGGTGTCGCCACAGGTGCGGCCGGCACGGCGGCGAGGTCACGCCTCCGGCGGCCGATAGGTCGGCGGCAGCGGCGCGCGGGCCGCGGCTCCGGCGCAGCTGCCGATCCAGATCGTCGGGAAGCATCACGGTCGTCCGCCGCATATGTGCCAACGTATCTACTGTCCGCGCAGACCGATTGCTGTGCAAGCGTGTGGGGTGTTCGAGACCGAGCGTGCTGTGGTGACATCCATGGTCCGTGGCGTGCCGGAGCGGTTAGCTGGGCACACTAATCATACACGTTACGTGTATGATTAGTGTATGAGCCGTGTCCGAACCAATATCGAACTCGAGAGCACCTACGTGGAGGCGATCATGGACCGCTTCGGGGTCCACACCAAGACCGCGGCGGTCGACCTGGCGCTGCGTCACCTTGCGGGTCAGCCGATGAGCCGCGAGGAGGCCCTGGCCATGCGGGGCGCCTGCGCCATCGGTGACATCCCTGCGGACACCGCGCCGTCTCCCACGACGTGATCCTCGTCGACACGTCTGCCTGGGTCGAGTTCGACCGGGCGACCGGCAGCACCGTCGATGTCCGCCTGAGCGGCCT
>CAZTZI010000130.1:0-19232 GCA_964618115.1 uncultured Acidimicrobiales bacterium
GCCTGGAGCCGTGCCCCGTCGTGGTGCCGCTGCCCGACCCGCCCGCCTTCGGGCTGTTCAAGCTGCAGGCCATGATGGAGGAGTCGCACTTCGCCGAGGCGCCGCAGTAGCGCAGGCTCCGCGGGCGAGGCTCGCCCCGAAGCGGTGTGCCCGATCGGTCCGCCGGGCTCGATCTGCCGATGACCCACCCCCTGGGCCCCGCCTCCGGCCATGCCCGCGGCCCGTTCGCGGTCGACTGGGAGGAGCGCTACGACATGGCGCGGCTGCGGCGCGAGCGGATCACCGCCGCCCAGCGGGAGCTGTCGGCAGCCGGCCTGGATGCCCTGATGGTGTGGAAGGACGAGAACGTCCGCTACCTCACCTCGCTGCGGGCGCAGCTCATCGCCGGCAAGACGATGGCGCTGAACGGCGCCCTGCTGCTGCCCGCCGAGGAGCCGGTGCTGCTGTGCTCCGGCGGCGAGATCGACAAGGCCCGGGCGGGGATGCCGTGGATCGCCGAGGCCCACGCCATCCCGATCATGGAGCAGGCCGAGCTGGTGGACGGTTTCGTGCGCGACATCCTGCGGCCGATCCTGCTCGAACGAGGTCTGGGCGGCGGGCGGCTGGGAGTGGACGCCGGCAACATCTCGTTCATCGATTCCATGCGCTCCCACATGCCCGACCTCGAGCTCGTCGACGGCGACACCGTCATGCAACGGGCTCGGCTGATCAAGACCGACGTCGAGATCGCCATCATCGCCGAGGCGTGCGCGATCGGCGACGCGGTCACGCAGCGGGCACTGGACGAGACGCGTGCCGGTCGGCGCGAGCTGGAAGTGGCGGGTGACGCCATGCAGACGCTGTTCCACCTCGGCGGGGAGATGGCGCACGTGATCACGCCGTTCGTGGCTTCGGGGGAGCACATGTCGCCGCCGCACCGTCTCGCCACCGACAAGCTGATGCGCAACAGCGACCTGTGCTTCATCGACATCGGCGCCATGTGGAACGGGTACTTCGCCGATATCGGCAGGACCACCATCATCGGGCGCCCGAACCGCCGCCAGCAGGAGATCTACACCGCCGTCTACAGCGGGCTGATGGCCGGCATCGAGAAGATGCGGCCCGGGTTCACCACCGCTGACGCCTCCGATGCCATCGTCACCGAGATCGGCGAGCACGGGCTGGCCGATCATCTCTTCAGCCTGTTCATCGGCCACGGCATCGGCGTGGGTGCCAACGAGCCGCCCTACATCGGCGAGAGCATGCCGGGAGCCACCGTGGCTGACTTCCGCCCCGGCATGGTGTTCGCCGTGGAGCCGCTGGTCTGGGTGCCGGACACCCCGGGCGGCGGCGGGGTGCGGATCGAGGACATGGTCCTGGTCACCGAGACCGAGCCTGTGGTGCTGTCCCGGGTCGAGTACGAGGAAAGGCTGCTGCTATGAGTGATGCGACCGAGCCGGTGCGCCTGGGAGTCGTCGGGTTGGGCTGGTGGGGCGGCGAACTTGCCGACGCCGCGGCCCGCTCCGGCGCCGCCGAGGTGGTGGCGTGCTACTCCCGAACCCCCTCGGCGCGGAACGCCTGGGCCGAGGAGCGCGGCTGCCGGGCGGCTACGTCCTTCGCCGAGTTGGTCTCCGCCGACGAGATCGAGGGCGTGATCCTGGCGACGCCGCACAGCACCCACGCCGACCAGATCTGCGAGGTGGCGGCTGCCGGCAAGGGTGTCCTGGTGGACAAGCCGTTCACGTTGAAGGTCGCCGACGGGCGGCGCGCCGTCGACGCGGCGAAGGCGGCAGGGACCGTGCTGATGGTCGGGCACCAGCGCCGGCGCCTGGCCGCGGTCCGCCGCATCCGAGCCATGGTCGACGAAGGGAGCCTCGGCACGCTGCTGCTGGCAACGTCGGTCTTCGTGGTGGGCCGCGGCTTCCCGGCGACCTGGCGGTCCGCGCCGCACGAGAGCCCGCTGGGAGGCATGACGGGGCTCGGTGTCCACATGATCGACACCTTCCACTACCTCGTCGGGCCGATCCGCCGGGTCAGCGCCTTCAGCAACGGGGTTCTGCCCGGCGAGCCACTGGATCACGCAACCGGGCTGCTGTTCGAGTTCACCTCCGGAGCCGTGGGCAACCTCGTGACGTCCCATTACAACCCGTTCACGGAGGAGTTTCGCATCTTCGGCTCAGCGGCATCGGCGTCCAGCGAGACCGAGGGGATCCGCCTGTTCACCCAGGAGCGGGGCGAGATGGACCGCAGCGAGGTACCGCTGGAGGCCACCGACCCGCTGGCCGAGCAGGTCGCCGAGTTCGCCGGCGCCATCAGAGGCTCGGGCCCGGTCGAGACCGACGGCGAGGTCGGCCTGGCGGTCATCGCCGTGCTGGAGGCCGCCATGGCGTCGGTCGAACGCGGCGAGGCCGTCGCCGTCGCCGAATTCGCCGAGACCTAGCCGGCCACTGGACGAACCGGCGTCGCACGTGCCGCGACGCGCGGCGTGGCTAGCATCGCCGGCGTGGGGGCCGGTTACACGCGGATCGTCGAGGGGCGTTCGGTGCCCCTGGCGGGGGAGTGGGTGGTCGACGGATTGCACACATCGGTCGCCTTTGCCACCCGTCACCTGCTCACGGCCATGCGCGGGCGCTTCCGCAAGGTCTCCGGTGTGATCATCATCGCCGAGGACCCCGCAGAGTCGCGCACCGAGGTGCGCATCGACGCAGCAAGCATCGACACGGTGCATCCGAAGGCGGACGAGCACCTTCGCGGCCCGAAATTCCTGGATGTCGAGCGCTTCCCGGCGCTGACCTTCGCCGGCTCGGGAGCCCGGCCACTGGGTGCAGACTCGTGGGCGCTCCCTGGCAGGCTCACGGTCCGCGACATCACCCTCCCCTTGGAGTTGGCCGTGCGGTTCCTGGGGGCCGTGCGCCATCCCTCCATGGCTGTGGCGAAGATGTCCTTCGAGGCCACCGCAGCGCTCCGGCGCGACGACTTCGGCGTTGCCGGCTACATGGACGTGCACGTCCCCGGTGTGCCGGACGTGGTGCTGGTCGGCCGCGAGGTGGAGATCCACCTCGACGTGGAGGCCGATCTGCTGCTCGACAGCGGTTGAGCGGAAGGCGGGCACGGCGTGGAATCCGCACCGGCGATACCCGCCGGGGTCGAGGAGTTGACCGCCGCCTGGATGGATCGGGCCCTCGCGGCGGGAGGGGTTGTCGATGTCCCGCCGGTCGAGAGCATCGAGCTGGAGCAGGTCGGGATCGGCGTCGGCCACGTCGGGGAATCGGTGCGCTGCCGCCTGACGTTTGCTGAGGAGGCACCCGGGACGCCCTCGACCGTCTTCGTCAAGCTGCACTCCTCGCACCCGTCGACCGACAAGCTGGCGAGGCGGGTCCGGTTGTACAGGCGGGAATGTGACTTCTACCTTCTGCTGTCGCAGCGGGCCCCGATCCGGTCGCCGATCCTCTACTACGGCGACTACGACCGTCGCAGCAACCGGCTCGTCCTGATCCTCGAGGACTTGGACGGCATGGAGAGGGTCGATGAGATCGACGGCGCCGGCGCGGACCAGGCCATGTGCGCCGTCCGGGCGATCGCCAGGTTTCACGCCTCCTCGTGGAACCGGATCCACGAGTCGCCCTACAGCGACATCTTCAACTCGCTCGAGCCGAAGTGGCGGCCGCCGGTGCAGATCATCTATCTCATGTCATTGCGGCGCACCTTCGAGGTATTCGGCGATCACTTCTCCGACCACACGGGGCGCATGACCGAGATCCTCGGCTGGAGGGCGGCGGACTACATGGGCGACCTGGCGACCGGCCCGCGAGCCTTCGGCCACGGCGACTACCGGTTGGACAACATGTTCTTCGGTCCCGGCCCCGACGATCTGGCCGTGATCGACTGGCAGGTCTGCGGCGGCAACAGTCCCCTGGGAGACGTGGCGTATTTCCTGGGCGGCAGCCTGCCGATCGACCTGCGCCGCCGCATCGAGCGGGAGGCCGTCGCCGAGTACCACGACATCGTGTGCCGTTCGGGTGTGGAGGGTTTCAGTGCCGAGGACTGCTGGCGCCTGTATCGCCAGAACATGTTCGTCCGGATGCTCGTCATCGTCGTCAGCGCCGGGGGTCTCGACATCTCCAACGAGCGCAGCGTCCGGTTGCTCGGACTGGGCCTGGACAGGACGCTGGCGGCCCTCGAGGACCTGGATGTCGAGGAGTTCCTCCCGGCCCGCCGCCGGATCTTCGGCCCGTCGTGGGGGTTTTCGACAGTGTCCCGCTGCGCCTACGGGGCCTCGAAGCGACTGCGGAGGTCGTCGACGGCCTCCCTCACCGACGGGTGGACGTGAGATCCGGGGACAGCGCGTCCAGGGTGCCCAGGAATTCCGCGAACTGCCCGAGCGGTACGACGTCGCCGGCGGTGCGGTGTTGGCGCTCCGAGCCGCCGTAGATGATGACCGCCGAGGCGACGTCGGGGAGGGTGCGCCGGATGCGGCCCAGGCGGCCGAACCAGGCGCCACTGACGGTGGCACCCGATTTGATCTCGACCGCGGCGAGCCCTGCGGGAGTCGGGTAGAGGAGATCGCACTCGAGGCCGTCGCCGGTGCGGAAGAACGACAACTCCGCGTAGAGGCCGTGGTTGTGTGAGTGCTTGATCGCCTCGACGACGGCGGCGTTCTCGAACAACTGGCCGCGCAGGGGGTGAGCGGCGAGCTGGTCGGCGTTGCGAATGCCGATCAGGTGGCTCGCCAGGCCGACATCGCCGAAGTACAGCTTCGGTGCCTTCACGATGCGCTTGCGAACGTTGGTGTAGTGCGGCTCGAGGCGGAACACGATGTCGCTCGCCTCCAGAACCTCCAACCAGGCGCGAGCGGTCGGCTGTGACACGCCGGCGTCGTCGCCGAGGCTCGCCAGATTCACAACGTGGCCGACGCGGCCGGCGGTGAGCCGGATGAACCGGCGGAACGCGGCAAGATCGCGGATCCCGCCGATCCGGAGAGCGTCGCGCTCCACGTAGGTCACCAGATAGTCGGCGAGTGCCTGGGGGGGATGGAGCCCCTGGTCGTGGATTCTCGGGTAACACCCCGAGTAGAGGATCTCGTCGACCGTGTCGGCGGCGCCGGCGAGGCGCCGCTCGGCAAGGGTCAACGGCAACAGGCGCAGCAGCGCCGTGCGGCCGGCGAGGGACTGGCTGATCGTCTTCGTCAGCCCGAACTGCTCACTGCCTGTGAGAACGAACTGGCCGTTGCGGCGATCCTCGTCGACGAGGACCTGCAGAGAGGACAGCAGCTTCGGCACGTGCTGGATCTCGTCGAGCACCGCGCCGTCAGGGAACTGCGCCAGCCAACGCCGCGGGTCCGTTTCAGCGAACTCGCGAACGTCATGGTCCTCCAGGTTCGCGTAGCCCAACTCGGGGAAGGTGCTGCGGCACAGCGTCGTCTTGCCCGCCTGACGCGGGCCGGTGACCGTGACAATCGGATACTGCCCGAACAGGCTCACTAGCCGTGGCGCCATCTCCCGCTCGATCACGCTCGGAGCCTAATCCTTACCCCCGCAAATCCAAAGTACCACCTCGGATTTGCGGGGATCGGTGAGCGCCACGGTGGCTCACGGAGTAGCGATGTTCAGCAGGAGGCCGCGGGTACGGGCCTCGCAGTTCCTCCCGCCCGGCGAGGTCCAGGGCGGCGGTTTGTTCGTCGAGCAGCACCAGCCCGGGCTCGGTCATGAGAGTCCGGGCGATCTGCACCCTCTGGCGCTCGCCCGATGAGAGGAGGCCGAACTGCTGAGTGTCGAGGTGGCCGCACACGGTGCGCTGATCGTCGGGCGGATGCGTCGAGGGATCGCGGAGCTGGGGTCCACGCACACGCATCCCCGCGTGCCGGTTCGACTGAGTGGGGCTCCATCGAACCTCTCTGGCCTGAGGGTGTCGGCGGGAGGGTTGATGATTGCGGTGGGTGCCGGGTTGCGGCGAGGCCCGGCGATGATTCTCGAGTTTGAGGGTGTGAGAGGACCGCAGCGCCGGGAGTTGGCGGTGCGATCGGGCTTATGGATCCACGTTGCTTCGGGGTGACTCGCTGTCGGGTGCGGGGCTGTGGGTGATGTGGTCGATGAGGTCTTCGATCCAGCGTCGCTGGCGGGGACCGAGTGATTCGCCGAAGACGGTTTGGGTGAGTTTGTCGACCTCGTCGGCGGTGGTGAGTCCGCAGCGGCGAAGCAGGCTCGTCACGTCGGCGATGTCCTGGGCTCGGGCGGCGCGGGCTTTCATGGCCAGCATGTGGGTCGGGGAGGCGGCTGCGACCTGCAGGGCCGGGTGGTCGAAGACGACCTGGCTGTGCCGGTCGGGAATCTGGGGCATGTAGGTCGTGGCCTGCTCGTTGAGCCAGGTGCTGGGCCAGCCGCGGGCCGCGGCGACGACGCGTACCGCGTCGATCACGGCGTTGTGGCCGTGGGTGATCGCGGCGTCGATGTCGCGGGTGAGCCGCTCGGCGTCATAGGCCAGCGCCATTGCGGCACCCCCGGTCACATACAGGCGTCCCTGCACGCCGGCGCGCTGGAGGCGTTCGGCTACTTCTCGAAGCGCGTGGCGCATGTCGGTGGCGCTGAGGGGTCGCATTAGACGACTTGGAGTTCGCGGGCGGGGAACCAGATGCCGTGCGCTTCGAAAGCCGCCGGGGTGGTGAGGATCACCGCGGCACGCTCGCGGGGGAATCGAGGGCCCGGGAACCAGAACTCGCTGAGGTGTCGCCGGGGGTCGAAGACCCACTGCGGCGCCGGCAGGTCGGCATGGTGGCAGAGGTGTTCGACATAGGCGGCCAAGAAGGCGTCCCAGCGCGGATCGAACGGTTCCGGCTCATCGGCGACCAGCACCCGGCGTTCGGCCGCGCTGGCGTGTTGCCACACCATGCCGAAGTCGTGCAGCACGATGCGGGCCCGCCACGCCTCGTCGCTCTCGGCGCGCAGTGCACCCACGTAGTTGGCCAACACATTCGCCGTGATGGTCACGTCGAGGGTGTCCTCGTTTGCCGGCTTGCGGTGGCGGGCCAGCTGGCGGCGCACCCGATCCCGGCTCCAGCCTGTCAACCGGGCCACTTCGCTGACCGTGGCGCCCGCCCGGGTCGAGGCGACAACCAGCGTTGTCCGGCGCTGCTCGAGGCGGTCGATCTCCTCACAGGTCCCCGCAAGGTCCGCCAAGGTGGCCAGGCGATCGGCGACTTGACGATCAGCCACAGCGCGACCCTCCCGGCGTCGACAGCACCGCCATCGAGTCCATCCTATCGGGATGACGTGAACACGTCAAAATTCGACAGTAATACGTCAGCACGGCGAAGCAGAATCACCGGTCACCAGCAGCCATCACTCCTCCTGATCGAATAGGCCGACCGATCGAAACCCGCGGCTCACCTGAACCTGCGCGACACCCGCAAAGACGCACAGCTGTGGCACGCTCAGAGTGCGCGCATCGAAGTGCGCGGAGCGGGGCTCCACGCAACCTGTCGGTGAGTTGTGGGAGGTCTACGCTGCCCGGCAACTCGACCAGCGACGGTTGGATACCGCTGGACCGGCCTTCCGGGAGAGCCGGGGTGTTTCATGCGCCTGTTGAGTGGGGAGGCAACACGATGATTCGTGGGACGGGCTTCGTGGCGGCGGCCGTGGCTGTGGTGCTGCTGGCTGCGGCGTGCGGGGGTGATGACGGCGGGACGACCGCCCCGTCATCGGCACCCGCGATCGAGTCGCCAACACCGTCTCCGGCGGACACTGCGGCCCCTGCGCCCCCGGCGGAGATCCCGGCGGAGTCACCTGCGGACAGCGCCGCGCCGGCGTCACCGGCCGAGGAGCCCGTGGAACTATCCCAGGGCGGCGGCCGCCTGGCCGAGGTGCAGGCCCGTGGCAACGTGCGTTGCGGTGTGCGCGACGCCTTGCCGGGGTTCAGCTTCCTGACCCCTGACGGCGAGCATGAGGGCTTCGACGCGGACTTCTGCCGGGTCATCGCCGCCGCCGTGTTGGGCGACGCAGGCGCGGTGGCTTTCGTGGACTTGTTGACCGCGGATCGGTTCACGGCGCTGCAGTCCGGCGAGATCGACGTGCTGGTGCGCAACGCCACCTTCACCGCCAGCCGCGACGGCAAGGAAGCCGCCAACTTCGTGTACACCACGCTGTATGACGGTCAAGGCGTCATGGTTCCGGCCTCGACGGGGATCCGCATCCTCGAGGAACTGGCGGACGCCAACATTTGCGTGGCGCAGGGCACCACCACCGAGTTGAACCTCACCGACGTGATGCGCTCGCGGAACATCCCCTTCAACCCGGTCATCTTCGGCGAGGCCACCGAGGCCCGCGTCGGCTACACCGCCGGGCAGTGCGAGGCGATGACGTCGGACAAGTCGGCGCTGGCCGTGTTCAAGTTCGAGATCGAGGACGGCGGCGGCGAGGAGCAGTTCATCCTGCCCGAGACCATCTCCAAGGAGCCGCTGGGTCCTGCCGTGCTGGACGGCGACACCGAGTGGGCCCAGGTCGTGCAGTGGGCGGCCATGGCGACCATCCAGGCCTGGGAGTTCGGCCTGGACTCGGGCAACATCGCCTCGGCGACCGGCACCAACCCGGCGCTGAGGCGGTTCCTGGGCGAGGAGGGCTTCGATCCGGGCCTCGGCCTGCCGAGTGACTTCGCCGTGCAGGTCGTCAGCCAGGTCGGCAACTACGAGGAGATCTACCGGCAGCACCTCGAGCCGCTGGGCCTGCCGCTGGACGGCTCGGTCAACGACCTGTGGACCAACGGCGGACTCCTCTACGTGCCGCCCTACCGGTAGGAACGATCATCTGCCCGCACAACTGAAGGCCACCCGAGCCGCGGTGCCTCGTCCGGGACTTCCAGCGAATCGCCCCGACGCTCGGCGAGCACCCGGTTCACCCAGACCATCCATCGGTGAAGAATCCCGACTCTCGCGCGCTGAAGTGGTTGAGGCACTGACCCTTGGCCGACTCGTGGAGTGGGGCTCCGCACACGTGCGACCCCCAAGTACCTATTGACCTGGGGGACTGTCGAACCGGAAGAACTCGATTGTCACTGCCGCTATTGCCGGGGGTTAGCCGGCGGCGTGGGCCCACCAGCGGCCGCGGTGGTGCTCGAGTTCCAGGTCCATGGCGAAGCAAGCGCTGAGGTGTTCGGCCGTGAGAACGTCGCCGATGGGGCCCGCGGCCACCACCCGGCCCTCGCGCAGCAGCAGGACATGGTCGAAACCCGTGGGGATCTCCTCGACGTGGTGGGTGACGAGCACCGTGGGTGGCGTGGCCGGGTCCGCGCTGAGCGCGTCCAGGGTGCGGACCAGTTCCTCCCGCCCGGCCAGGTCGAGGGCGGCGGTGGGTTCGTCCAGCAGCACCAGCCCGGGGTCGGTCATGAGGGTCCGGGCGATCTGCACCCGCTGGCGCTCGCCCGAGGAGAGCAGGCCGAACTGTTGGGTGGCGAGGTGACCGCAGCCCATGCGCACCAGCAGGTCGGCCGCCCGCTGCCGGTCGGCGTCGTCGTAGCTGTGCCACCACGGCTCGAGGGCGCCGTGGCGGGCGGTCATCACGGCGTCGAGAGCGCTGATGCTCGGCCGGATCCGGTCGGACAGCATGGCCGAGGCGTAGCCCACCCGGTGGCGCATGCGGCGCACGTCGACGCGCCCCAGGCGGCGGCCCAGAACCTCCACCGTGCCCTGCGTCGGGTGGAGGTAGAGCGCAGCCACCCGCAGGAGCGTCGACTTGCCCGCCCCGTTGGGCCCGAGCATCACCCAGCGTTCGCCCGGGGCGACCGTCCAGTTCACGTCCGCCAGCAGCGGGCGGCGGTCACGGACGACGCCGACGTCGGTCAGCCGCAGCGCCGGGATCACCTCAGAGGTCATCGCTCGCTCCGGTCCGCTCGCCGCCGGCAGGGCGGGCGTCCTGTGCCGCGGCGTTACCCGAGGCGTGTGACTCCCACGCCGAGTACATGGCCGCATAGAGCCCACCCGCGGCCACCAACTCGTCGTGACCTCCGATCTCCGCGATCCGACCATTGTCCACCACGGCGATCCTGTCGGCACGCATCGCCGTGGCGAGGCGATGCGCCACGATGACGGCGGTGCGCCCCTCCAGGACGGCGTCCAGGGCCCGCTCCACCTGCGCCTCCGAGCGCAGGTCCAGATTGGAGGTGGCCTCATCGAGGATCAGCACCCGGGGGCGGGCGAGGAAGGCGCGGGCCAGGGCGAGCAGCTGGCGCTCACCGGCCGACAGGGAGGCTCCCCGCTCGTGGCACGGCGTGTCCAGCCCGTCGGGGAGCGAGTCGACCAGCGAGTCCAGCCCGACCACCCGGCAGGCCTCCGCGACCTCGTCATCGGAGGCGTCGGGGCGCGCGAAGCGGATGTTCTCCCCGATCGTCCTGTTGAACAGGAAGGGCTCCTGGGGCACGACCCCGAACTGGTGCCGCAGGGATTCCAGCTGCACGGTGCGCAGGTCGACATCGTCGATGCGGACCGAACCGGCGTCGGGATCGTAGAAGCGCACAGCCAGCTTGGCGATCGTCGACTTGCCGCCCCCGGTCGGTCCGACGATCGAGAGGCTCCCTCCCGCCGGGACGTCCAGATCCACACCGGTCAGCACCTGCTCGCCGGGCCGGTAGGAGAACGACACGCCCTCGAAGGTGATCCGCCCCTCGATGGGGCCGAGCGCAACCGCATCGGGTGCCTCGGCCACGTCCGGCGCCTCCTCGAGAAGCTCGCGCAGCTTGGCGGTGGCCGACTGCCCCTGCTGGTAGGCGTTGTACAGGACGACGAGTTGCGCGATCGGCGCGAAGAAGGCGGTCAGGTACAGGGCGAAGGCGGTCAGTTCGCCGATCGTGAGCCGGCCGTCGATCGCCAGCCAACCCCCGACGCCGATCACAACCGCCTGGCCGACGATGCCGATGCCCTCCGCGGCCGCCCCGTAGACCGAGGACACCCGGGTCGTGTAGACGTTGGCGTCCTCGTGGTCGGTCACGACGTGCTGGTGCTGGGCGATGTTGCGGCGTCGGCGGTTGTAGGCGGTGATGGTGCGGATGCCCGCGAGGCTCTCGGACAGATCGGCCAGCACCACGGCGATCCGGTCGCGCACCCGGTTGTAGCCCGTCTCCGTGGCCCGGCGGAACCACAGCGACATCACAAGGGTGATGGGGACGACCACGCCCACGGTCAGCGCGGCGAGGGGAACGTGCAGGTAGAACAGCACGCCGGTGATCACGACCAGGGTCAGTCCCTGCACCACCATCATGACCAGCCCCTCCTGCAGCAGCATCGTCAGGGCCTCGATGTCGCTGGTCATCCGCGACATCAGCACGCCGGCGCGCTCGGAGGTGTAGAAGTTCAGCGACAGCCGCTGGAAGTGGGTGAACACCCGAACCCGGAGCCCGTACATGAGCCGTTCCCCCAGCCGCCCGCCCAGGGCTGTGCGGGCGCGGCTGGCGCCGATGTGGATACCCACGACGGCGAAGAACACGGCGGCGACGATGCCGAGGGTGCCGAAGCGGCTCTTCGACACGCCCTCGTCGATGCCGATCTGGGTGAGCAGGGGACCGGCCTGGGTGGCGAGCGCCTCCACCACGACGAGGGCCACGACCAGCAGTACCCGCGCCCGGTGCGGCGCCAGCAACGTGCGCAGGCGCAACGGCGGCGCGCCGTCGGGGGGGCGGTGCTCGAATTCCACCTCGGGTTCAGGATGCTCGGGTTCGGAATCGAGGATGTCGGCGGCTCGGTCGATCATCTCGTCGGGGATACCGGAGAAGGGAAGGCCGGCCGCCGCGTTGGCCTGCGACGACGACGGCGACTGCGCACCGACGTAGGCGCCCCCGACGAAGACCATCAGTGCGACCCGCCGGCCTCGGCCCTGGCCTCGGCGTCGGCGAGCACCTGTACGTACCGGGGCTCGGTGGCCATCAGTTCGGCGTGGGTTCCGGTGGCGACCACCGCGCCGCCCTCGGTGAACACGACCCGATCGGCGAGGCTGATCGTCGAGAGCCGATGGGCGATGATGAGCGTGGTCCGCCCTGCCCGCTCTTCCCGCAGGGCGGCGCCGATGGCCTCCTCCACCCCCATGTCCACGGCGCTCACGGCGTCGTCGAGGATCAGCACACTCGGGTCCATCAGCAGCGCCCGGGCAAGGGCGATGCGCTGGCGCTGCCCACCGGACAGCGTGTAGCCGCGCTCGCCGGAGATCGTGTCGTAGCCCTCGGGAAGCGCGGCGATCGTCTCATGGATCTGCGCGGCCCGCGCCGCCCGCATCACGTCGTCCAGTGCGGCCTCGGGGCGACCGAAGGCGATGTTGTCTCGCAGCGAGACCGAGAAAAGGAATGGTTCGTCGAATGCCACGGCGATGTTGCGGCGCAGCGACGCCACTTCGAGGCTGCGCACGTCGATGCCGTCGAGGCGGACGGTCCCGGCCGTCGCGTCGTAGAAGCGGGCGGCGAGCCGTGCCACCGTGGACTTGCCGCACCCGGTCGGCCCCACGAGGGCCACCGTCTCGCCCGGCTCGATGCGGCAACTGAACCCTTCCAGGACACCTCGCCGGGAGCGCCCGTCGGCGCCGGCGTAGCCGAACGTCACGTCGTCGAACTCCAGCCGCCCCTCCGCCCGGTCCAGGGTGCGGGCACCGGGCGACTCGGTGATCTCCGGCGTCGTGTCCAGCACCTGGAAGATCCGCTCTGCGGAGGCCGCGGCGCGCTGGGACTGCATGACCAGGAAGCCGGCCATCCGGAACGGCAACTGCAGCATGATCACGTAGGCGTTGAAGGCGAACAGGGTGCCGATGGAGACCTGCCCGTCGATCGCCAGCCAGCCCCCGTACAGGAGCACCAGTCCCATCGCCACCCGCGGCAGCGCCTCCAGCAAGGGGTTGAAGCGGGCGCGCACGTCGACACTGGTCGCCGACGCCCACTGGAGGCGTCGAGCGGACCGCGCCAGTTTGGCGATCTCTGCCCGCTCGGCGGCGAACGACTTCACGACCCGGGTGCCGTTGACGTTCTCGTCGACGATCGTGGCCACCTCTGCGCTGCGGCCCTGGATGATCCATGACAGGGGGAGGAAGGTGTTGCGGTACCGGTTGCCGAGGACCGTGGCGACGGGCAGCGTGGCGAGCGCCACGAAGGTCAGCGGCACGTGGATCGTCAGCATCAGAGCGAACGCCAGGAAGAAGGTGAGCATCGCCATCCCCGCCACGGGGGCGAACGCGAAGAGGATCTGGATGGAGCGGATGTCGGTGTTGGCGCGTGAGATCACATCCCCCGACGTGGTGCGGTCGTAGAAGGAGAACGACAGCCGGGTGAGGTGGCGGTACAGGATCATGCGCAACTCGGTGTCGAGGCGGAGGGACAGCTTGAACAGCAGGTGGCGATAGGTGCCGCCGCAAAGGGCGCGGGCGAGCGCCAGCCCCGCCAGCGCGATCACGAATGTCCGCAGATCGCCGCCGCGGCCATCGGTGGCAGCGTCGATCGCCCACCGCGCCACGGCCGGTACGCCGACCTGAGCCGCCAGTCCGACCAGCCCGCAGAAGGTGGCGATGGCGAGCAGGGGGCGGTGGACCGCCACGATCGGCCACAAGCGCCGCAGCCATCCCTTTGACGTGTCCGGGTGGATGTGGGCGGCTCGGGTGATGGGGCGGGATGCTACCGCCGAGCCTCCGGAGCGCCGGTGTTCCGGCTCCCCGAGCCGTCCGGGCGCCGGCGGTAGGCTGGACGGCAATCAGGGTCGCACTTGGACTTCTCGCGGTCGTCGCGCTGATCGGCGCCAACGCCTTCTTCGTGGCCGCCGAGTTCTCCGCCGTATCCGTGGAGCGGGGACCGCTCGAGCGGGCCGCCGGCACCGGGCGCAGATCACGGAGGCGGTCAGCCCAGAGCCTGCTGCGCGTGACCGAGCGGCTCACGTTCCATCTCTCCGCTGCGCAGCTGGGGATCACGGTGATGTCCCTGCTGCTGGGCTGGGTGGCCGAACCGCTGATCGCCGAGTTGTTGCTGGGTGCGCTCGGCTCGGTTCTGTCGGAGACCACGGCCCACGCCGTGGCGGTGGCGCTGGCCTTGACGCTGGCCACCGTGGTGCACCTCGTGGCGGGCGAGCAGCTGCCGAAGATGCTGGCCATCTCGCGGCCGCTGCCGACAGGGCTCCTCTGTGCCAGGCCGCTGCGGGTCTACGGCTACGTCATGTGGCCCTTCGTGACGCTGTTCAACGGAACCGCCGACCGCATCGTGCGGCTGGCGGGCCTCGAACCCAGCGGTGAACTCCGATCGGTGCGGACGCTGCAGGAACTCGAACACATCATCCGCTCGTCGGGCAGCAGCGGGGAACTCGATCCCGAGGACGTGACGCTGCTGACGCGCTCGATCCGCTTCGGCGCCAAGACCGCGGCCGACGCGCTGGTGCCGCGAGTCGAGGTGATCACCGTCGGCCCGGACGACACGACGGCTGACCTCGCCGGCGCCGCGGTCACGAGCGGGTTCTCGCGGTTCCCCGTGGTCGGTGGCGAACTCGACGACGTCTGTGGCGTCGTCCACGTGAAGGCGGTTCACCGGATCCCACCCGAGGACCGCGATCGGGTCACCGTGGGGGAGTTGATGGGCGACGTGTGGGCGGTGCCCGAGAGCGCCGACCTGGGGAGCCTGCTGGGCGAGATGAGCCGCCGGCGCCAGTCCCTCGCGGTGGTGGTCGACGAGCACGGCGGCACCGCGGGGATAGTCACGGCCGAGGACATCGTGGAGGAGATCGTCGGGGAGATCGACGACGAGCACGACCCGGTCGCGGAGCTCACCACGCCGGCTCCGCCCGGCGTGTGGCTCCTGGCGGGCGACCTGCGGGCCGATGCAACCGAGGAGGCCTGCGGACTGCGCCTCCCGGACGGCCCCTATGAGACCCTTGCCGGGTTCACTCTCTACCGCCTCGGTCGCATCCCGATGGTCGGCGACTCCTTCGCCTGGGAGGGTTGGAGCGTGGAGGTCGCCGAGATGGTGCGGCGAAGGATCGTGACCGTCCGCGTGTCCGAGAGAGCGGAGTTGCGCCCGTGACCGTCGTGGCGCTGCTGGTGGCCGTCGTGCTGCTGGCGGGCAACGCCTTCTTCACCGCCGTCGAGTTCGCCCTCGTGGCTGCGTCGCGCAGCCGCCTGGAGGTGCTCGCGGAGTCGGGCAACCGGCGCGCCCGGGTGGCGGTGCGGGCGATGGGGGATCTGGGCATGCAACTCGCCGGCGCGCAACTCGGATTGACGATGACGGCCCTGGGCCTCGGCTACGTCGTCGAACCCGCCGTGGCGCGCCTGCTGGACGGTCTCCTGGGGGGCTTCGGCCACGGCGTCAGCGTGGCTGTCGCAATCGCCATCGTGGTCTTCGCCCACGTCCTGATCGGCGAGATGGTTCCGAAGAACGCCGCCCTGTGCAATCCCGATGCGCTGGCGATGTGGTTGGCTCCGGTCCACCGCCTGTTCGTCGGGGCGTTCCGGCCGGCCATCCGGGCGCTGGAGTGGCTGGTGGCCGTACTGGTCCGCCTCTGCGGCGTGGCGCCGGTGGACCGGACCTCGAGCGCTCGCACGCCCGCCGAACTGTCCGAGTTGCTTGCCGAGTCGCGCACCGGCGGCCTGCTCAGCGAGTTCGAGCACTCATTGCTGGCGTCTGCGCTCGAACTGGGTGAGCGGCCGGTGTCGTCGATCATGGTCCCGCGGGATCGGATCTGCAGCATCCCGCGGGGCGCCAGCGTGGCTGAAGCGGAGGAAACCGTCGTGACCAGTGGACACTCGCGGCTTCTGTTGGGTGATCCCGACCGCCCCGACGGGTTCGTGCACGCCAAGGACCTGCTGACGATGCCCCATGAGCGCTGGGGGCAGGCACTTCCCGCCGAGTGCATCCGGCGAGCCCTCATGGTGCGACACGACCTGCCGCTGGAGGATCTCCTGACGTTGATGCGCCGGCACCGCGTCCATGTGGCGTTGGTGCGGGAGGGTGCCGTTACGGTGGGGCTCGTGACCCTCGAGGACGTGCTGGAGTCGCTCGTGGGCGACATCAGGGACGAGAGCGACGTTCTGTAGGGTTGAACGTCATGCGCCGGAGAGTGTTGTGGGCGCTGTGGATTGTTCTGCTGCTGGGGATTAGTTCGGCAACCGTTGCGCAAACCGAGCTGGAACGGGTCCGTGAGACCGTCGGCGCGCTGCAGGACGAGATCGATACCTACCTGGCGCAACTCTCCGAGACCCAGGCGCGCGCGGACGCAGCCGCTGCCCGCTACTGGGAGGCCGATCTGGCCCTCTACGAACTCTCCACCGAGATCGCCGAACTCTCCGCGCGGGTGACAGGGATCGACGCCGACGTGGCTGCCTTGCGCCAGCGCATGATCGAGATCGCCGTGCAGCGCTACATCGACTCGACCACACCTCCGTCGATCCTGGCAGGCGACGACATCAACCGCCAGGCCGTGGTCGATGCGCTCGCCCGTTTCGTCAGTGAGGGCTCGCTCGACATCATCGACGACTACCGCAGGGCGCGGGACGACCTCGAGCAGGCTCAGGCCCGGCTTGCCGAGCGTGCCCGGCACCAGCAGGAGCTGATCGCCCAGGCAGCGGTGGCCGCCGCCGAGGTACAGGCGGAGTTGAGTGCCATCGGCGACGTGTACCTGCAGATCGCCCCGCGGCTCTACGAGCAGGACAGGCTGCTGGACGCGCTGGAGGAGGAGGAGCGCCAGCGGTTGGCCGAGGAGCTTCGGCGCCGGCAGGCCGAAGAGGCACGCCGCCTCGAGGCGGCGCGGGCCGCGGCGGAGGCCGAACGGGCTGCCGTCCTTGCCGCCCAGGAGGCCGCCCGGATCGCCGGGGAGGAGGTTGCCCGGGCTGCCGGTGAGGCGGGCCCGGACGCCTCGCAGGGGGAGCCGGGTGCCGGCGCGCTACCGCCCGTCAGGCCCGGTGAACCGACCGATGGGGCGGCACCGGCCGCCGCCGTCAGCGAGCTGCCGGTCCTGCGGACCGCCAGCGGCTGGGTGTGCCCGCTGCGTGGTCCGTTCAGCCACTTCGATGACTTCGGGGATCCGCGGCACTTCGGCGGCTGGCACAAGGGCAACGACCTCATCGCGCCGACCGGCACCCCGGTCCTCGCTGTGGAGAGCGGGCGCGTCGAGCACCGCGCCAACCGCATCGGCGGGAACTCGGCATATCTCTTCGCCGACTCCGGCAACTACTACTACAACACGCATCTCTCGGCGTACGAGAACGTCGGCGTCGGCTGGGTGCCGGCCGGCGCGGTGATCGGCTACGTGGGCGACTCCGGCAATGCGGCCGGGCTCCCGCATCTGCACTTCGAGTACCACCGCGGTGGGCGGGGGAACCACATCAACCCGTATCCGATCGTCCGTGAAGCCTGCTACTGAGCACCTGTGATGGTGCTGGATTCTACGGGTCCAGGTTGTCTGCCTCGAGCACGGTGAACGCCCGACGAGCGGCTCTCGTGGCCGGCCCCGGACAGGCGGGCAGTGCCGTGCCGTCGACCGCTGAGATCGGATGAACGTTGCGTGTCGTGGACGTCAGGAATGCCTCGTCAGCGCTCACCAGTGCTGACAGTGGCACCGTCTCCTCGGTGGCGTCGGTGATCTCGAGAGCCAGCTGGCGGGTCACGCCGGCGAGGCAACCCGCCGACAGCGGCGGCGTGATCAGGCGTCCCTCCAGGACCAGGAAGACATTGGTGCCGGTCCCCTCGCACAGCTCTCCCCGGGTGTTGGCGAAGATCGCCTCGCTTGCACCCGCGTCGTGCGCCCGGCGGAGCGCCACCACGTTCTCGGCGTAGGAGGTGGTCTTGACGCCGGCCGCGGCGCCCCGCTCGTTGCGAGGCCACGGCACCGTCACGACCGCGACGTGAGGCGACCACGGCGGAGCCTCCTCGGCGGCGACCACGACGGTGGCCGGCCCCACCGGCCGCGCCGAGGAGAACCCGCCCGGCCCGCTGGTCGCCGTGATCCGCAGCCGCCCCTCGACGATCCCCGTTGCCTCCAGCACGTCGGTGACCGCCCCTCGCAATTCCCCGGTGACCGGGAGATCCAGTCCCAGCGCTCCGGCTGAGCGAGACAGCCGCGCCAGGTGGCGTCCCAGGGCGAATGCCTGTCCCGCGGTGATCCGGACGCTCTCGAATACCCCGTCGCCCACCAGCAGCCCGTGATCACGCGGCGAGATCCGTGCCTCCGACTCCCGAACGATCTCACCGTTCAGCCAGACGACCGGCTCGCTCACGGGCCGCAGGCTAGCCGTGGCACCGGGAGACCTCGGCGCCAAGCAGAGAATCCCGGGTGCGGCGACCGGCCGGTCGGGATCGCTCAGGCGCTATCGCCGCCGGTCGGCGGTAGTGTGCCTTGCGCTATGGCGCGCGACTCCCGGCTCCGCCGATCCTCATTGACCGACGCCGTCCGCAACATCGAACGGGCGGCGCGGACCGGCGGTGGCGGCAACAGGCTGAGCCGCATCCTGCGTCCGAGCTTCCCCGCCCTCGTGGTGCTCATCATCGCCGCGGGCACCGCACTGGTGGCGTTCGCCTACACAACCCGCGACGTGCAGGCCCGCCCCGTGCAGAACGAGGATCACTGGCACTCGCCGTACGCCCTGTGGGACTGTACCGAGGGCACCGAGGGGGCGTTCCTGCCCCACTTCACCAGTACCGACGATGGGCTCGGCATTCATTCCCACGACGACGCCATCATCCACATCCACCCGTACTTCGAGGCCGCCTCCGGCGAGAACGCCACGCTGGAGGACTTCATGACGGCCATGCGGGCGGAGATCTCCGACGACGCCATCACACTCGACGACGGCCGCGTGCTCGGCGAGGACGTCACCTGCGGCGGAGAGCCGGCGATCATCCAGGTGCATCGCTGGGAGTTTTCCAGTTCCGTCGACGAGGCTCCCGAAGTGTTCACCGAGGACCTCGCCGGCATCCGGTTCCTCAACAACGGCGAGGCCTGGGTGATTGCCCGCGCACCCGAGGGTGCCGAACTCCCGCCGCCGCAGAGCATCGCCTGGCTGGGGCAGATCGACCCGTTCGCCCTGCGCGCCGGCGAGGAGTCCACCCCCCTGGTGACCGAGCCGGCGGACGAGTGATCGGCCGGCGCACCAAGACCGGGCCGACGATGCCACCGCTGCGCTGATCGCGCGCCGAAGCAGCCCGGGTGGAGCCTCCATGAGCGGAAGATCGGCCATCGTGCTCGCCGGTGGGCTGGGGACAAGGCTCCGGCCGCTCACCGATATGCGACCCAAGCAGATGCTGCCCATCGTGGATCGCCCCATGAT
>CAZTZI010000131.1:0-7882 GCA_964618115.1 uncultured Acidimicrobiales bacterium
GTCCGGCTACGTCGAGGCGTTGCACAGCCAGCGCGAGCCGTGGGGGCTGTCGCTCTTCGAGGTGCAGGACCGCCTGCTGGCGCTCCGGGGCGGCCCGGATGTTCCGGTCGCCGGAGGCGGCGAGGAGGGCGAGCCGAATCGGGTACGCACCTCCGCCGGCGTGCTGTTCCCGGCGGACGTGCTGGCGGGGATCGACGGCGAGTCAGCCGGCGAAGTGCGCCGCGACCTGACCGACTGGGCCGATCTGTCCGCGCCGATTCTCGCAGGCCGCTCGCCGTGGGCAGGCGCCCGTATCGCCACGGTCGGCGAAGTGAGGCGGGCGCAGGAGTTGCTCGGCGAACTCGCCGCGGCGACCCGTGCCGCTTGGCAGCGCTGCGCCGGGATCCCCGGCGAACTGGGTGTCGATGATCCGACCTCGGTGGCGGCGTGGGGCGACCTGCTCGATCTGCTCGGCGACATCGACCGGCTTGGGGGCGAGGTCGCCGGAGAGATCTTCGAGCGCGACCTCGCCCGGCTCGCGGATGCCCTCGCGCCTGCGACCGGCGGTCTGCGCGCCGCGGCGGCAAGGCTTCTCAGCGGTCGCTACCGCGCCGCGGTGCGCGAGGTGGCCGGGCTATCTCGTAACGCAGCCGAGCTACGCGGCCGGCAGGCGTCGGGACTGGTGGAACGGGCTCTCGGCATCGTCCGCCGCTGGGTGGGGTTCGGCGGTGAGGGACAGCCGCGGCCGCCGGAGGGACTGGTCTCCGCCGCCGAGGCTCACGGCGCGCTCCAGCCGCTGCTGGACGAGCTTGCCGCCATGCTGCCCGAGCGCGTACTCGACGGCATGACCCATACCGGCTTGGCCGACGCCGTTGATGCCCTCGCCGAGGATCGGATCACGCTGAACCGGCTGCCGCGGCTGGCCGAACTCGAGGAGCGGATTGCCCGAGCCGGCGTCGGCGTACTTCTCGAGAAGGTGCGGTCCGGCGATCTGGCGCCCAGCGGACTCAGCGGCGAGTTCGAGCGGGCCTGGCTGGGTTCCATTCACCGGGAGGTCCTGCTGAGCGACCCCAGCCTGGCGGCTTTCGACGGCGGGCGGCAGGCCCGTCACGTGCACGAGTTCCGCGAGGCTGATGTTGCCCATCTCGACCTGGCGCCGGATCGCATACGTCGCCGCATCGCCGAAGCGGCGACCGAGGTCTGCAACGCTCACCGCGACCAGGACGCGCTGATCCGCAGGGAGGCCGCCAAGAAGACGCGTCACCTGCCGTTGCGGGGCCTGTTCGAGAAAGCACCCGACGTGCTCACGGCGGTGCGGCCCTGCTGGGCGATGTCGCCGCTGGACGTGGCCCAGACGCTGCCGGCCCGGGCGCTGTTCAAACTCGTCATCTTCGATGAAGCCAGCCAGGTGCTGCCCTGCGATGCCATCCCTGCGCTGCTGCGGGCGCCGCGGGCGATGGTGGCGGGCGACTCGCGCCAACTCCCACCCACGGTCTTCTTCGACGGCGCGGACGACGACGAGAGCGACGAGAGCGATGACACCGGGTCGTTGTCGGGATTCGAGTCGATCCTGGACGTGATGGATGCGCTTCTGTCTCGGCGGCCACTCACGTGGCACTATAGGTCCACCGACGAGCGGCTCATCGCCTTCTCCAACCGCAACATCTACCATGGCTCGTTGACCACCTTCCCCGGAGCCGCCGGTGGGGAATGTCTGCAGTTCGAGCCAGTCGAGCACCGTCCCGGCGAGGCAACCGACACTCGCAGCAACCCCGACGAGGTGCAGCGGGTGGTGGACCTGATGATCGACCACGCCCGGCAGAGGCCCGACGAGTCGCTCGGCGTCATCGCCATGGGCCGGTATCACGCCGATCGGATCGAGGAGGTGCTGCGACGCAGACTCGCCGCTGAGAGAAGCCCCGAACTCGAGGTCTTCTTCGACGAGGCTGCGCCTGAGCGGGCCTTCGTCAAGAACCTCGAGCGGGTGCAGGGCGACGAGCGGGACGCCATCCTGCTCAGCATCGGCTACGGGAAGAATCCCGCCGGGCAGGTGGTGTACCGGTTCGGTCCGCTGAATCAGGAGGGAGGCGAGCGGCGCCTCAACGTGGCCGTCACCCGCGCCCGGCGGCGGATGACGTTGGTGTCGTCGTTCTCCCACGCCGAGATGGATCCGAGTCGCACCTCCGCGGAGGGTGTCGCGCAGCTGCGCGGCTACCTGAAGTATGTCGAGACCACCGGAGCCGATCTCGACGGCGCTGAGGAGGCCGAGCCGCTGAACGCCTTCGAGATCGATGTGATGGACAAGCTCACCGCGGCGGGACTGAGCGTGGTTCCGCAGTACGGCTGCTCGGGCTACCGGATCGACTTCGCCGTGCGCCATCCCACCGATCCGAGGCGCTTCGCCCTCGCCGTGGAGGCCGACGGCGCCTCCTACCACTCCTCTCCCACGGCGCGCGACCGCGACAGGCTGCGCCAGGATCACCTTGAACGCCTCGGCTGGCGGTTCTGCCGGATCTGGTCCACCGACTGGTTCAACGACCACACCCGCGAGGTCGCCAGGGTGCTCGAGGCGTACCGGCGCGCCGTGGACGGCGGCGAGGGCAGGGATGGCGATGGCCCCGGCGGTGATCGGAGCGGTCCCACCGTCGGGTCCGACGGCGGGAGCGGTGCCGGAAGTGAAGCCGACCTCGGCGGGGCCGCGGGCGGCGAGGATGGCGGGATTGTCGCGGCGCCCGGCCCGTCTCGGGGCGGCAAGGCTCCGTACTTTCCCCGCGGCGCGCCGATTGCCGAGCACCACCCCGAGAAGCTGGTGCGGCTGGCCTGCTGGATCATGTCCGACGGGCTCCTGCGCACCGACGAGCAGATCTTCGAGGAGATGTTCCAGGAGATGGGGTACAGGCGACGCGGACATCGGATCACGGAAGCGCTCTACGCGGCGATCAAGCAGGCGAAGAACTCCGGCGCAGCCAGCGTCACGGGATCCGTCGCCGCTCCCACCGTTCGAGGAGCGGACGCACCGACCTCAATCTCCAATCGGGCCGGCGATCCCCGACCGCCGCATGACCCGCGACAAGAACCGCCTCGGCCACTGGACCCAATAGCCGGTAAGGCCGAGGATCCCGGACTGCCGCTTGGGCGCCCAATCGGCGAGCACGATCCCAGCCGACTAGTGCAACTCGTCGACTGGATCATGTCGGACGGTCGCAGGCGCACCTACGAAGAACTCCTCGATGAGATGTATGCCCACCTGGGTTACGACCGCCGCCAGCGGCAGATCACGGATGCCTTGGTTGCGGCAACCCGGCGGTCCCGATACCTACGCGAGAGGTACGGAACTCTGTAGGCGGAGGTCGCTTGCTCAGAGCACCTTGCCGGGGTTGAGGACGTTGGCGGGGTCGAGGGTGGCTTTGATCTGGCGCATCAGGTCCAGGGCGGCGGGCTGCTTGCGGCGGGCGAGTTCGTGGCGCCAGCGCTGCCCGATGCCGTGCTCGGCGCTGAAGCTGCCTCCGAGGGAATCGGCGGTGTCGAAGACGGTCTCGGTGAGAGCTTCCTCGTTGTCGAAGAGCACGTGCGGGGCCTCGCCTCGGGGCACCAGCAGGTTGAAGTGGATGTTGCCGTCTCCGAGGTGCCCGAAGGCGTTGATCCGCACGCCGGGAAGGACCGTCTCGACCGCCTCTGTTGCCTGCTCCAGGAAGACCGGCATCCGGTCGGGCATCACGGCGATGTCGTGCTTGATCGAGCCTCCGGCGCGCTTCTCGGCTTCGGGCGGTGCCTCGCGCACCCGCCACAGCCGCTCGGCGGCGGCCGTGCCGTCGGCCATCGTGGCGTCGCCGATCAGACCGTCAGCGAGGGCGCCGGCGAGCACCTCCTCAAGCAGCGGTCGTAGGTCATCGCCCGTCCGGCTCGAAGTCAACTCGACGAGCAGCAGGGATTCCTTGCCCGAACCGAACGGATCACGGGGCCCGCCCGGCTGCGCGCAGGCCAACAGGCGGGTGGTGGGGCTCAGCCACTCGCACGCGCTGACGCGCCCGTCGCTCGCGTCCAGCAACCGGCCGAGCACCTCCAGGCCGGCTCGGGCCTCACCCGCGCCGTCTGCCCCGTTGCCGATCGACGGGCCTGCCGGCCCGCCGGCCGCCGACGCGGGCGCCTCGTCGGCGGAGAGGGTGGCCATCGCCGTCGCTCGCTGGCGGGGCAGCGGGTACAGCGCCAGTGTGGCCTCGCAGATCACGCCGAGAGTGCCTTCGCTGCCCACGAACAGGTTCTTCAGGTCGTAGCCGGTGTTGTCCTTGCGCAGCCCGGCGCCGAGGCGTGCCACTGTGCCGTTGGCGAGCACCACCTCGAGTCCGAGCGCCAGCGAGCGGGCCGATCCGTAGCGCAGCACGGCCGTGCCGCCCGCGTTGGTGGACAGCGCGCCGCCGATCTGGGCGCTGGCCTCGGCCCCGAAGCTGAGCGGGAACAGCAGATCCGCCTCGGCCGCGGCGGCGGCGACCTCCGCAACCGTGGCGCCGGCTCCGACCGTGATCGTGCGACCGAGGTGGTCGATGCTGCGCACGTCGCGCATGCGCCGCAGGCTGAGTACCACCGACGGGGCGGTACGCAGCGGGGTGGCCCCGCCGCAGAGCCCCGTGTTGCCGCCCTGGGGCACGACGGCGACGCCGGCGGCGGCGCAGAGCCGCACGACCGTTGCGGTGTCCGCGGTGTCGGCGGGCGAGACGACCGCCAGCGCCTCGCCGCGGTAACGCCTGCGCTCATCGACGAGGAACGGTGCCAGGACGTCCTCGTCGGTCCGGGTGTGCCGGGCGCCGACCGCTGCGGCGAGGCCGACGATGAGCCCACGACGATCGACGGTCCCGTCGGGCGGGTGCATCGGTCGCTCTCAGGCGCTCCCCGCGCCCGGGCGGCGCCGCGGCGCGGCGGCGGGTCTTGCGACAGGGGACATCGGACGGCCTCAGGCGCTCCCCGCGCCCGCCTCCGCCGGCGCTGCCTCACCGGTCACAGCCCGGTGCGTGGGGTACATCCGGTAGACGATGACCGCGGCGAGCGCCAGCACAGCGGCCGCAACCCAGGCGGCCAGGGTCATTCCCCGGTCGAACGCATCCACCGCAAGACCGTGCAGCCGGGCGGCCGCCTCGGCAGGTAACTCGCCGCCGGCCCCGAGGGCGCCGCCGATCGAGTCGGACGCGGCCTCGGCGGTTGCCGCCGGCAGGTCGCCCAGCCTCCCGGAGATCCCCTGCCGGTAGCCGACCGACAGGAGCGAGCCCAGCAGCGCGATGCCGATCGCCCCGCCCGTCTCGCGTGTCATGTCGTTGAGGGCCGAGCCGACGCCGGACTTGTGCGGCGGGAGCGAGCTGACGATGGCGTGTGTGGCGGTCGGCATGGTCACCGCGAGCCCGATGCCCAGCACCAGGAGGCCCACCGCGGCGAGCCAGTACGGCGACGCCGCGTCGAGCATCCCCATGGTCGCCATCCCGGCGGCGGTGATCACCAGCCCGGCACTGATCGTGGCCCGCGTGCCGGATCGGGCGATCACGGCGGGGATGCGGGGTGCCACCAGGAACACGACCACAGAGACGGGCAGCATCCGGACACCCGCTCCGAGCGGCGTGAGGCCCTGCGCGAACTGGAAGTACTGCGTGAGGATGAAGACGATGCCGTACAGGGCGAAGAAGGTTCCGACCGCGGAGACGGCCCCGAGGGTGAAGACCCGGTTGCCGAAGTACGCCGGGTCGAGCATGGGGAACCGGACCCGGCGCTCCCAGCGGGCGTAGGCCCAGAATCCCACCCCCGCCACGCCGAAGCCCCCGATCACCCAAGGGTTGCGCCATCCCAGTTCGGGGCCTTCGATGATTCCGTACAGCAGGCAGCCGAGCGCCACGATCGACAGCGCCGAGCCGACCGCGTCCAGCGGCCGTTGTCCCTCGTCCCGGGACGTCGGCACGATCCAGGCGACCAGCGCCAGGACCACCCCGGCCACGGGGACGGTGAACAGGAAGGCCGAGCCCCACCAGAAGTACCGGAGCAGGACGCCGCCGATGACGGGACCGAGCATCCCGCTCAGCCCGGCGGCCGCCGACCAGGCGGCGACCGCCTTGGCTCGCTCCGACGCCGGAAAGATCACCGCGCCGATCGACAGCGTCGCCGGCATGACGAGGGCGGCGCCGACACCCATCACGGTCCGGTAGAGGATCACCTGCCCGGCGGTCGTCGAGAAGGCCGCCAGCCCGCTGGCCACCCCGAAGATCACGGTCCCGGCGAGCAGCACCCCCTTGCGACCTCGGCGGTCACCGAGCGCACCGAGCGGCAGCAGCAGGCAGGCGAAGGTCAGGATGTGGGCGTCGGTGATCCATTGCAGGTCCGAGCCGCTGGCACCCAGCGCCGTCTGCATGGTCGGCAGGGCGACGTTCATCGAACCGAGGTTGCTGAAGACCATCACCATCGACGAGCACAGGACGGCGAGGATCAGCCAGCGCCGCGGGTGCGGCTCGATGGGCTCCCCCGCGGGCTGTTCGCGCATGCCGAGGGCAGTGTACGGGGCCTGCCTCCGCCGCCGGGCCGCCCTGGGTCCTGTGCCCGGCGGGTATGGTCGGCGGATGGCGGCAGACCTTGCACGCCTCGAGGAGGACTGGGATCGGGCGCTGGCCGTGGTGGCGCATCCCGACGACTTGGAGTACGGGGTGGCCGCGGCGGTCGCCCGCTGGACCGCGGCGGGCAAGGACGTCCGCTACGCCCTCGTCACCAGCGGCGAGGCCGGAATCGCCTCGATGGTCCCCGAGGAGACCGGGCCGCTGCGGGAGGCGGAGCAGCGGGCCTCGGCCGCCGTCGTGGGCGTGACGCATGTGGAGTTCCTCGGCTTTCCCGACGGGTACGTCATGGCCGACCTGGACCTGCGCCGGGCGCTGGCCGCCTGCATCCGCCGCCACCGGCCCGAGGTGGTGCTGTCCATCAACTACCGGGACTCCTTCGGGGGCGCCTCGTGGAACCACGTCGACCACCGGAACGTGGGCCGCGCCCTCATCGACGCCGTGCGCGACGCCGCCAACCCGTGGATGTTCCCGGAACTGTCGGGCGAGGGCCTCGAGGCTTGGGGCGGCGTGCGGTTCATCGCCTTCGGCGGCTCACCGGAGGCCACCCACGCCGTCGACGTCACAGGCCACCTCGAGGCCGGGTTCGCCTCGCTGGCGGCGCACGCCGCCTATCTGGCCTCGCTGGGTGGCCCGATGGCCGATCCGGAGGCGTTCCTGCGCCCGAACGCCGAAGCCGCCGGAGAGCGACTCGGCGTCGAGCACGCGGTGAGCTTCGAGGTGGTCTTCGCCTGAGAGCCACGCCCTGCTCCGCTGCGACGGCGGCGCACGCAGAGCGTCCTGCGGCCAACCTGACCGGCTCCTGGATTGTGGGTGGTGATGACCCCTCAAGATGGTCGTCAGAATGAGGTGGCGGAACATCGTCGGCGGGGCCGCGGTCAGGCGCTGGGTGGCGGGTTGTCCGGTTGTTCCGCCCGGCGCCGGTCGCCCGTGTGCTCGCGAGGGTAGAGGAGATAGGTGGCCACCGCGGTCAGGGCGAGCAGCGCAGCGGAGACGCCCATGGCCAGGGTCATTCCCCGGTTGAAGGCGTCGACGGCGCTGTTGGCGAGTTGGGCGGCGCGCTCGGCGGGCAGGCCCTCCGCCACCCGCAGGGCGCCGCCGATGGAGTCGGTGGCGACCTCCGCAGCAGTCTCGGGCAGGTCACCGACCTCCGAGCGCATCCCGCTCCGGTAGCCGACCGTCAGCAGCGTGCCCAAGGTGGCGATGCCGATCGCTGCGCCCACCTCACGCGTCGTGTCGTTGACCGCCGATCCGACGCCGGCCTTGTGCTGCGGCAGCGACGTCACGATGATGTGCGTCGACGGCGGCATGAACAGGGCCAG
>CAZTZI010000132.1:0-21825 GCA_964618115.1 uncultured Acidimicrobiales bacterium
CCGGCGCATGAACACCACGCACTCGATGGGCTTCACGTCGGTGCCGGTGGCGATGAGGTCCACGGTCACCGCGATGCGGGGGTTGTAGGCGTTGCGGAACCGCTGCAGCAACTCCTCGGGGCGCTGGCCCGCCTCGCCGGAACGGTAGGTGATCTTCACCGCCCCCTCGTTGCCGAGGCCGAACTCCTCGAACTCCCGGACGGCCTGACGGCCCAGATTCGCCCGATCCACCAGGAACAGCACCCGCCGAGCCTCCCGCTCGGGCGTGAGCCCACCTGCTGACTCTGGAGTCACAGTCCGGGAGCGTACGGCGGGGAGATGTTGCTTGCCGGGTCAGGTCAGCCCACGTTGCCGCAGGACAGGTCCAGGTGTCGTCCCGTTCGGTTTGCGCCCCCACACCGGTGTGGGGGCCCTGTCCCGGACGCCGCTCCGCACCAGTGACTATTGACAAGTGACACTTGACGCGCTAGAGTAACGCGGTGATTCTCTCGTTCAAGCACCGCGGACTCCGGGCGTTGTACGAGGGACGGAGTGCGAAGGGCGTGAACCCTCAACACTTGCGCAAGCTGACCCGGATTCTGGCGGTCCTGGATCAGAGCGCCAAGGCGCAGGACATGAACCTCCCAGGGTTCCGCCTCCACGCGCTGACCGGTGATCTCGCAGGCCACTACGCGTTCTCGGTGTCGGGCAACTGGCGCGTCACGTTCAGGTTCGCCGACGGTCACGCGGTCGATGTCGACTACACCGACTACCGCTGAGGAGATGAGATGATGGCCATGCGCAACCCTCCCCACCCGGGGGGGATCGTGAAGTGGGAGTGTCTGGAACCGTTGGGGCTGACGGTGACGCGGGCCGCAGCGGGCCTCGGTGTCACCCGCCAGGCGCTGTCGGACCTGGTGAACGAGAAGGCCGGCGTGTCGATCGAGATGGCGATCCGCCTCTCCCGCGCCTTCGGCTCGACTCCGGAGACGTGGCTGCGCATGCAGATGGCCCACGATCTCTGGCGTGCCCGGGACCGTGCCGGAGACATCGAGGTTGAGAGGTTCGCCGAACTGCCCGATCCGGCGATCTGACAGCGGCCTGACCAGCGGTGCGGACGGCGACGGTTACCACATCGAAGCGGTCGCCGCTATCGCCGTCGAAGCCGTTCGCCCTGCGCCCACGGCGGTGAACGAGGTCACATTTGCGGCCTTCGAGCAGGAGACGGTCGACGCCTACGCCGGTCTCCTCTGGCCCTGTCCCCTCGATGCTCAGGCGACGGTCGGCGGTGGGTGGAAGCCGCGCCGGGTGAAGTCATCGTCGAAGGCCAGCGCGTGCGTGATTCCCTTCGCTCGCATCAACTCGAACGATGTCCAATCCACCAGAGAGACGTTGCGGTGCCCGGCTGCCAGCATCGCGGCCAGGGCCCGCCCGTGCAGATCGGCATCCACATCCTCGACGACCAGGACCTCGAGCACGGAGTCGTGCAGTGCGCTGACCGCTTGCATGCCCAGGCGCCTCTGCACTAGCGCGCTGGTCTCGATCACCACGCCGTAGTGCGTGATGCCACGGCACCGGCCGGACTCCATGTCGTCCAGGAGCCGCTCCCATCCCCGCGCGGCCTCCGTGTGGTGGTCGTCATCGGCGTCGAGCAGCGCATAGAGAGCGGAGGTGTCGATGAAGGTCCATCCGTTCATGCCCCGAACGCCTCGTCGAGCGCCTCGTCGTGGCGCTCCGCGGTCGAGTTGCGCCCGGACCGGTACGCGCCGACCGCTCGCCGTGCCTGTTCGAGACGCGTCCTCGACTCGTGGTCACGGAGGTAGCCGTCGAGAGCCTCTCGAATGATCGCCGCCTGCGATTGTCCGCCGGTGAGAGCGAGGACGCGAAGGCGCTCGGCATGGTGGTCGGTGAGCGAGATCTGTGTTCTGATCATTCCAACATGATATCAGATTATGATGTAATGATGTATCGCCGGATCGGATCCACGGGGTCCCTCGCCGAACCCGCCGATCAACCCGCCCGGTAGGCGATCAACTCGCCCGGTAGGCGGTGCGGCGGTGTTGGACCCTGTAGATCTTGATGGCCCGCTGCGCCTCATCGATCCTGAAAATGATTCGATAGTCGCCGCGGCGTGCGACCATGAGTCCCTCGAATTCGCCTCGGAGCGGCTTGGCGATTCGCCGAGGGTTCTCTGTGAGTGTTCCGAAGATGGTCTCGGCGACCGCTGCCCGCACTTTCCGGGGTAAACGGTCGATGCTGCGGGAACCCGCGGAGGAGACCTCGACTTTGTACAACCCGATTACTCAGCGAAAATCAGTGAGAGGCTTCAGTAGATCTTGAGAATCCTCCAAACGTGACTTTCGCAGTGAGTCAACCAACTCGTCGTCGCTGAGTATCTCGATCGTTTCCTCCAAGGACTCCAAGTCGTCGGGACTCATCATCACGAACGACGGGCGGCCGTTGCGGGTCACGAGGACGCGGTCGTGCTGGCGCTCCACCCGGTCAGCCAACTCGGAGAGATGCGCCTTCACCTCGGAGAAGGGGAGTGTGTCGCTCACGGCCACAAGTATAGGTCAGATATTTGACCTGTATCTCCGCACGGTCGGACGAGGTCCACTGTCGAGTGCCCCGAGCCCGATCACCGCTACGTGCCTCGCAGCGTCTCGGCGAGGTCTGTCGCAGGCGACATCTGTACGCCCGGCCGACCTAGCCCGGCTCGATCAGCACCACCAGGTCGCCGCCGCCGACCAGGTCCCCGGCCGCCACGCGCACCTCGCTGACGGTGCCGCTGCAGCCTGCCAGGAGGTTGTTCTCCATCTTCATGGCCTCCAGCACCACGACCGGCTGGCCGGCATCGACGGTGTCACCCTCGGCCACGAGCACCTTGATGACGGTGCCCTGCATGGGGGTGCGCACCTCACCGCTGCCGCCGCCCGCGCCGGTGCCGCTCCCCCCGCTGGAGGACGGCCGCGGCCGGCGGGATCGGCGCTCGTCGGACGGGGCCGCCGTGGCGCCCTCCGGCATCCAGAGCTTCACCGTGTAGCGCTTGGAGTTGACCTCCACGTCGATGGTGTGGCGTACGTTCTCCTCGCTGTCGGTGAAGCCCAGCTCCTCCGCCACCTGCATCGGCATGAGGCCCGAGAGGTCCAGCTCGTCGGTCACCCAGCGGGTGGAGTGCGTCACGGCGGCGAAGTCGGGGTGCGCCAGGATGGCCTCGTCGGCGGGGATGGTGGTGGCGACGCCCTCGACCTGCATCTCCCCGAGTGCCCGCAGCGTGCGAGCGATGGCCGCCGGCCTGTCGGGCGCCCAGCAGATGAGCTTGCCGACGAGGTTGTCGTAGAGCGGGCTGATCTCGTCGCCCGCCTCGTAGCCGGTGTCGAAGCGGGTGCCGAAACCGTCGGGCACCACCAGCTTGGCGAGCCGGCCCGGTGACGGCAGGAAGTGTCCGCCGGCGGGGTCCTCGGCGTTGATGCGCACCTCGATGGCGTGTCCCCGCAGCTCCACGTCGCTCTGGCCGAAGCCCAGCGGCTCGCTGGCGGCCACCCGGATCTGCTGCTCGACGAGATCCAGCCCGCTGATCATCTCGGTCGCCGGATGCTCCACCTGCAGGCGGGTGTTCATCTCGAGGTACCAGAACTGCTCGTCCTGGTACAGGAACTCCACGGTGCCGGCGTTGGTGTAGCCGCAGCCCTTCGCGACGGTGACCGCCGCTTCGCCCATGGCCGTGGTGACAACCGCCGGAATGTTCGGCGCGGGCGCCTCTTCGATGAGCTTCTGGTGGCGGCGCTGCGCCGAGCAGTCACGCGTGCCCAGGTAGACGCAGTTGCCGTGCGCGTCGGCCAGAACCTGCACCTCCACATGGCGCGGCCGGGGCAGGTAGCGCTCGAGGTACAGCTCGTCGCGCCCGAAGTAGGCGAGCGCCTCGCGCCGCGCCGACTCCAGTGCCGCTTCGGTCTCGCCGGCCGCCTGCACCACCTTGAGGCCGCGCCCGCCGCCGCCGTAGGCGGCCTTGACCGCGATCGGGTAGCCGTGCTCGCCCGCGAAGGCGGCAACGTCCCCGGCGGTCTCCACCAGCGGCGTCCCCGGCACGCTTCCCACTCCCACGGTCTCGGCGGCCCGGCGCGCGGAGATCTTGTCGCCCATCACCTCGATGGCCTCCGGCGGCGGGCCGATGAAGGTGACCCCCCGCTCCACGATCCGCCGGGCGAAGTCGGCGTTCTCGCTGAAGAACCCGTACCCGGGGTGGACGGCCTCGGCGCCGGCGGCTTCGATGGCGGCGAGGATGGCCGGCACGTTGAGGTAGCTCTCCTCGCTGGTGTGGCCGCCGAGGGCGTACGCCTCGTCGGCGAGGCGCACGTGCAGGGCGTCGCGGTCGGGCTCGGAATAGACGGCGATCGACTTGATGCCCATCTCCCGGCACGTCCGGATCACCCGGACCGCGATCTCGCCCCGGTTGGCGATCAGCACCGAAGAAAACACGCCATATCGTGCCAGATCGTGACGCGGATTACGCCCGAGCGCCCGATCGGCGCCGCGGCGGACCGGCTCGCCGCCCCCCGGGACACCGAGCGATGACACCCGGCGAGGTGCGCGACCTGCTGGCGGGAACCGTCTTCGGCCCCGTCCGCTTCGTGGCCGGCACCGGCTCGACCAACGCCGACCTACTGGCGGAGGCCCGCGCCGGCGCACCCGAAGGGCTCGTGCTCGTGGCCGACCACCAGACCGCGGGGCGGGGCCGCCGCGGCAGGTCGTGGATGGCGCCGCCCGGCGCGGCGCTGCTGGCCTCGGTGCTGCTGCGACCCCCGCAGGTGGCCGTCACCACGGCGTTGCTGTCTCCGGCGACGGCGCTGGCGGTGCGCGACGCCTGCGCCGCGGCGGGAGCGGACGTGCTCTTGAAGTGGCCCAACGACGTGATCGCCCACGTGCCCGGCGCGGCGGGGACACCGGGTGAGCCCGACGAGGCCAAGCTGGCCGGCGTGCTGGCGGAGTTGCACGTCGCGGAGGACGGTGCGATCGCCGTCGTGGCGGGCTTCGGCGTGAACCTGCGGTCGCATCCGGCGTTGAGCGCTGCGGTCGCCGCGCAGGCCGGGGAGCCCGAGCGCGATGTCACACCCTTGCCGCCGATCGCTCTGGAGGAGGTTGCGGCGGAGCGGCCGGACCGCAACGAACTGCTCGTCTCGGTGCTGCTGCGCCTCGACGCCTGGTACCGGCGTCTGCAAGAGCCGGCGGGCGAGCGGGCTCTGCTGGACGAACTGCGCCGCCGCAGCGCGACGCTCGGTCGGCGGGTGCGCGTGCTCACCCCAGCGGCGACCGTCGACGGCAACGCCGCGGATCTGTCCGGCGACGGGCGGCTCGTGGTGGAGACGGCGGACGGCCCGGTCCGAGTCGCCGCCGGCGACTGCCAACATCTGCGGTCCGAGCGCGCCTGACCGGCCCGGCGCCGGCCCGGCCGCCGCGGCCGTCGGTGCCCGGGGCGCGTGGGCGGAGCGGCTCGACATCGGGGCCGTGGGGGCGAACGATGACTACGATCGGGCGGAGATCCTGTCGGCACACCCGGAGAGGACGGCCATGAGCAACGAAGTCGTCGTCGATGATCATCGCCCGGTGGGTCCCGCAGAGGGTGCCGGAGTCGAAGCGGCGTAACGGTCCGATCCCCACTCGATCCGGTGGCACCCTTCGACTCCGCGGAATTCCGGCGCGTCCTCGGTCATTACCCGACCGGCGTGACGGTGGTGACCGGCGTCGAGAACGGCAGCCCCGTCGGTCTGGCCATCGGTTCGTTCGGTTCGGTCTCCCTGGATCCGCCGCTGGTGATGTTCTGCCCCGGCAAGTCGTCCAACAGCTGGCCGGTCATCGAGGCGAGCGGCAGTTTCTGCGTCAACGTGCTGGCAGAGGACCAGGCAGCGGTCAGCTCGCTGTTCGCGGGGCGGGATCCCGACAAGTTCGCCGCCGTCCCCTGGAGCACCCGCGCCACGGGTTCGCCCGTCATCGACGGCTGCCTGGCCTGGATCGACTGCACCATCGAGGCGGTGCACGAGGGCGGCGACCACTGGGTCGTTCTCGGCCGGGTGGCGGACCTGGGTGTCAGCCGCCCCGAGATCGGGCCGCTGATCTTCTTCAAGGGCGGCTACGGCGCGGTCGGATCCGCGGAGGGCTGAACACGCCCGCCTGCCGAGTGCTGAACACGCCCGCCTGCCGAGTCGGAGCCCGCACGGGCTGCGCCGACGAGGACCGGTCGGGTCCGAGGTCCCGCGCTCGGCCGCAAGGTCGCCCCGCGGGTCGCATACTCATAGCCAGCAACCCGCACCCCACCCACGTCCAGGAGGATCCTCATGGCCGTCTACGCCCTCGGCGATCTGGTGCCGCGCATCCATCCCGACGCCTACGTCCACCCCGAGGCCACCATCATCGGCGACGTGACCATCGGCGCCGGCTCGACGGTCTGGCCTCAGGCGGTGCTGCGCGGCGACGACGGCGCCATCGTCGTCGGCGAACGCAGCTCGATCCAGGACTGTGCCGTCATCCACACCGCACCCGTGTCGCCGACGGTGATCGGCGACGACTGCACCGTCGGGCATCTGGCCCACCTCGAGGCCTGCACGATGCGCGACGGGTCTCTCGCAGGGGTCGGTTCGGTGATCCGCCACAGCGTCGTCGTCGGCGAGGGGGCGCTCGTGGGTGCCGGTGCGGTGGTGCTCGACGGCACCGAGATTCCGCCCGCAGCGGTTGCCGTCGGCGTCCCGGCGCGAATCCGCCCCGACGCCGCCGATCCCGACATGCTGGTCGACGCGGCGGACAGCTACGCGCGGCGCGGGCCTCGCTACAAGGCCGAGTTGCGGCGGCTGGATTGACCGCTCCGGCACCGCGCCCGCCCGTCAGCCCTCTACCACGGCTGCCCGGTGCCGATAGACTGAGACACAGAAATCCGCCAATAGCTGGGAGCCCCGATGACCGAAGCCAGCACCCTCGGCGTCGATCTCGGCAACTACGCCCTGGGTTGGAGCGACGAGGAGGACTACGTCTTCAAGCCGCGGCGCGGCCTCGACGCCGACATCGTGCGCGAGATGTCGTTCATGAAGAAGGAACCGGAGTGGATGCTCAACTTCCGGCTGAAGTCCTTCGACCGCTTCGAGCGCCGGCCGCTGCCCACCTGGGGCGGCGAACTCGGCGGCATCGACTTCGACAACATCTACTACTACATCAAGCCCACCGAGGAGCAGGTCAGCGAGTGGGACGAGGTGCCCGACTCGATCAAGAACACCTACGAGAAACTCGGCATCCCTGAGGCCGAGCGCAAGTACTTGGCCGGTGTGACCGCCCAGTACGAGTCCGAGGTGGTCTACCACCGCAACCGTGAGGACCTCGAGGCGCAGGGCGTCATCTTCAGCGACATGGGCTCGGCGGTGCGCGAGCACTCCGAGTTGGTGCGCAAGTACTTCGGGCGGATCATCCCCCCCAACGACAACAAGTTCTCGGCGCTCAACTCGGCCGTCTGGTCGGGCGGCTCGTTCATCTACGTGCCCCCGGGCGTGAGCGTGGAGTTGCCGCTGCAGGCCTACTTCCGCATCAACGCCGAGAACATGGGGCAGTTCGAGCGCACACTCATCATCGCCGACGAGGGTGCCCAGGTGCACTACGTGGAGGGCTGCTCGGCGCCGGTGTACACCAGCGACTCGCTGCACTCCGCGGTCGTGGAGATCATCGTGGGCCAGGGCGCAAGGGTCACCTACACGACCATCCAGAACTGGTCCAACAACGTCTACAACCTGGTGACCAAGCGGGCCCGGGTGGAGGCCGAGGGCCACATGGAGTGGATCGACGGCAACATCGGCTGTCTGGCCGAGGGCTCCCGGGTCACGACACCCGGTGGCACCAAGCCGATCGAGTTGGTGATGCCGGGCGACGAGGTGCTGTCCTACGACGAGGTGGCCGGTTCGCTCTGCTGGCGCCGGGTGACGGCCAAGCGCTATTCCGGCGAGCAGGCGGTTCGGGAGGTGGGCGCCGGGTCGCGGCGGCTGCGGGTCACCGACAACCACCCCTTCTACTCCTACCTCCACGATGCCTCGCGCCCCAAGAAGCTGGGCCGCTACAGCCTGGGGTACGTTCGAGCCGATCAACTCGGCAAGGCGATCGTGCCCACCTCGAGCCTCGACTACGGCGAGCCGCACAAGCTTGTGCAGCCGGACACTCGGACGGTCTTCGGGGGCAGCAACCAGTACAGCGAGGGCTTCGTCGCCGAGCGCGAGCGGACCAGCCGTCTCGAAGTGGGCGAGACCACGACCGACGATTTGATGTGGCTGTTCGGACTGTTCACCGGCGACGGCTCCATCGATTCCACAGCCGCCCGGTCGGGTGGGCGCCGCTGGGCCAAGGTCGTGTTCTCGGTACCGCGCAGGGACAGGGCCCGCGCCCGTCTGGTCGAGGCAATGGGCCGCCTGATGCCCGACGCGGCACCGACCGAACGTGCCGACGGCGTGACCCTCACCTGGAACAGCGTCGACCTGGCCGACCTCCTCGAGGCCAACGGCTTCGGTTCCGGCGCTCTTCGCAAGCGGGTGCCCCAGTGGGTTCTGGACGTGCCCGAGTCGCAGCGGCTGTCCTTCGTTGCCGGCTACCTCGACTCCGACGGCTGTGCCCCTGCGGGCAGGCGAGGGTTCTCGATCAAGTCTGCCAACCGAGCATTGCTGGAAGACGTCGGTGTGGTGCTCACCAGCCTCGGCATCTCGTCTCGAGTCCACACGGAGTTCGAGGGAGAGCGGCCGGTGCGAATCCTCGGCTACGACTCGGTGGCACGCGGCTCGCACAGGCTGGAATTCCCCGCCGATCCGAGACTCCTGGGTGTCGTCTCGTCGCCGCTTCGCGAGGCCGCGGCCCGCCAGCCCGGGCGCGCCTATGAGCACTTCCGGCGCGTCGGCCGGTCACAGATCGAGCTGCCGGCCACCGTGGAGATCCGCAACGTGGAGGTCGGGGCCGACACCGAGGTGGTGCCGACCTGGGACATCGAGGTGGAGGGCACCGGCAACTTCGTCTCAGAGGGCTTCATCGTCCACAATTCGCAACTCACGATGAAGTACCCCGCCGTGGTGATGGTCGGACCGAAGGCCTCGGGCGAGGTGCTGTCGGTGGCCTACGCCGGTCCCGGTCAGCATCAGGACACGGGCGCCAAGATGACCCACGCCGCTCCCGAGACGACCTCCAAGATCGTCTCCAAGTCCATCTCCAAGGACGGCGGGCGGACCAGCTACCGCGGCCTGGTGCGGGTGGAGCCCGACGCCGGCGGCTGCAAGAGCCACGTGCAGTGCGACGCGCTCATCCTCGACGAGGACAGCATCTCGGACACCTACCCCTACATGGAGGTCGGCAGCCAGGACGCCGTCATCGGCCACGAGGCCACGGTCTCGAAAGTGGCCGACGAGCAGATGTTCTACCTGATGAGCCGCGGCCTCAGCGAGGAGCAGGCCATGGGCATGATCGTCAACGGCTTCGTCGAGCCCGTGACGCGCACGCTGCCGATGGAGTACGCCGTGGAGTGGAGCCGCCTCATCGAACTGCAGATGGAGGGCTCCGTCGGCTGAGCGCTGGGCGCCGGGTCCGGCGAACGGGGCCGCCGCGATCGCTGTCCCGACCGGCAGAGGGGCTACCGGCGCTCCTGCCGTCACCCGTAGAATGGGCGCGCCATGCCGATGCGCCAGGACTGCAAGTACTTCGAGAGCCGCACGTATCCCAACGGCGACACCGTCCGGAAGTGCGACTTGGACCTCGCCCCCGAGGCGCCGTGGCGCTGCCCGGAGAACTGCGAGATGTACACCCGCCGGCGCGCCGACGTGAACTGGTCCTACGGCACCCTCGTGACCCCGAAGACTCCCGACGAGCCCGCCTCCCTCGGAACCGACGACTCCATCGCCGCGCTGCTGGACGAGGCCGAGGACGTCGTGAACCGGGCCGGGCTGGAGATCATGGCCGACCTCGAGAAGGAGAAGCGGCGCCCGGGCGAGCGCCTGCGCCGCACGCTGCGCCGTCGCGGTCGCAACCGCGGCGAGCGCGGCTAGCCGGCGGGTTTCGATGCCGGACTTCGCCGAGACCTTCTCCGTCGCGCACGCCGCCACCCTGGCCGGGTCCCGCTGGCTGCAGGACAGGCGCGTCCGGGCGGCTGAGGCGTTCAAGGAGGCGCCGCTGCCGACCGCCGCCGAGGAGGAGTGGCGCTACAGCCCCGTCGACAGGCTGCGCCTGGAGACGTACCGCCCGGCGAACGGCGCGGCGAGCCCGCCGCCCGGCGCGTCCACCGTCCCCCCCGATGATCTGCTCGGCTCGTTGCGGTCACGCCTCGGCTCGCTCAGCGCGCTCGTCGTGACCTGCGACGGTCACCTCGTCAGCGCCGACATCGCCCCCGAAGCGGCCGCCGCCGGTGTGGCGGTGCGCGTGCTCGCCGACGAACCGGCACCCACCGGAGGCCTGGGTGGGGTGATCGCCGAGCCGGCGGACGCGTTCGGGCTGATGAACGACGCCTTCTGCACGGCGCCGCTGGCGGTGGAGATCCCGAGCGGCGCCCGGCCGGCGGACCCCGTGGCCGTCGTCAACATCGTGCGGGCGCCGACGATGGCGGTCTTCCCCCGCCTGGGGGTCGTAGTCGGGGAGGGGGCGCAGGCGCAGGTGGTCAACGCCCTGATCTCCGGGGAGGCTGAGGGGTTCGTGGCCCCTGTGGCGGAGATCGACGTTGCTCCGGCCGCCCGCTTGCAGTACCTGACGCTGCAGGAGCTCGGACCGCGGACAGTGGGCATCGATCAGACGGCCGCCTCGGTGGCCTCCCAGGGCCATCTGGCGATCGGGTTGGCGGCCGTGGGCGGTGCCTACGCCCGCTGCCGGGTGGACTGCACTCTGTCGGGGCGCGGCGCCACCGGCGACATCTCCGCCATGTACTTCGGGGACCGAGACCAGGTGCTGGACTTCCGCACCTTCCAGAACCACCTCGCCGCCGACACCAACAGCAACCTGCTGTTCGTCGGGGCGGTCGAGGACAGCGCGCGCTCCATCTACTCGGGCCTCATCCGGGTCGGGCCCGACGCCCGGGGCACCGACGCGCAGCAGACCAACCGCATCCTGAAACTCTCCGAGGGCGTCTGGGCCGATTCGGTGCCCAACCTGGAGATCGAGAACAACGACGTGCGCTGCGCCCACGCCAGCTCGGTGGGGCCGATCGACGAGGACCACCGCTTCTACCTGGAGAGTCGGGGCGTGCCGCCGGACGTGGCCGAGCGGCTCATCGTGGAGGGGTTCTTCGAGGAGGTGCGCCGGCGCCTGCCCGTGCAGTCGGTGGCGGCCGGGTTCAACGAGATGGTGCAGGCCAAGATCGGGCCGGACCGATGATCGGGCGACTGCGGGGGCACCTCGGGCGGTCGGCGCGTCCCGGCGGGGACCCTGCGGCGCCGGACGCCGCGCCGCCCCAGGAGACGGGCGACGGCGCCGGGGCGGCGGCGAGCGACGAGGGCGCAACAGGACCAGTGCGGCTGTGCGACAGCGGCGACCTGGCGGCCGGGGAGGCTCGCTGCTTCGACGTGGCCGGGCGCAAGATAGCTCTCGCCCGCGTCGACGACGGTTTCTTCGCCATCGACGACACATGCAGCCACGCCGACTACTCCCTGAGCGAGGGCGACGTCGACGTCGACGAGTGCGCCCTGGAGTGCCCCGCGCACGGCAGCTTGTTCGATCTGCGCACGGGAGAGGCTCTCACCCTGCCGGCCATCGCGCCGGTGTGTGTCCACGACGTCTCGGTGTCCGAGGACGGCGTGTTCGTCACGCTGCGCGGCACGGGGCGCTGAGGACCCACTGATGAGCGAGCTCGTCGTCGAGGCCCTGCGGGCGACCGCCGGGGGCGAGGCGATCCTTCACGGTGTCAACCTGCGGGTGGCCGCCGGCGAGGTGCACGCCGTCATGGGCCCCAACGGCTGCGGCAAGTCCACGCTGGCGCACGTGCTGGCCGGCCGGCGCGGTTATGTGGTCACCGCCGGGCGCGCGCTGCTGGACGGGCGCGATCTGCTGGCGCTGACTCCCTTCGAGCGGGCGCAGGCCGGGCTGTTCCTCGCCATGCAGTATCCCACCGAGGTTCCGGGGGTGAATCTCTCCGACGTGCTCGACGCGGCGCTGCGCGCCGCCGACCGCGACCCCGACGCCGACGGGCTCGCCGACCGACTGGGCGCCGAGGCCGAGCGGCTCGGCGTGCCGGCCGCGCTGCTGGAGCGGGCCGTGAACGTGGATCTCTCCGGTGGGGAGCAGAAGCGGGGCGAGGCACTGCAACTCGCCGTGCTGCGGCCTCGCATCGCCGTGCTCGACGAGATCGACTCGGGCCTCGACGTCGACGCTCTGAGGGCCGTCGCCCGGCGCATCGAGGAGGCGACCACCGAGGGTCTCGGCGTTCTGGCGATCACGCACTACACCCGGCTGCTCGCCGAGTTGAGCCCCGATCGGGTGCACATCATGATCCGGGGCGAGATCGTCAAATCGGGCGGACCCGAACTCGCCGACGAGTTGGAGCGGACCGGCTACGAGCCCTGGGAGAAGCCCGCTCCCAGCGAGATCGCCGTCACACTCGGCCGGGGCTTGTAGCGGTCCGCCGCGTATTCGGTCAGGCAGCCTGCACGCCGCGTGCGATTCGGCGACCGGGAGAATTGCGGCTGCCGACCACCCACGTTGTCTCGCGGCAGACCACTGGCCCCGACCGGCGAGCGCACGCCCACGGGGCGCCGGTGCGGAACGGTGCGGTACCGTGAGCGCATGAGCAACCTTGACGAACTGATCGACGACGCCACCGTCGACGCACGGCTCGGCGAGATCCCCGGTTGGGAGCGCCGCGGCAACGCTCTGCACCGCGACTTCGAGTTCGCGGACTTCACCGCCGCCTTCGGCTTCATGGCGTCCGTGGCCTGCGTGGCGGAGCGCCTGTTCCACCATCCCGAGTGGTCGAACGTCTGGAACAAGGTGTCCATCGCCATCAGCAACCATGCCGCCGGCGGGATCACCGAGAAGGACTTCGACTTCGCCGCCAGGGTCAACAAACTCGCCGGCTGAGGCGCCACGGGCGCGCCGGCACCCTCAGCCCCGATCACGCTGTCCGCTCGGCCCTCCCGGGATTCCTCGGCGATCCTCTTGCTCAGGCGGAGATCAGCAGGGTCGCCTGGGGCCGGAGGTTCGCCAATCCCCGGTCAAGGGTCGCCACCGTTCCGCCGCGGCTCTCGGCGAGGGCGATGAGGTAGGCGTCGGTGACTTGTCGGTGCCCGATGACGCCGTGCAGCATGGCCGAGCCGTAGCCGATGTCAGCGGGCCAGAACTCGTGGTTCGCCATGCCTCGGTACTGGTCCAGCACCGTCAACGCGTCGGGCGCGGGCACCGAGTTGCGCAGCAGGAACCGCAGCAGTGATCCCTGGGTCACCGGGCAGGTGGCGATGCCGCCGTCGTACGCGTCGAACCAGGCGTTCGAGGCGGCGTGCCCAGGATGGTCGCTGAAACTCAGCGCTATCAGCACGTTGGCGTCGAGCAGCGCGCAGCCCATTACTCGTCCTCCAACGACTTGACTTCCTCCTCGGTGATGGGGCGCCCGAGGTGCACGACGAGCCGCCCGGAGGGTGAGGTTTCGATGCGCGGGCCTGCTTCGGTGCGGGTGGCGCTTCGGATCAGCTCTGTGATCACCTGGCTGAGGGTCTTCTTCTGCTGGTAGGCCAACTCGCGGGCGAGCGAATGCAGGTCTTCCGGCAGATCGATTGTAGTCCGCATAAGTGCATCATAGCATCAAGATGTATCTATGTACAGGCCTTGTAGGTGAGGCGACGGGCCGTTCTCCGCCTGTAGCGGCCACACAGGGCCACGCGGCGGCGCGCTGGGCTCGGCGCACGAGGCACCCAGAGGGGGGACGAGGACGACGCCGCGACGACCTCGGGCCGCTTGGAGGGGTGCTCGCACGGCTCCGGCGGGCGGTGCTTGACATCGCGCGCGCGGGGGGGGGTACTTTGCTGCCCGGCTGGCCGCCGGAGGGTCGCGCGAGCCGTCCCGCTCTGTCGCAATCAGCGGATCGCGGGTGAGTCAACCCGATGGAGCGAACCTCGTCATGAAGTCCCGCATCCACCTCGTCGCGATGATCGTGACCGCCGTGATCGCGGGGTCGTTGGTGCCGGCCGCGGCCTCCTCGCCGGCGGCGGCGCAGGAGCAGACGTCCTGGTACGTGAACGACACCCCAAGTCTGTATGGCCCGTCGCGGTATTGGTGGTGGGGCGACGCGGGTAAGGGGTATGGATCCAACAACTATCGGTTCACTTACGGCGTGGGCGGGGATTCGAGTCCGACGAACTGGGCCCGCTGGGAGATGGGTCGCCGGGCCGGCCGCCAAGAGATCCAAGTGTACGTGCCACACACTAAGGCGACGGCCACGGTGCTGTATCGGATCGGCATTGGTGGCCGCGAGTACACCAAGCGACTGGATCAGCTAAACGCCTACGGCTGGACCTCGCTGGGCGCCTACGACAGCGACGGTGCCGAGGTCACGGTCGTCGTGCGCGACAACGACGCCGCGCGGCACTATGACCGCGACGGCTACGCCGCCAACCGCATCGGCGTGGACGCCATCCGCATGCGCTGCATTTCCCGTTGTTCCACGAACTCCTCGCCGCCATCCCCGCCAGCGGTCGTAGTGGTATGGCCCGGCAGCGCGACACCTCCCCCGCCAGCACCTCCAGACAACCGGTCGATGACGCTGAGCCTGGGTGCCGAGCGGGCGGGCTGTCCGACCGCGGATCTGCCGTGTCGGTGGTTGGCCGCTGATTTCTCGGGGTTCTCCCGGGGCAGCTACTCGGCGCGCTGCCATTGGAGCACCTCGCCGAGCCGACTGGGCGACTCGTTCGCCTCGTTCACTGTTTCCGGGCGGGACGACTCCACGTTCTGCTGGTACAACGGCACGCCCGGCCGCTACCTCACCGCGGTCGTGGACGGAGTCCGCTCCAACACCATCCTCTTCGCACGATCACTCGCAGTCGTAGTGCCCGACAACGCGCCGTCTGCGTCGACGACAACGTCGACGACGCAGACGGCACAGCCTCAGCGGCAGGTGGAGGTAGGTGCGCCTTCGGTGCCTACGGATGTCAGGATTCAGGCCGCTGAACGCCGCTTGACCGTCACATGGTCACCGCCCCGAGACGATGGCGGCGCCGCGGTGGACGGCTACCGGGTGGAACTCTTCACCGGCGGCTGGCGGCTGCATGCGGTCGACCTGTCGGCCGCGTCGCGTTCCACGAACTTCGGCGGCCTGGTGCCGTTAACGGAGTATGGGGTATGGGTCTCGGCGAGCAATCGGGTCGGGAGCGGCACGCCCGTGGAAGTGAGTGCCCGAACGCGGGCAGAAACCCCGACGACCACGACAACCCCTCAACCGCCGCAGAACCAGAGTGATGGCGACGCTCAGAACAACAATGATCTACCGCCGTCTATGGCGGATGTAGACGCCGGTAGGGTCACTGCGCCATCCTCGCTGCCGCCAAGTGCAGCTGCTGATCCGCCTCAGACTGGTGTGATAACGGACCGTGATCCCGATGACCACACTGGACACTGGACGAAGATCAGCGACTGGTATACGGGAGGCGCGACGTCCTATTGGCGTACCAGCAGCCGTGGAGCTACAGCGACTTGGTGGATGGGCGACCTACAGGGCGTCTACAATTTTCATCGGCTTTTGCACGCCGATGACAAACACACGGGCCAGGTGAGGTGGCAGATATTCGAGAAGCGAAGCTCCGATGCCAGTTACCGATTGATCAATACGTTCAATCCTCCAAGCCAAGAGGATCGCAAAGGCTGGTGGAGGTACGATAATACTGAGCTGCACATTGATGGACAGGTCAAGATAGTTGCAACGCACCGCTCAGGCACGGTGGCGCTCGACGATGTGCGACTGAAGCAAGTCGCCATGCTCCCCAAGTATGAAGGAGCTGCCATCCAGAACTGCCTCGTTGAACACGCCCGTTTCATGGGTTGGAGCCAGACAGTCGCGAAAGTGCTGCTAGGCATACCGGCGGCATATTTTGTGGGGCTTGTGAGTGTCAAGGTTCTAGCGAGTGCATTTCTTAAGGTAGCTGCTGATGCCGGATTTGTAGTAACTACTGAGTTCGGAAGCAAAGCTATCGGAATAGATGAGTGGCTCAATGACCTGAATCAAGGAACCGCACAGCATAACTGTTTTAATTTCAAGCACAGTGGCGTCAATTTGCCGTGGGAGCGAGGTCATAGCCCGTGGGCTGACGATATCGCTGAAGCATCCCTCACAGGCCAACTCTGCTACAGACTTCAGGACTACGGCTGGACAGATTGCGTTCCGGTGCCGGTACGAGGCTCCCGCCCATAGAAGTAGACGCGATGTCTTGTACGAACGATGAGCTAAGGCCTGCCTTGACGGTCATTGCCAACGAACTGGTCTCTACCGAGACGCGTCTGCGAGAACTCCACAGCCGAGAGATGAATATCATTCAATTTAGCCTGCTATTACTTGGTGTCGTGGCAGTGGGCTACTTCGGATTTGATCGACATCCTGAAGTACTTGCTATTCTGCCGTTGTTCTGGAGCGTCTGGATGATGTATGCATTGACGGTTGATCGCGACACGATCAAGTCCGCTCTCTATGCGAAGCACCTCGAGGACCGGGCGAATCGTCTCCTAGAACTCATCGGTGGGCGAACTCCATCGGTTGGTTGCGGTTGCTTCCAATCGGCCATGATGGCAGATCGGAAGCAACCGCAACCGACCGCTGAGCCTGGATCACTCATGATTGTTGGCCTCGTCGGCTGGACGGGTCTGACCCAGCCTGAATCACTCATGGGCGAGTCCACGAGATGGCAAGGCAGAACCTGAATCGTCTCAGCACGATGACGAGTTCACCTCTGACGCCAGAGCGTGCTGATCGGTCGGAGGTGGAGGCGGTCGCCGACGGTGAATTCTTGGTCGCCGGTGTGCAGGAGGATTCCGGCGCGGAAGGCGCCTGGAGCGATCTCGTCGAGGCGGTCTCTCAAGTGGGCGGTGTGGCGGAGTTGATCGGTGGTGGGTGAGCCGGTGGCTTTGATCTCCACGGCGACCACGGCGCCGTCGGCGCGTTCGATCACGAGGTCGATTTCGTGGCCGCGATGGTCGCGGTAGTGGTAGAGGCGCAGCCTGTCGGCGCCGGTGGCGAGGCTTCGGGCGATCTCGTTGACCACGAAGGTCTCCAGCAACGGTCCGGTGGCGGGTGCCGTGGGGGCTGTGAGGGCGTCCGCCTCGAGGCCGAGGAGGCACGCGGCGAGTCCTGTGTCCGTCATGTGGATTTTCGGGCGGCGCACCGAGCGGACGGACAGGTTGCGCGACCACGCAGGCAGGCGGTGCACCAGGAAAACAGTCTCCATCCACGCCAGGTACGAGGTGAGGGTCGCCCGGTCCACACCGATGCGCCGGGCGGAGCCCTGTATGTTGAGTTCGCTCGCAGTGTTGGCCGCGACCCACGCCAACATCGTGGGCAGCAGGCCTCGTCGGCGAAGATCTCCGAGCGCCACGATGTCGCGTTCGATGACGGTTCGCGCGTAGTCGTCGAACCAGTCGCGGCGCAGGTGCGCAGGAAGGGTCAGAACCTCTGGATAGCCGCCCCCGCAGAGGAGTTCCATGTAGTCGCGCCGCGACGTCATCGCCGGGGCGACAGGTGGGGCGAGCGGCGAGGCTGCGGCCGTGTCCTCGAACCAGGCCCCGATGGGCAGGGGGGACGTTCCGGCGATTTCTGCTTGCGAGAGGGGCCATAGGCGCAGCAGCCGGACGCGGCCGGCCAGCGACTCGCTGATCGTCGGCACGGTCAGGAAGTTCGTGGAGCCGGTCAACAGGAATCGGCCTGGCGTCGGGTCGGCGTCGACCACCTGCTTGAGTGCGCGCACCACCCTGTCCCCGCCGAGCTGGATCTCGTCGACGACCAAGGGGTGTGCCTGGTCGAGCAGGAATCCCTGCGGATCGGCCAGCGCCGCTTGGCGTGCGGCATCGTTGTCCAGCGAGGTGTAGGTGCCCTGCCGCTCGTCGGCCACCAGCCGCGCCAGTGTCGACTTCCCGCATTGTCGAGCACCGTGAAGCACGGTCACTCGGAAGTGGTCCAAGGATTCGGCGATGCGACGCTGCAGGAGCCTCGGGATGATCCCCACAAAGTCAGACTAGCACTAATCAGCGTTTTTCCGTCACACTACCCATCAGTTTTCCGACGTGCTATCCAGCAGTTAGCAGGCTTCCCGATCCACAGTTTGCGCCCCCTCGCTGTTGTAGCACTAGAATGAAAGCGAACGCTTACAGTGTTGCGGTGTAGACGAACGGCAACGATCGCCGGTAGGAGAGCGCGGAGCATGCTCTACAACTGTCACGACTTCGGGCTCGTCGTGCGGGACCTCCGGCGGCGCGCCTCCCTCTCGCAGTCCGCGGTGGCTGAGCGGGCCGGGGTCAGCAGGGTGTGGCTGTCGCAGATGGAGAACGGCAAGCCGACCGTGGAGTTGGGCAAGGTGTTGCGAGTACTCGACGTGCTGGGTCACGGCGTAGATGTGCGACCGTCGCACCGCGAGGGCTCCGAGCGCTTCCAGAGGGCGTTCGCCGCCCTCGCGGCCAAGGCAGCGAAGCGCCCGCCGACAGACTGAACGATGTACGGCGTTCTCTCGGTCCTCCTCGGGGGCGAGGAGATCGGCCTGGTTACACGATCTTCCGAGGGAGCCCTGAGCTTCGAATACGACCGCGAGTATCGAACCCGAGCCGACGCCACGCCGCTGTCGGTCTCGATGCCGCTGGCGCTGGCGGAACATCCGCACGGGCGCATCGAAGGTTGGATGGCGGGTCTGCTGCCGGAGTCGGCGGAGGTCCTGCGCCGCTGGCGCGACGAGTACGGGGCACCGAGCCTGCGACCTTTCGACCTGCTCTCAACACCGGTGGGCCGCGATTGTGCGGGTGCCGTGCAGTTCTGTGATCCGTACCAGGTGGAGCGCCTCGTCGAGCGCGGCGGGGGCGTGGAACCGCTCAGCGAGGCCCGGATCGCGCAGCGGCTGCGGGACCTCCGATCGGACGCGGGAGCGTGGGCGGACCCCCGCCTGGGTCTCCAATTCAGCCTGGCGGGCGGTCAGCCGAAGACGGCCCTGTATCGCGACGGCCACGGCTGGGGCGTACCGACCGGTACGACACCGACTACCCATGTCCTCAAGCCCGGCATGACACACCTGCCGTGGACCGAGGTCAACGAACACCTGTGCCTCACCGCCGCCCGCAACCTGGGGATACCTGCCGCCGTCACCGGGTTGGCCGTCTTCGAGGACCAGCAGGCGGTCGTGGTCGAGCGCTTCGACCGGGCCTGGGATCGCGGCGAGTTGTGGCGGCTGCACGCCGAGGATCTCTGTCAGGCTCTCGGTCGCGCTCCCGGTGAGAAATACCAGCACGAAGGAGGCCCGTCGCCGGCGGACGTCGCAGCGTTGCTCCGTCGGCACATGCCAGAGCCCGTCGCCGCCACCGACGTCGGGTCGTTCTGCGATGCCCTGGCCTTCAACTGGATGATCGGCGCCCCGGACGCGCACGCCAAGAACTACTCGTTGCTCCTGGATCGGGGCCTCGTGCGGCTCGCACCGGTCTACGACATTATGTCGTCACTCCCCTATTTCGGCGTGGGGGATCGTCCGGTCGTGTCGGCCATGGCCATCGGCGAGACCTTCCGGGTCGACGAGGTCGGACCGGAGGACTGGTTGGAGGCCGCAAGACGCTTGAAGGTCGATCCTGTCGCCATGCTGCTGCGATTCGACGCCCTCGCATCGGGTCTCCCCGGCGCGTTCGCCTCAGCCGCGGAGGATCCCCGGGTCGGCATGGCCCGGGAGTTCGCAGAACTTCTTCTCGACCGCGTCGATCACCACGTCGGGCGTCGCCGTCGCGTCATTGAGCAGGCCGCCGAGACGGCGACCTACCAGCAAAGCACTTAGAGCGTGCGCGGATAGGCGACCACCATCGACGGAGAATTCGAGCCCCCGAACTGCCGTCATTCCGGCGAAGGCAGGAATCCAGGCTCCGCGACACGATTTGTGCCGCTGCAGTCGACAGCAAAGTGCCTGTTCAGAATCTATCCGCGCGCGCTCTAATCAGCATTTTTCCGGCATACTGACCAACAGTTTTCCGAAGCGCAAATCAGCAGTCAGTCAACTCTCAGATACACAGTTTTTCGCAACCTCTGTTCCGCGGCGGCGAAGCGCTCGCCGCCGCGTTCGATATCGGGAGCAAGCCCCGCGCATGGACGGGGCGGCACAGCTTGACGGTGCGCCGGGAGCTGCGACACGGCGCCGGCGCCGACAACGATGACGCTCCGGCGTAGCGCTCGCGCAGACCCATCGCGCGGTGCTTGACATCGCGGGGGGGGGGGTACTTTCCCGCCCGGCTGGCCGCCGGAGGGTCGCGCGGCCAGCCCGCGCCGTCGCGATCAGCGGGTCGCGAGTGAGTCGACCCGCTGGAGCGAGCCTCGCCATGAAGTCCCGGATTCATCTCGTCGCGATGATCGTGACCGCCGTGCTGGCGGGGTCGTTGGTGCCGGCGGCGGCCTCCTCTCCGGCGGCGGCGCAGGAGCAGACGTCGTGGTACGTGAACGACAACCCAAGCCTGAACGGGCCGTCTCGGTATTGGTACCAGGGTGACGCCGGCAGGGGGCACGGGTCGAACAATTACCGGTACACGTACGGGACTGCGGGGGAGTCGAGTCCGGACAACTGGGCGCGCTGGTCGATGGGGCGGCGGGTCGGCCGCCAGGAGATCCAGGTGTACGTGCCGCACACGAAGGCGACGGCCACGGTGCTGTACCGGATCGATGTCGGCGGCCGTGAGTACACGCGTCGGGTGGCGCAGCGCAACGCCTACGGATGGACGAGCCTGGGCAACTACGACGCCGACGGCGCGCGGGTCACGGTCACGGTCCGGGACAACGAAGCGTCTCAGCATCACGCTCGTGACGGTCTTTCCGCCAGCCGCATCGGTGTGGACGCCATCCGGATGCGCTGCGTGTCGCGCTGCTCGTCCAGCCCGCCGCCGTCACCGTCACCGTCGCCCCCGCCACCCTCACCGTCACCGTCACCGCCGCCGCAGTCGCCGCAGTCGCCGCCGCAGCCTGCCTCTCGGTCGGGTGGTTGCAGCACGGTGTCGTTGGGCGCGGTGTCCGGGTCGGTGTCCCGCGACGGCGTGTGGGCCGCCGGCTGCGAGTCGGGGAGCCGTTCGGGGAGCTTCGCTCGCTTGTTCGAGTTCTCGCTGTCCGGCGAGCGCGTGGTGACGGTCGACCTGGAGTCGGCGGTCGACACGTTCTTGTACTTGTTGGACGGCCAGGGCCGCCAGGTCGCGGCGGACGACGACGGCGGTTCGGGAACGGACTCGCGCATTGCGAGGACGCTGAGCGCCGGGACCTACCGTGTCGAGGCCACCACCTACAGCGACGGCGAGACCGGCGACTTCACGCTCCGCGTCAACGCCGCGGCCGCCGCGTCGCAGCAGCCGCAGCAGCCGCCGCAGTCGCCGCAGTCGCCGCCGCAGCCTGCCTCTCAGTCGGGTGGTTGCAGCACGGTGTCGTTGGGCGCGGTGTCCGGGTCGGTGTCCCGCTCGGGCGTGTGGGCCGCCGGCTGCGAGTCGGGGAGCCGTTCGGGGAGCTTTGCGCGCTTGTTCGAGTTCTCTCTGTCCGGCGAGCGCGTGGTGACGATCGATCTGGGGTCGGCTGTCGACACGTACTTGTTCCTGTTGGACGGCCGGGGCCGGGTGGTCGAGGAGGACGACGACGACGGTCCGGGCAGGGACTCGCAGATCACAGGGACGCTGAGCGCC
>CAZTZI010000133.1:0-5214 GCA_964618115.1 uncultured Acidimicrobiales bacterium
GGTGCTCACAGCTCCTCCTGCGTCGGGTCGAGCGAGTCGCGCAGGCCGTCGCCGATGAAGTTGACGCACAGAGCCGTGATGACGATCGCCAAGCCCGGTGCCCAGACCAACCAGGGCGCCGTGATCACGAACCCCTCGTTCCCGCCCAGCATGTTCCCCCAGGTGGCGGTGTGCGTGGGGCTGACGCCCAGGCCCAGGAAGCTGAGGGTCGACTCGGCCAGGATTGCCGCCGCCACCGTGAGCGAGGCGGTGACGGTGATCTCGCCGACCAGGTTGGGCAGCAGGTGGCGGCGCATGATCTGTCGTGTCGGCACGCCCAGCGCCCGTGCCGCCTCCACGAACTCCTGCTCCTTGAGCGCCAGCACCTTGCCCCGCACGATGCGGGCGAGCGCCATCCAGGCGATGCCCGAGAGGACGATCACCACGTCCCACACACCGTCGCCGAGCAGCCGGGCGGCGACGATCACGACCATCAGCCCCGGCAGCGCCAGCAGCGTGTCGGTGAGGCGCATCAGCACCGCGTCGAGCAGCCCGCCGAAGTAACCGGCGACGATGCCGACCACGGTGCCGACGCCACCCGCGATGAGCGCCACCATGACGCCGACGAGCAGCGAGACGCGCCCGCCGTGGAGGATGCGGCTGAAGTTGTCGCGCCCGAGGGTGTCGGTTCCCAGCAGGTAGGTGCCGTCGGGGCTCGCCAGGATGTCGTCGAGGTTCTGCTCCACCGGGCCGAACGGGGCGATCCAGTCGGCGAAGGTCGCGCCGGCCACGATCACCACCAGCACCGCGGCCGAGATGACCGCCGGCCGCCGCCGGAGGAAGCGGCGCAGCGCCAGTTGCCACGGGCTGACCGGCCTCTCCGTGGCGAGGGACTCGGCCTCGCCGCGACCTGCGGGTGGAGCGCCGCGCCCGCCGGAGGCTGCGAGCCCGTCAGACATGGCGGACCGCCCCGCGCCCCAGGCGCACACGGGGATCCAGCACCCCGTAGAGAAGGTCGGCGACCAGGTTCAGCGCGAACACCGCCACCGCCGTGATCATCACCACCGGCAGCAGGATCGTGTAGTCGCCGCCGTTGAGGGCGTCGAGGAACAACAGCCCCATGCCCGGGTACTGGAACACCCGCTCGGTGACGATCAGGCCGCCCACGAGTTGGCCGATGTCGATGGCGACCAGCGTCGTGACCGGCACCAGCGCCGAGCGCATGCCGTGGCGCACCACCACCCGGCTCTCGCGGAGCCCCTTGGAGCGGGCGGTGCGGATGTAGTCGGCGCCCATCACCTCCAGCATCGAGGACCGCATGTAGCGGCTGTAGACGGCCACCAGCTGCAGCGACAGAGCCATCGTGGGAAGGATCATGTGGCGGACCCGGTCCAGGAGGTCGAAGCCCTGTTGGCCCGGTGAGTAGATGCCCGCGGTCGGCAGCAGGGGCGGACCCACTCCCAGCCAGTTGGCGAGGTAGAGGCCGAAGAACAGTTGCAGCATCAGGCCCAGCCAGAACACCGGGATGGAGATGCCCAGGAACGACACGCCCACCGAGGTGTAGTCCCACAGAGAGCCGCGGCGGATGGCCGAGACCGTGCCGGTGGCCAGGCCGATCAGCAGGGAGAGGCTCACCGCCGCGGCCACCAGCAGCAGCGTGTTGGCCAGCGCCCGCTCCACGAACGGCCACACGTCCTGACCGTTGCGCACGAGCGACGTGCCGAAGTCGCCGGTCACGACGTTGGAGAGCCACTTGCCGTATCGCACGTGCAGCGGGCGGTCCAGGCCCAGCGACTCGATGTAGGCCTGCTTGGCCTCGGGGCTGATCCGCGGGTTGAGCGTGAGCTGGGCGGCGGGGCTGGAGATCGCCCCGGCCGCCCAGAACGTGCCGAAGGAGATGACGACAAGCACCGGGACGGTGACGGCCAGGCGCCGCAGGGCGTAGGCGATCACGGGTGTACCCGCCGTGACCTGTGGACTCCGCTCACGTCGCCTCGGCCTCGCCTCCTGTGCCCCGGCCGGCGCCCGTGCGAGGGTCCGCGGGGCGGCGCTCCCGTCCGCCTCTCAGCCGATGACGCGCCAGTCGTAGATGTCCTTGAAGCCGCCGTAGACGCTGAAGGTGTAGGCGCCGGGACCCTCGACGAGCGAGCTGTTCCAGACCAGCAGGTTGGGCAGCAGGTACAGCGGGATCCAGGGCACGTCGTCGGCCAGGATCGCCCCGAGTTCGCGCACCAGCGCCAGCCGGGCCCCGGCGTCCACCTCCCGGTCGATGGCCGCGGCGAGGTCACTGGCCTCCTGGCTTGCGTAGGCGGTGAAGTTCTGGCCGGTGTACCCGTTGGCCTCGGTGGGGATGCCGTCGATGTCGTACAGCGTCTGCACGGACGGATCGGGTGATGTGCTGTTCGCGTAGAGCGCCACCGGCCCGAAGTTCATGACCGGCAGCCGGTTCTGGAACAGCTCACCGGCGTCGTAGTTGATGATCTCCCAGCCGATGCCGAACGGCGCGGTCATCTCGCTGACGAGGGCCTGCACGTCCTCGCGGCGTTTGTTGCCCGCCACGGTGTTCCACTGCAGGATCAACTCCTCGCCCTCGGGGTTCACCCAGAGGCCGTCGGGGTCGGGCCGGCTCCAGCCCTCGGCGGTCAGTAGCGCTGTCACCTCGTCCAGGTTCTGGGTGTAGCGGGCGAAGTCGTCGTTGCACCATTCGCCGAACGTGGGGTTCCAGCCGGCGCACTGCAGCACCTGGGGATCGTCGATGATGGAGCCCAGTGCCACCTCGGCGATGAGTTGGCGGTCCAGCGAGTAGGCCACGGCCCGGCGAACGTTCCCGGTGATCTCGAAGCGGCGGTCGGGGGCGTTCTGGTTGATCCAGAGCCCCTCCAGGTATGTGCCGCCGCCGCCCACGAAGGTCAGCTCGCCGGTGAGGCGCTGCACGGCGCCGGGGAACGGCTGCGGGAACGCCGCCATGACCTCGCCGGTCTGCAGGGCCACGATCTCGGAGTCGGTGTCCTCGCGGGGCACCATGATGACCCGGTCCACCAGGGGCCGGCGCTCGGGCACCCAGTAGAGCTCGTTGGGAACCAGCACGTGCTGGTCCTGGCTCCAGGACTGCTGCAGCCAGGGGCCGGCGGAGATGGGGATGTGATCGTTCCAGGCGCCGGCGATGTTGGTGTCGGGGCCGAGGGCGTGGGCGGGGAGCACGAATCCGAACAGGTCCCGCCAGGGGGCGTAGAGCTCACTGAAGGTGACCGCCGCGGTGTGCGGGTCGCCGGTGTCGACGTCGGTGATGAGTTCGTAGCCGATGGTGCCGAGGGTGCCGTCGGTGTCGAGGTGGGCCCGCCAGGTGAACCGCACGTCGGCGCTGGTGAGCGGCGTGCCGTCGCTCCAGACGGCCTCGGGGTTCAGGCGGTAGGTGACCGTGAAGGTGCCGTCGTCGGCCACCGCCAGACCGCCGTTCTCGATGGTCGGCTCCTCGAGGAGGGTGGGGGAGGGCCGGTAGGCGTTGCCCGGGTCCAGTTCCATGAGCGACGGCAGCAGGTGGGTCGCCACCGACCAGATCATCCAGGTGGAGTTGGCGCAGGAGGTCACCGGGTTGAGGCACTCGGGCCACTGCTCCACGGCCAGGATCAGCTCGCCGCCGCGCGCCTCGGTGGGCTCGTCACCGGCGCCGGGCTGCGGGTCCGCGGGGGTTGGCGGTGGGGCGGTCGTCTCGTCGCCAACCGTGTCCGGTGTGGCCGACGTCGTGGTGGGCGTGCCGGCTGCCGGTGTCTCGCCGTCGCCGGCTCCGCCGCCGCATGCGATCACAACGAGAACCGGAACCGCCAGCAGCGCCGCCATCCGTCTACGCGTCATGTGCACAAAGCTATTCGTCGGCAGGGGTTTCCCGAGCGATCCTGTGCATGGGTCATCCCGGCGCGGGTGGCGGGGAGGCCGGCCCCGATGCTGCCTGCCCGATTGCTCGAACTCGCCGGCTGGGCGCAGTTCGCGGCGGTCCGGGGATTGGGACGTGGCCGTCGGTGGGCGGTTCAGGAATGAGGTGCGGGACTGTGTCGCAGGGCGTCGGTACAGTTCGGGCGTGGTGAGTGAGCCTCGCTCGACCGGGAGTGCGGCAGCCGCGCCGTCCGAGGCCGATCGGGCCAGGACGGAGGAGTTGCGCCGGCTGGTGCGCCGTCACGCCGAGCTCTACTACCGGCGGGACGCCCCGGAGATCCCCGACGCCGACTACGACGCCTTGATGGCCGAGCTCCGGGCGTTGGAGCAGGAGTTTCCCGGCCTGGACGATCCGCTGTCGCCGACGCGCACCGTGGGGGCGCCGCCATCGGAGTTGTTCGCCCCGGTGGCTCACGACGTGCCGATGATGTCGCTGGACAACGCCTTCGACCTCGAGGAGTTGCGGGCCTGGGACACGCGGGCCGCCTCCCGGCTCGGCGGTCCCGCCGGTCCCTACGTCTGCGAGTTGAAGTTCGACGGTCTGGCCATCTCTGTGCGCTACGAGCGGGGCCGGCTGGTGCGCGCCGCCACCCGCGGCGACGGCAGGGTGGGCGAGGACGTCACGCACAACGTCGCCACCATCGACGACGTGCCCCGCTCGCTGGGTCCCGGCGCACCCGAGGTGCTGGAGGTGCGGGGCGAGGTCTACATGGCGATCCCCGCCTTCGAGCGGCTCAACGCGGCGCGGGAGGCCGCGGGCGAGGCCCGCTACGCCAACCCCCGCAACACCGCGGCGGGGTCGCTGCGCCAGAAGGATCCGTCCGTCACCGCCGAGCGGGAGTTGAGCTGGTGGTGCTACCAGCTGGGCTCAATGACCGGCGGTCCGGCGATCCGGCGCCACAGCGAGACCCTCGAGTTCCTGGCGCATCTCGGTCTCCCGGTCAACGACGCCTGGTTGCAGGCGCCTGACCTCACCGCCGTTGAGGAGTACGTGCGGACCGCCGAGCAACGGCGGCACGCCCACGACTACGAGACCGACGGCGTGGTCATCAAGGTGGATGACTTCGCCCGCCAGGCCGAACTGGGCGCCACCAGCCACCACCCGCGCTGGGCCGTGGCTTACAAGTTCCCCCCCGAGGAGCGCAGCACGAGGCTGCTGAAGATCCAGGTCTCCATCGGCGGCAAGGGCAAGGCCACGCCGTTCGCGGTGCTGGAGCCGGTGTTCGTTGGGGGCTCCACGGTGCAGATGGCCACCCTGCACAACGAGGACCAGGTGAAGGCCAAGGACGTGCGCCCCGGCGACAC
>CAZTZI010000134.1:0-4247 GCA_964618115.1 uncultured Acidimicrobiales bacterium
GCGCCCGAGAAGTTGCCCATCACCCGGCCGGCCGTTGGCAGGATCCAGGCGCTCTCGTGAGTGAACGGATCCAGTGCCACGAAGACGAGGTGGAACGTCGTGACCAATTCCTCGACCGCCCGGGGTTTCCCCGTCAGCGGCGTGAGGACCAGTTCGGGCGGTGGTGACGTGGCCACGGGCTCCGAAGCTAGCGCCTCACGGTCAACTCCCGGCGCAAGGGCACTTCCCCGTCCCGGACCGCCTGCGACCGGTCCGGGACGGGGGCCGTGCAGGGCGGGTGTCGTTGGGGGACACTGCGGGAGTGCAGTGGCTGATGTCGGAACCCTCGCCCGCCACGAGCCCGGAATCCCGCTGCAGCCGCGACAGGCTGGCACCCACGTCGCCGTGAGTGCTGACCCGGCGGCCGGTTCTTCAAGGGCGCGACGCACTCCGGCTCCGGCCGTGCCAGCCAGCGCCGAGTTGCAGGATGCGTTGCTGGCTTGGGCGGAACCCCGGCTCCGCGGCCTCCCTTGGCGGCGGACCCGCGATCCGTGGCGTGTGCTCGTGGCCGAGGTGATGCTGCAGCAGACCGGCGTGGCGCGCGTGCTGGAGCGGTACGAAGACTTCTGCGAGCGGTTCCCGACGCCTGCGGTCTGCGCCGCCGCGCCCGCGGGCGCCGTCATCGAGGCATGGCGCGGGCTGGGCTACAACCGCCGGGCGCTGCACCTGCACGCCGCCGCCCGCCGCATCACCGCAGCCGGTGGGCGCTTCCCTGACGATCTCGATGGGCTGCTGGTGCTGCCCGGCGTCGGGCCGTACACCGCCCGGGCCGTCCTCTCCCTCGCCTTCGAGCGCGACGTCGGGGTGGTGGACACCAACGTGGGGCGCCTGTTGGCGCGCCTGGCAGGTCGGCGCCTACGACCCTCGGAGGCACAGGCGACCGCCGACGAACTCGTGCCCCCGGGCAGCGCCTGGCTGTGGAACCAGGCTCTCTTCGATCTCGGCGCCACCGTGTGTACCCGTCGCAGCGCCGACTGTGAGAGTTGTCCGCTGCCGGCGCACTGCGCCTGGCGCGGAGAGGGCCCCGACCCCGCGGACGGTTCGGCCGGTGTCAGCACCTTCCAGGCGCCCTTCGAGGGATCCGACCGCCAGTGCCGGGGACGTCTCGTGGAGGCACTCCGGTCCGGCCCGCAGCCGGCCTCGGCCGCGGCACGTCTCATGGGCCTTGAAGACGACCCGCCGCGAGCGCGGCGCATCCTGGAGTCGCTCCTGCGCGACGGCCTCGTCGTAAGCCACGACAGCATGCTGAAACTTCCGAGGTCATGAGGACCCGGTCCGTCGGGCATGGTGACGGCTACCGACGACGAGGCCAGGCAGGGCCCGCGCCGTAGCTGCGCCCGCCGCATGCCGACGCTTCGGAAAGGTGGCGGGGAGTGACGGCGGCGACAAGCGCCGAGCTGGGCTTGCTGCTGCCGCGCTAGGACCTGCGACGCCTGCGCCCCGCCGTCTGTTCAAACGGTTGTTGCTCGGAGCCGTAGCCCCAGCGCCCGCATGACCTGCAGTACGGTGCCGAACTCCGGGTTGCCGTCCGGCGAGAGCGACTTGTAGAGGCTCTCCCTCCCCAGCCCCGCCTCTTGGGCGACCTTCGCCATTCCCTTGGCTCTGGCGATGTCGCCGAGCACGGCCGCCACGAGCTTGGGATCGTCCTGCTCGAGGGCCGCCTCCAGGTAGGCGACCATGTCCTCGCCGGTCGCCAGGTGCTCTGCCGCATCCCAAGGCCGGGTGTCGGTTCCGTTCACAGCGATTCCTCCTTCAGGTCATCCGCGAGTCCCCGCGCTCGCCGAACGTCCCGACTCTGGCTGTCCTTGTCGCCGCCGGCGAGCAGGACGACCAAATGTCGGCCCCTTCGGCAGAAGTAGACCCGGTATCCGGGTCCGTAGTCAATGCGGAGTTCGGAGACACCCCCTCCGAGCGGCCTCGCGTCGCCCGGGTTCCCCAACGACAGCCGCCGGACACGAACGTCGATCTGAGCCCGCGCCTGCCTGTCCCTGAGTCCCCGAAACCAGCGGGCGTACACCTCGGTCTGTCGCACCTCCAACACCACGAACCATTGTATCCCAAAGGATACAACCAGCGCAGCTTGCCGTCCGCCCAAGGCACAATAGCGGAAAGCGCGGGCAACCGATGGAGCCGGGACGCCCCGATGACGCGGGTGCTGCGCCAGCATCTCGTAGCCGACGAGTCTGATCGACGATGAGGCACGCCGCTGCGCCGGTGCGTCTGGTTCTCATTAGGATTTCGGCGTGAGCGTCCGCGTCGAAGTCTCGAATCTCGGCCAACTCCGCTCGGCCGAGATTGAGGGTTGGCAGACACAGAACACTGCCCACCAGCGAGTTGCAAGCGCGGGACTCAACCTCATCTGCAATCGTATTGAAGGGTTGCTGACGGGTGTCCGGCCTCAGGCGTACCTCGTGGCAGCCAAACAATGCTTACAACTGAAGAACCTCCTGCGGAGTGGCAACGAACGCCTGCAGTTCGGGTCCTCAAAGCTCCCGTTGCTCGTACGCAGGTATGGGGACTCGGTTGAAGTGGGGACCAACCCTGATCCGAGTGGCCTCGAACTCTAGCGACGTGTCAGCAGACTCGGCTGTTTGGGTTGTGCGCGGCGGCCCCAAGGGTGAGACCGTTGCGCACAATCTTAATCAGGACGTCGTGACGCTCGGTTACGGCAATTGGATCACCGACGCTGCTGCCTTCGGGGCAGCGGACCGAGACTCTCTCGACCGGATGATCGAACAGGGCTGGGGGAACGAGCCGGAGAGGCGCAGGCGTCGCGGCCGCAACGAGATTCTCCGCTTTCGCGACAGCGTGCGAACCGGAGATCTCGTCGTTCTCCCGCTGAAGAACCACGAATCGGAACCTGGGTCGATCGCGATCGGGACGGTCATCGAACGGGCAGAGTTCGACCCAGATCAACCTCTGGATGCCCGACTTCGACGCCCAGTCAGGTGGCTGGCCAAGGAAGTGCCGCCGTCGGAGCTGCGAAGTGACCTGCGGAAGGCGCTCCGAGGTCGATGGGCAGTCTTCGAACCGAACGTCGAGGACGCCGCCTGGCGCATTCGGCGCCTCGCCGACCACCGACCGGATCCGGGGCGGCGTCGCCAGGATCTCGCCCTGTCAGGCGACGAGGCTGGTGTGGCGTCCGCGGGCGGGCGGGAGATTCCTGAAGGTGCCAAGACCCGGGTCATGGTCAACCGCTATGAGCGCGACCCGGACGCCCGGGAGCGGTGCCTGGATCACTTCGGCCATGAGTGCCAGGTTTGCAGGCTGCGGTTCGAGGATCGCTACGGCGAGATCGGCAGAGACTTCATCCACGTGCACCACAAGACGCCGCTGTCGGAGATCGCCGACCACGAGAGCCACACGGTCAACCCGGTGGAGGACTTGGTCCCCGTCTGCCCGAACTGTCACGCCATGCTGCACAGGGGGCCCGAGGGCGCGACCCTCACCGTCGACGAACTCCGACGTGAGATGCGAGGCTCGAAGTGAGCCGTGAATCGCTCGGATCGCCTGATCGTGTTTAGCGGTCTCAGGCGGGAACGATGTCGATGCGCCGATCGGTGGAGGCAGCAAGGACGGCGAGGTCGCCGGGGTCCGAGGTGATGATCCGGTCGCCGTGATTGGTGAGGGCAACCAGTGCCGCGTTGATCGCGTCGCTGAGGCCAGTGCGGGCGCGCAGGACTCCGGCGCGCCTGGCGGCCGGCTCCGCCGCGCCGCACCTGGGCGACCACACCCCCGTGCGTCCTCGGTGGGCTCTTGCTCTGGAGGGCGCCCTTGAGGCGCCGCCACATCCTGCGGTCGTCGCCCTCGAGCGCGATGAGCGCGCCCGAGTCGAGGATCAACGTCATCCGGCCCGGAGAGCGGCGCCCCGAAGCGACCCGGCTGCGTCGCGGTCCTGCCGGGCCTGCTCGGCGATCTCGTCGCCGGTGATGGAGCCGTGCTCGGCTTCGTGTTCTTCGACGAGCCGGCCGAGCGCGGCGAGTTTCGTGTCCCGTTCGAGCCGTTGGGCCATGGCCTCGCCAGTTTTACCGACGACCTGACCGCCGGCGATGCTCAGGTGATGGCGCCTCGGAAGGGTTCCATGCCGGCCACGCCGAGCCGCACCCGCAGCAGGCGGCCCACCATGGGGGCCTCGGCGGTCACCTCGGTGATCTCGCCGAAGTCGGTGACCCACATGTCGGTGCCGTCGAAGCAGCAGTTCAGCGGCA
>CAZTZI010000135.1:0-21079 GCA_964618115.1 uncultured Acidimicrobiales bacterium
CGGCCCCCCTGCCCACCGCCCACCGTCTCGTAGTACACCCAGCCCGCCGCACCGACCAGGATGTTGTTCATCGTGCCCTGTGAGGCGGCGCCGACCCGGTCGGGCGCCAGCCCGGCGAGAGCGCCGAGGCAGACGTCGGCGATGCGCTGGCTGATCTCCACGTTGCCGGCGCCCACGGCGGCCGGAGGCTCGGCGGCCACCAGCGTCCCCGACGGCGCCACGACATGCACGGGGCGCATCGCCCCGCCGTTCGAGGGAATCGTCGGGTCGGTGGCGCTGCGAAGGGCGAAGCCGACGCAACTGACCGTCACCGCCGCCGGGGCGTTCACGTTGCCCGGGCGCTGGGGGTCGGTGCCGGAGAAGTCGAAGGTCACGCCGTCGCCGGCAAGCGTGACCTCCACGACGATCCTTGCCGGCACCTGCTGGGACGGCCGCGGCCCGACGCTGTCCATCACGTCGGTGAAACGCCAGGTGCCGTCGGGCAGTCCGGCAAGGGCCGCACGCATCCGGCGTTCGCCGTAGTCGGTCACCTCCGAGAGGGGGGCGCCGGCCAGTTCGGCCAGCCGCGCCACGCCACAGCGGTTGGCTCCCATCTGGGCATCGAGGTCCCCCCGGCGCTCGACAGGGGTGCGGGAGTTGGCGCAGATCATCGCCACGATGTCGTCACCGAAGCGCACCGGAGGGATGCGCAGACCCTCCTCGAAGACCGTCCGGGCCCCCGCAGGGATCGACCCCGGGGCCGAGCCGCCGAGGTCGGCGTGATGGGCGCGGTTGGCCGCCCACCCGACGATCCGGCCGTCGACGTGGCACGGCGCCACGAGCGTCACGTCGTTCAGATGGGTGCCGCCCGCGTACGGGTCGTTGAGGATCACCTGCTCGTCCGGGGCCAGATCGTCGCCGAAGGCGTCGATGGCAGCCTCTACCGACGCCGGCATGGAGCCCAGGTGGACGGGTATGTGCTCGGCCTGCACGAGCAACTCGCCCCCGGCGGTGAACAGCGCCGCCGAGCAGTCGGCCCGCTCCTTGATGTTGGGGCTGAACGAGGCCCGGCGCAGCACCTCGCCCATCTCGACCGCCACGCCCTCGAGGCGCGAGACGAGGATCTGCAGCACCGCGGGAGAGAGTCGCCCGCTCATGACACCGGCAAGCGATTCCCGCCGGCTGTCCGGCGCAGGATCCATGCCCCCCCTTCGCCGACGGCGGCACGCCACCCCTCGGGAATCCACAGGGTCGTATCGGGCTCCACCACCACGGTCGGTCCGCCGGCATCCCGGCGAGCACCCGGGGGCAGGTCGGCGAGCGCAACCGGTGAGTCGGCCTGGGCGCTCGCCCGCAGGGCCACCACCTCTACCGGGGTGTCTGGACGGGAGTAGCCGTTGCGGCGCACGTGCTCGGCGGCGAAATCGTCCGGGTGGTCCACGGTCAGCTCGTGGCTCTGGCCCCGGTAGCGGCAGTCGTAGCGGACCGCCACCCGGTCGGCATGGCGCAGGTCGGCGCGCGCCCGGGCCGCCAGGGCGGCAGCGGCCTCCGCCAAACCGCCGTGGTCCGCAACGCCGGGCCACGACTGCACGATGTCGGTCTGGCGCGGGCCGCCCAGGATGCCGACGGCCGACAGCACGCCTGCCCGTGGAGGGACAATGACCGCCGGCATACCCAGTTCGTCGGCCAGATCGCAGGCGTGCAGCGGTCCCGCCCCGCCGAAGGCCACCAGCGCAACCTCGGCGGGATCGGTACCTCGCTCGATCGTGACGTGGCGCAGCGCCCCGGCCATGTTGGCGTTCACGACCGCCAGCACGTCGGCGGCCGAGAACCCGCCGGCCGCCAGAACCGCCTCGGCGGCCTCGACGTCCAGGACGCCGAGGTCGCTGAAGGAGGTCTCTGCGGGGATCCGCCCGGCGATCAGGTTGGCGTCGGTCACCGTCGGCAGGACGCCACCCCGGCCGTAGCAGGCCGGTCCCGGCATGGCTCCGGCGCTCTCGGGGCCCACCACGAGGGCACCACCGGCGTCGATACGGGCAACCGAACCGCCGCCGGCACCGATCGTCAGCACGTCGAGTGCCGGTACCCGCACCGGCAGGCCCGCCATCGAGCGTTGCGCCGCGGGAGCGGGACGGCCCCCGCTGACGAGACACACGTCGGTACTCGTTCCGCCCATGTCGAAGGTGACGGCGTCGGGATAGCCGTTGACGCGGGCGTAGTAGGCGCCCGCCCGCACCCCTCCGGCGGGACCCGACAGCAGCAGCCGCACCGGCGCCTCGGCGGCGACCGCCACGGGGACGAGCCCGCCGGCGGAGGTCATAACGAGCACCTCGCCGGCGAGCGCACCCAACGCCCGCAGGTACGCCGCCGTCAGGGGTCGGACGTAGGCGTTCATCACCGTCGTGGAGGTGCGCTCGTACTCCCGGAACTCCGGCGCCACGTCGCTGGAGCAGGTCACGTCGTGGCCACGACGGCGAAGCTCCCGAGCCACAGCCTCCTCAGCACGATCAGCGACCCTCGAGCCCGTAGCGATCGCCCCGGCTGGCTCGCTGCGTGTCCGCGGCGGCGGTGGCGAGGAGATCGGCGGCATCGTTCCAGGGATCGCTGTCGTGTCCCTTCACCCAGCGGAACGCCACGCCCCGCTCCAGGACCTGCTCGATCAGCGGCACCCACAGGTCCTGGTTCTTGACCGGTTGCTTCTTCGAGTTGCGCCAGTTGCGACGCTGCCAGCCCACCCACCAACGCTCCGCGAAGCAGTTGACGATGTAGTTGGAGTCGGTGACCACCTCCACCGGGTCGCAGCCCCGCAGCGCCGCCAGCGCCTCCAGCACGGCCTGCAACTCCATGCGGTTGTTGGTCGTGGCCGCCGCGGCGCCGGCGGCCCAGGGGCCCTCCGGCGGCACCACCCAGCCCCAACCGCCCGGTCCGGGATTGCCGCGGCAAGCACCGTCGGTGTACACGACCGTGGGTCGCGGGCGATGGCCGGCTGATTCCGTCACGCCGCTCATCCTCGCACGACCACCATCTCGCCGGGTGATTCCCTTCCCCGTCAGACCGCTGGAAGCAACCAGCCGGACTTGGCCGGAATCTGCCGGAGCGTGCGAGACTGAACGCCGATGCGCGGCCACTTCTCGCACCAACTCCCCGACACCGATCCCACCGAGACCGGTGAGTGGATCGACTCCTTCGACGCCCTGGTCCACGAACGCGGCAAGGAGCGCGCCCGGCTGCTCGTGGCCCGGCTGCTCGAGCGGGCACAGCAGCTCGACGTCGGCATCCCCGCCACGGTCACCACCCCGTACGTGAACACCATCCCCGCCGACAGCCAGCCCTTCTTCCCCGGCGACGAACACCTCGAGAAGCTCATCAGGCGCTATATCCGCTGGAACGCCGCGGTCATGGTGATCCGGGCCAACAAGGCCGCCGACGGCATCGGCGGCCACCTGTCCACGTTCGCCTCGTCGGCCTCGCTGTACGACGTGGGCTTCAATTGGTTCTTCCGGGGCAAGGACGACGGCCTGCCCGGTGACCACGTGTATTTCCAGGGCCACGCCGCCCCGGGCGTCTACGCCCGGGCGTTCCTCGAGGGGCGGCTCACGACCGAGCACCTCGACAACTTCCGCATGGAGATCGGCGGGCGGGGGGTGTCCAGCTACCCGCACCCGCGGCTGATGCCCGACTTCTGGGAGTACCCGACGGTGTCGATGGGGCTCGGCGCCATCAACTCCATCTATCACGCCCGCTTCAACCGCTACCTGCACCACCGGCGGATCGACGACACCGCGCAGTCGCGCATCTGGTGCTTCGTGGGCGACGGCGAGATGGACGAACCCGAGACGCTGGGCGCCATCTCCCTGGCCGGGCGCTCGGAGCTGGACAACCTCATCTGGGTGGTCAACTGCAACCTGCAGCGCCTCGACGGACCCGTACGGGGGAACAGCAAGATCATCCAGGAACTCGAGGGCCTGTTCCGCGGCGCCGGCTGGAACGTCATCAAGGTCATCTGGGGGTCCCGCTGGGACGAGCTGCTGAAGCGGGACACCAACGGACTGCTGTTGAACAAGATGAACTCCACCGTGGACGGCGAGTACCAGCGCTACGCCACCGAGTCCGGCACCTACATCCGCGAGCACTTCTTCGGGCCCGACCCGCGCCTGCGCGCCATGGTGGACGGCTACGGCGACGCCGACCTCGCCAACCTGCCGCGCGGCGGCCACGACCACGAGAAGCTCTACGCCGCCTACAAGGCCGCCACCGACAACGTCGGTTCACCGACGGTGATCCTCGCCAAGACCATCAAGGGCTGGAGCCTGGGCAGGGGGTTCGAGGGCCGCAACGCCACGCATCAGATCAAGAAGATGACCACCCGGCAGCTCCTGGAACTCCGCGACCGGCTGCGCCTCTGGGAGGAGATCCCCGAGAGTGCCCTCGTGGACGACGACGCCCCGCCGTACTACCGGCCGCCACCGGACGCCGAGGAGATGGTGTACATGCGCCGGCGCCGCCAGGCGCTCGACGGGGCGCTCCCGTCACGCATCGTGCGGGACCGCAGGCGGCTGCAGTTGCCCGACCGGAAGATCTTCGCCGCCTTCGACGAGGGCTCCGGCGATCGGGAGGTCTCCACCACGGTGGCGTTCACCACCCTGCTGCGCTCGCTGCTGCGCGACAAGGACTTCGGCGCCCGGGTCGCGCCGATCGTCGCCGACGAGGCTCGCACCTTCGGGATGGACTCGCTGTTCCGGGAGTTCGAGATCTACGCCCCGCACGGGCAGCTCTACGAACCCGTGGACCACGACCTGCTGCTGTCGTACTCCGAGGACACCGACGGGCAGATCCTGGAGGAGGGCATCACCGAGGCGGGCTCGCTGGCGGAATGGATCGCCGCGGGCACCAGCTACGCCAACCTGGGCGTGCCGATGGTGCCGATGTACACCTTCTACTCCATGTTCGGCTTCCAGCGGGTCGGGGACCTCATCTGGTCGGCGGCGGACAGCCGGGCGCGCGGGTTCCTTCTGGGCGCCACCGCCGGACGCACGACCCTCGCCGGCGAGGGTCTGCAACACCAGGACGGACACAGCCACCTGCTTGCGGCCTCGGTCCCGGCCTGCCAGTCCTACGACCCGGCTTTCGCCTACGAGATGGCCACGATCATCGCCTGCGGGTTGGAGCGCATGTATCCCCCGGCGGGAGTGGCGCACGGCGACGACGTCTTCTACTACCTGACGATCTACAACGAGAACTACCTCCAGCCCGCTCGCGCCGACCACGTCAGCGACGCCGACATCATGAGCGGCCTGTACCGCTGGGACGCCGGGCCGACGGGAAAGCGCCACCGCGCCACGATCCTGTTCTCGGGACCGGCGCACGCCGCAGCCCGCCAGGCGCAGGCGATCCTCGCCGAGCACTACGACACCGGCGCCGAGTTGTGGAGCGCGACCTCCTACAAGAGGCTGCGGGAGGACGCCCTGGACGCGGAGCGCTGGAACCGCCTGCACCCGCTGGAGGCGCCGCGCCTGCCGGCTGTGACCGCCAAGCTGGCTCGAGCGAGCGGGCCGGTCGTGGCGGTCAGCGACTACCTGACCCTGGTGCCCGATCAGATCGCCCGCTGGGTGCCCGGGAGCTACTCCGTCCTGGGGACCGACGGCTTCGGCCGCAGCGACACGCGTGAGTCACTGCGACGCTTCTTCGAGGTCGACGCCGCACATGTCACCGTGGCCGTCCTGGCTGGGCTCGTCGCCGCCGGGGAGATCGACGCCCCGGCGGTCGACGACGCCATCGAACGCTTCGGCGTGGACCCCGAGGCGGTCAACCCCGTCGACTACGAGTGCGGCCCGCTGACCTAGGGACCGGAACGCGACCACGGCCCGAGACCGCCGCTGATCACCGTTCGCCGGAGCGGCGCCGACGGGGCGATCCACCGCCCACTCCCAGGCCGGCCCGCCCGGCGGCGCTGCCGGAGGGGTAGAACAGCGCCATCGTCAGCCCCGCCAGGGCGTAGGAGCAGATGAGCCAGATCCAGGGACGCGGGTAGCGGGCGAGATCCTCGGCGCCGCCGGCGCCGAGCAACGCCACGACCGCGGCCACACCGACGGCGTAGCAGAGTTGCTGCACGGTGCGAGCCGTGGCGTTTCCCATGGCGAACTGGTCGCTGCCCAGGTCCGCCAGGGGCGCGGCCGTGATGCAGGTGATCGCCATCCCCACACCGGCCCCCAGCATCAGCATGGCCGGCAGGAAGTCCGACACGTAGTCCGGTACGGCGCCGACGCGCCAGAACTGCCACGAGAAAGCGGCGACGCACAGCCCGCTACCCGCCGCGGTGAGCCAGCGGTGGCCGAGGCGGTCGGCGGCGCGACCGACCCACCACGAGGCCAGGACCGACATCAGCGGGCCGGGACTGAGACCCAGGCCGGTCTTCCAGACCGGCCAGTCCCAGAGACGCTGCAGCAGCAGGGAGTTGAGCAAGAACCCGCCCAGGAAGGCGAACCCGAAGAAGCTCGTGGCGAAGGTGGCCACCCGGAACGACCGGATGCCGAACAGCGACAGGTCCAGTACCGGCGACGGGTGGCGGCGCGACCGCCACACCAGGACCGGCAGCAGGACCAGCCCGACACATGCCAGTGTGAGCGTGCGGGCACTGGTGTAACCCCAGTGCTCGGCCTGCACCACCGCCAGCAGGACGAGCGCCACGCCCAGCACGCTGACGGGGACGCCGATGACGTCCAGTCGCCCGGTGTCGCTCGCCACCCGCGTCTCGGTCAGGAAGCGACGCCCCAGGACCACGACGGCCGCGCCGAGGGGAACGCTCGCCCAGAAGATCCCCCGCCAGCCGAACAGTTCGATCAGCAGCGCCCCGGCGGAGGGGCCGACCGCCCCGCCGAATCCGGCCACGGCCGACCAGATGCCCACCGCCATGGAGCGCCGCTCGACGGGGAACTCCGGCAGCACCAGCGCCAGGGAGGAGGGGAAGATGGCCGATCCGCCGACGGCCTGCACCACCCTGAAGGCGATGAGCGAGCCCGCGTCGGGGGCGAGGCTGCACAGCAGCGACCCCAGCGTGAAGACGGCCACCGAGACCAGGAAGACCCGTTTGCGCCCCAGCCTGTCGGCGGTCCGCCCGGCCAGCAGCAGCAGCGAGGCGACGGTCACGTTGTAGGCCGTCAGGATCCACGAGAGGGTGGCGTCGGTGGTGTTCAGATCGGCACCGATGGTGGGGAATGCCACGTTCACGATGGAGGCGTCGATCACCACCAGGAAGATGCTGACGCACGCCACTCCCAGCACAACCCACGCCCGCCGCGGCACCTCAGCGCCGTCTCGTGGCCGTTTCACCATTGCCTCCAAGCGAGCCCCGCGCACCGCCGAGCCCCCTCGCCACGGTCGGGACATGACCCCCGGAACGCTACCGGCGGGCCGGAACGGCCGGCGCGGCCGCCCGCGACCGGCCGCGCCGGCCCAGCGGGGCCGTTACGCTCGGGGTATGACCGCTGGAACGCTTGCCGTCACCGGTGATGACGCCGCTGACTCGCTCGTCAACAACGAACCGCTGGCACTGCTGCTGGCCATGCTGCTGGACCAGCAGATTCCCATGGAATGGGCGTTCAAGTCGCCCTCCCGCCTCGCCGAACGGCTCGGGGGCGAACTGGACGCCACCGCCATCGCCGCCATGGATCCGGCCGACCTCGAGGCCGCCTTCTGTACCAAGCCCGCACTGCACCGCTTCCCGGCGGCGATGGCCCGCCGGGCGCACGGTCTGTGCCGTCACGTGGCCGAGAACTACGACGGTGACGCGGGTGCGGTCTGGGCGACGGCGACCAACGGCCGGGAGCTCTATGACCGGGTACGGGCGCTACCGGGCTACGGCGACGAGAAGTCGATGATCTTCCTCGCCATCCTGGCCAAGCGGTTCACCGTCCGCCCCGAGGGATGGCACACCTACGCAGGTCCCTTCGCCGACGACACACCCCGCTCGGTCGCCGACATCGACGGCCCCGAAGCCCTCGCCCGGGTGCGCGCCTGGAAGAAGGAGCAGAAGGCTGCCGGCAGGTCCAAGCAGGACTGACGCCTACCGCGACCCCTTGACCGGAGGAACCATGGATCGCTACAACCGTGAGGAGCGGAGCTACGACCGCGGCGATCAGGAGCCTGCCGAGGTGGGATCCTCGGATGCTCCGGAGGATTTCCCTTGGCAGGATTCAGGGACCGGCGACCAACCCTCCCAGGTCTGGGAGGAACAGCCCGCCGAGCAACCTGCCGCTTCCGGAGGCGGCACGGAGCGTCAGGGCAACCCCCTGGCCATCACCGGGTTCATCCTCTCGCTGGTGATGTGGGTTGCGTTCATCGTTCCCCATCTCAGCTTCGTTCTGTGGCTCGCGGCGTTGACCTTCTCGTCGATCGGCCTGAGCCGTTCGCGGCGACGCGGCGCTCCGCACAAGGGACTCGCCATCGCCGGCCTGTGCATCAGCCTGGTCGGCGTGGTGATCGTGGTCTTCTTCATCCTCTTCCTGGTCGGGGCGGCCGTATTCTCGGCTGCTTGACCAGCGAGCCCGCTCAACCGGAAGCCGGAATCTCCGTCAACGACTCGCCCGCCGCAGTCGCCGTCGCCGGTGCGGCATCGTGGCCGTGGCGGTCGAGCCAGCCGAGCACGAGGGAGATGCAGCGCGGGTCGTAGCGCAGGCGGTGGCCCCCGGAGGCGATGATGCGCAGATCGGCGGCGCCGTGAGCGTCGGCGATGGCGCGGGCGTCCAGTGACGGCACGAGTTCGTCGTCGGAGCCGTGCACGACCATGAGCGGGCGCGGCGCCAGCCGGTCGGCGGCATCGGTCGTGCTGAATCCCGCGAACTGGTCACGCCACGCCTGGTGGTTGGCGGGGAACGAGTCGCTACGCACGACGCCCGTGTCGCGGGAGTGGCGCAGCAGGCGGTCGGCATTGGCGGCCCAGTCCCCGAAGTCCACCGGCGCTCCCACCGACACCACCCCCCGCACCGTCGAACTGTCCGCCGCGGCGCGCAGCGCCACAGCTCCCCCGGTGCCGAAGCCGGCGACCCAGACCCCTGTCGTGCGGGTTCGTTCGGAAACGTGGTCGACCGCGGCGCGCACATCCTCCACCCAGCCGAGCAGCGAGAAGTCACCCTCGGACGCCCCGCAGCCGCGGTAGTTGAGCACCAGCGCCGACCAGCCCATCTCGCCGGCGAGGCGGTCGGCCAGCACGTGATACGACCGTCCGGCGGTGGCCGCCCCACCGGGTGCCGCCGGCAGTCCGTGACAGATGACGACGGCCGGTCTCGGAGCCCGCAGTACCTCACCGTCGGAGCGCAGCGGCCGGGCGAGATAGCCCGACAGCGTCAGCGGGCCTGAGGGGATCTCCTCCACTCACCCGCCCCGCAGGCGGTAGCCACGGTTGCGCGCCTCGGCCAGCGTGTCGGGCGCGAAGCACAGGTACCGTCCCGACGCCACCAACTCGTCGATGACAGCGCGCGGAGTCCCGCCGGAGCCCGGTGCTGCATCGTCATCGGGCACTGCGTCGAGGTCGTAGACGGCGCCCGTGCGCTTGTCGCCGATGAAGCGGTGGTCGGCCACTCCCCGAGGGCGGTACACGCCGACGATGCTAAAGGGGATCGCACGGGTTCGCGTCCATCGATCGTCCCCCGTCGACGCGTTCATCGTCTTGTCGCCTCGCGGGCGGGCAGAGTGATCAGGACATGCACGGCCTGCGCAACCACACCGACGAGAACGCCCTCGTGCAGGTCGTCATCGGCGTCGGGCGCCCGCAGAAGCCCACCTATCTCGATCCCGAACTCGATGCGCTCTGAGTTGCCGTGAACCTGGGGGCCATGAGCTGGACGGCACTTCGGGAGCATCTCGACGCGGGCCCGCTGGACGTTCTCGTGCCGCTCGGCGCCCTCGAGCAGCACGGACCCCACCTCCCGCTCGACACCGACAAGCGCATCGCCGAGGCCGTGGCGTCTCGGGCAGCCGACCGCGCCGGTCGCTGTGTGGTGGCCCCGTGCCAGGCCGTGGGCGCCTCGTCCCACCACCTCACGTTCCCGGGTACCGCGAGCCTGACGGACCGAACCCTCAGCGATGTGCTGGTGGAGACGACCTGCACCCTGCTGGGCCATGGCTTCGGGGCCGCCTTTCTCGTGACCGGGCACGCGGGCAACGTCGGGGCGATGGCCGCCGCCGTCGCCTCCCTGCCGGCCGATGTCCGCAATCGTGTCGTGGCCTTCGACGACTGGCCCGCCCAGCGCGACGCCGTCCACCGTGTCGCCGAGGAGTACTGCGGGCTGGACCGCGAGACGGTCGGAACCCACGCGGGCCATTTCGAGACCAGCATCCTGCTGGCCATCGCCCCCGAGACCGTCGACATGGCTTCGGCGGTCCCCGGACACGTCGGCCCGGCCACCGAGGCCGGCGCCATCCTGCGGTCGCAGGGGATGGCCGCCCTCTCGCCGGTCGGGATCATCGGTGACCCGCGTGGCGCCGACGCCGCCGCCGGCGAGCGCTATCTGGATGCCCTCGTGGATCAGGTCGCCGCCGGGATCGCCACACACCGCGAGGCCCGATCGTGAGTTCGGAGAGTGCCCAGCGATGCCACCTCGACCGAGGTCGTGACCAACGGCGGCCTGCAGTAGCGATCAACGGAAGCACGTGACCGATCGGGCCGACGCCCTGATCATCGGGGCCGGGGCATCCGGCGGCGTGGCGGCACGTCACCTCGCCGAGCGCGGCTTCGACATCGTGTGCCTCGAACAGGGCGGCTGGCCCGATCGGTCGGCGTTCCCCGGCACCCGGCCGGACTGGGAACTGGCGATCCGCCGGCGCTGGGCATTGAGCCCCAACCTGAGGCGCCTTCCGGAGGACTACCCGGTCAACGGTGACGACTCCGACATCGAACCTCTGATGTACAACTCCGTGGGCGGGAGCATGATCATCTACAACGCCACTTGGCCCCGGATGCTGCCCTCGGACCTGCGGGTGCGCACGCTCGACGGGATTGCCGACGACTGGCCGCTCTCCTACGACGATCTGGTGCCGTACTACGACGCCATCGATCAGCAGATCGGCGTGTCGGGGTTGGCCGGCGATCCCGCCTACCCGCCGCACGCCGACTACCCCGTGCCGCCGCTCCCGCTGGGCATCGCCGGGCGCCGGGTGGCAGAGGGCCACAACAGGCTGGGGTGGCACTGGTGGCCGGAGCCGAACGCCATCCTGTCGGCGCCGTACGACGGCCGGCGGCCATGTGTCCAGCGTGGCGTCTGCACCTCGGGCTGCGCCGAGGGGGCCAAGGCCTCGACCGACCTGACCCACTGGCCCCGGGCGATCGCCGCGGGGGCGCGGCTGATCACCGGCGCGAGGGTGAACCGCATCACCGTCGGCCCGGGAGGGCTGGCGACGGGCGCCACCTGGCTGGACCGCAACGGGGTCGAGCACCACCAGCCGGCGGATGTCGTGCTGCTGGCGGCGAACGCCATCGGAACGGCCCGACTCCTCCTGCTGTCGGCCGACGATCGGCACTGCCCCGACGGTCTGGGCAACTCCAGCGGCCTGGTCGGCCGGCGGCTGATGATGCACCCGTTCTCGGTCGTGACCGGCTGGTGGGACGACGGTGTGGAAGGTTGGCAGGGCCAGTTCGGAGCCAGCATCACCACCTACGAGTTCTACGAGAGCGAGCCGGACCGTGGCTTCCTGCGCGGGGCGAAGTGGGCTCTCTCGCCCGTCGGCGGCCCCCTCAACCACATTCTCCCGATGCGCGCCGGCAGCGAGGTCTGGGGGGCGGACCACCATGCCCGGATGGGGCGCATATTCGGGCGAGGCGCCAGCTGGGCCATCTTCGGCGAGGACCTGCCTGAGGAGTCCAACCGCGTGGAGTTGGACCCCGATCGCACCGACGGTGACGGCATCCCGATACCGCGGGTGCACTATCGCATCTCGGAGCATTCCCGCCGGCTGATGGCCTTCCAGGAGTCCCGTGCGGCGGAGTCACTGCAGGCCTCCGGGTGCACCGAGATCGGCACGGCCAGCATGATCCCGTACTCCGGCTGGCACTTGATGGGCACCGCCCGCATGGGTGACGACCCCACAAGGTCCGTCGTCGACCCCCACCAGCGGTCGCACGATGTCGCCAACCTGTACGTGCTCGACGGCAGCGTCTTCGTGACCAGTTCGGGTGTGAACCCCACGTGCACGATCACCGCGCTGGCGCTGCGGACCGCCGACCTGCTGGTCAACAGCCGCCGGAGCCAGAAGGTGCCGGTATGACGGCCGGTCCCGGGAGCACGGGTGGCGTTGAGGCGACCGGCTCCGTCGGCGGCGCGGAAACCATCGACACCGAACGTCTCGCCCGACTCGCCGACGTGATGCTTCCGGCCGCCCGGGGGATGCCGTCTGCCGGTGAGGTCGGAGCGATCGCCTCGAACCTGGAGCGCGTTCTGACGTGGCGCGACGACCTGCGCGCGCCCCTGGAGCGGGCGGTGGCGGCACTGGATCCGGAGACTTTCAGCATCGAGCGGTTGTCCGCGTACCACAGCGCCGACGAGGACGCCTACGTGGCTCTCACCACGGTGGTGGCGGCGTGCTACTACCTGTGCCCGGTCGTGCGGGAGCGCATCGGCTATCCCGGGCAGGTGGCCAAGACATACGACCCCTTCGCGTACACCGTCTGGGTGGCGGAGGGGCTGCTGGACCCGGTGATGGCTCGCGGTCCGATCTACCGGGAGGCGCCGTGAGCCGGGACGACCGGGCCGCGGACGCCGCCCGATGACTGCGACCGGCTCCTGGGCCGGGCGGAGAGAGGACGCCCGCCTGCTGCGTGGCGACGGGCACTACGTGGCCGACATCGAGTTGGCGGGCATGCGCCACGTTGCCTTCGTGCGCAGCCATCTCGCGCACGCGACCGTCGTCGGCGTGGACATCCCCCGCGGCGTCAGCGGCTGGAGCGGGGCCGACCTCGCCGGGCGGCTCGCGGCCATGGCGCCCAACGAGGCCGACGGCGGTGTCTTCGAGGAGCGGCTGATGCACGCACTCGGTGACGACCGCGTCTTCGTGCGCCACGAGGACCGGCCGCTGCTGGCGACCGACCGCGTCCGGCACGTCGGTGATCCGCTCGCCGTGGTCGTCGCCGGGGATGCGTACGCCGCCGCCGATGCCGCGGAGCGGGTTGTCGCCGACCTGGAACCGCTTCCGGCCGTGACCGACCCCGCGGCGGCCCTCGCCCCGGATGCTCCCCTCCTCTACGACCACTGGGCGGACAATCGCTCGCTGCGCATCGCCGCGGGGTTCGGCGATGTCGAGGCGGCCTTCGCCGCGGCCGCCCACGTGGGGCGGCGCCGCCTGCACTCCGGGAGGCTCGCCTGCCACCCCATGGAACCGCGCGGCGTGGTGGCCTGCCACGATCCTCGAACCGACCTCCTCACGGTGTGGAGCAGCACCCAGATCCCCCACCCGCTCCGGTCGGCGCTGGCGAAGGCGCTCGGGCGGCCGGCGCACCGGGTCAGGGTGATCGCCCCCGACGTCGGCGGCGGATTCGGCGTCAAGGCCCTGCCCTACGCCGAGGAGTTCATCGTCGCATTCCTGGCGCTCGAGCTGGGCATGCCCCTGAAGTGGGTGGAGCAGCGGCGCGAGCACGGGACCGCCGCCATCCAATCGCGCGACCAGACCCACGACATGGAACTGGCCCTGGCAGCCGACGGGCGCATCCTCGGGGTTCGCGACCGCATCGTCGTGGACTGCGGCGCCGCCAACCCCCTGGGCGTGGTGCAGCCGTACAACACCCTCGCCCATCTCTGCGGCTGCTACCGGGTGCCCGCCCTGGACGTCGAGGCCACGGCCGTGGTCACCAACAAGGCGCCGCTGTCGCCGTACCGGGGTGCGGGACGCCCCGAGGCGGTGTTCGCCATGGACCGCATCATCGACATCACCGCACGCGAGGCCGGCCTCGACCCCCTCGAGGTCCGCCGCCGCAACCTCATCGGCGCCGACGAGATGCCCTACGCGGTCGGCATCAACTACCGGGACGGCACGCCCATGCGTTACGACAGCGGCGACTTCCCCGCCTGCTACGAGACCGCACTGTCGATGGTCGACCTGTCATCGGGCCGTCGCGGCGGCACCTCCGACAGCAGCGGTCGCAGGTTCGGGGTCGGGGTCTCGACGTACGTCGAGGGGACCGGGGTCGGCCCGTTCGAGAGCGCGTTGGTGCGCGTCGACGAGACCGGCCACGTCGAGGTTGCGACCGGCGCCTGCTCGCAGGGTCAGGGACACGAGACCGTCTTCGCCGAGATGTGCGCCCGCGCCCTGGGCGCCGATCCCGGCAGGGTCACGGTCACCGGAGGGGACACCGCGGCCGTGCCCTACGGCTGGGGAACTCTGGCCAGCCGCAGCGCGGTGGTGGCCGGCAGCGCCATCTTCCAGGCGGCCGTCGCCGTGCGGGACCGCATCCTGGAGGCCCTCGCAGAGCACTGGGAGGTCTCGCCCGGCGATCTGCGGATACACAACGGCACCACGGGTGAGCGGCACGCCGTCGGTTCACATGGATCTGGCCGAAGTCGCCGCCGGGTTCGCCCCCGGGGGCGTCTTCGCCGGCCACCGCGCCGCCGAACTCGAGGAGATGGTCTGCTTCGAACCGCCGACCGTCACGTTCGCCAGCGGCGCCCACGTCGCCCGAGTGGCCGTCGAGGAGGCGACAGGCGCCGTGGAGTTGCTCGACTACGTCGTCGTGCACGACTGCGGACCCCTCCTGTCGCCGGTGATCGTCGACGGGCAGATCGCCGGCGGGGTCGCCCAAGGCGTCGGGGCGGCGCTGTTCGAGGAGGCCGCCTACGACGGCGACGGCCAACCCCTCAACCCGACCCTGCTCGACTACCTGGTTCCCGACGCCACGGGTGTGCCCGCCCTTGCGGTGGCCCACCTGGAGACCCCGTCGCCGCTCAACCCGCTCGGCATCAAGGGGGTGGGCGAGGCGGGAGCCATCTCGCCCCCGGCGGCGATCGCCAACGCCATCGAGGACGCGCTCTACGGCCTCGGCGCCGCCATCGACCGGGTGCCGGTGACGCCCCGCCGGCTCTTCGAGCAGCTGGGCGCCGCCGCGGGCGCTGCGGAGGGCGGCGGGCGCAACCACACCTCCACGAGAGCGGAAGGGGCCCGGCCATGACGGGTGCGATGCTGGGTGTCGGAGGAATCCGCGCCCCCGACCACCGGATCGACGGACTGGATTCGCTGCCGGCGCGGCGCAACCCGAGGAGGAACTCATGAGCAACGACACGGGCGCCCTCTGGATGCCCTTCACCTCCGCCGGCGGGAGCCCCTCGCCGGTGATCGTGGCCGGCGACGGCCACTACCTCACCGACAGCGGTGGGGCACGCATTCTCGACGCCACCGGAGGCGGGTTGGCCTGCTCGATCCTGGGTCACGGCCGCAAGGAGATCGTGGCGGCGGTGGCCGAGCAACTGGACGTCATGGAGTACAACTGCCTCTTCGGCTACGCCCACCCCCGAGCGACCGAGCTGGCCGAGGCGGTGGCCGCCCGCACACCGGGCGATCTCGACCACGTCTTCTTCTGCAACTCCGGTTCGGAGGCGGTGGAGACCGCTCTGAAGATCGCACGCGCCTACTGGCGCCGCCTCGGGCAGGGAACCAAGACCGGATTCGTGTCTCTGCATCGCGGCTATCACGGCATGAACTTCGGCGGTGTCTCGGTGGGGGGCATGAGAGACAATCGGACGCCGTTCGGACCGCTGCTGCCGGGATGCACCCAGGTTCCCGCGCATGATGCCGGCGCGCTCGAGCGCGAGCTGCGGTACCGCGACCCTGCCACGATCGCGGCGGTGATCATGGAGCCCGTGCAGGTCGCCGGGGGTGTCCATCCCCCTCCGGAGGACTACCTCCCCGCGGTCCGGGCACTGTGCGACCGCCACGACGTGCTCCTCGTGCTCGACGAGGTGGTCTGCGGCTTCGGGCGCCTCGGCCACTGGTTCGGCGGCCATCGCTACGGAGTCGTGCCCGACATCATGACCGTCGCCAAGGGCCTCACCTCGGCCTACATCCCGATGGGCGCCGCCATCGCCTCGGCGAGGGTGCACGAACCGTTCGTGGACCCGGCGGGCTCCATCGAGTTCATGCACGGCTACACCTACAGCGGCCATCCCGCCGCCTGCGTCGCCGGCCTCGCCGTCATCGACATCATCGAACGTGAAGGCGTGGTGGACAACAGCCGGCAGGTCGGGGCGCACCTGCAACAGCGCGTCCGGACGCTGGCCGGCCTCGAGCTGGTTTCGGAGGTTCGCGGCGAGGGCATGCTCGCCGCCGTCGAGCTGGCGGCTGCCGATGTGTCGTCGACGGTGGCCGAGGCGCAGCGACGGATCCAGTCGGCCGGCGTGATGGTGCGGACGCAAGTGGACCATCTGGGGATTCACCCGCCGCTCACGTTCAGCGCCACCGAGATCGGCACCACCATCGAGGTGGTGGGCCACGTACTGGCGGATCTCCCGTGACCGCCGACCACGTCGAGGTGATCCTGGAGCAGTGGGCCCGGGAGCGGCCCGATCGCCAGTTCGAGGCCACGCTCCGATCACCGGAGGTCGCTACTCCCCGCTCGCCTGCTCGCCGACGGCTCCGATCGAGGCCAGGTATTGCGTGTTGAGTTCCAGGATCACGACCGCGTCGAGCGCGTCGAGTTCGATCCCCTCGGCGGCGGCGCGGCGCAGCAAACTGTCGAGCGCCTCGTCGGGTTCGCTCCGGCGAGGGGCACGAGCGGCGCCCGTGGCCATGGTGTCGGCCTCCCCGAATGCCGCCACCCCCCGGCGGCGGAAGTAATCGAGGTGCCAGGCCAGGAGCAGGGCAACCGTCTCGGGACCCGCCCGCTGACCGATCTCCGCCGGCAGGCCGCGGCGCACGAACTCCGTCGCCGCGCTGAGGTCGTAGACCGCCACGGCCTCGGTGTTGGCCAGGCGGGCGCTCACCGCTGTCACCGTGTAACGGGCCACCGCCACGACCACCACGGCAGCGAGGGCGACGAACACCCAGAGCACCGTCACCGGGCCCTCATGTCCGGGCTCGACGGGTGTGCGGGTGCCCCGGCCGCACCTGCGGGCTCAGAGGCCCACCAGGTTCGCCAGGCGCTCACGGTGATGGGTGGGATCACCGAACATCAGCTGGCTGCTCTTGGCCCGCTTGAAGTAGAGGTGCGCCGGGTGTTCCCAGGTGAAGCCGATGCCGCCGTGGATCTGGATGTTCTCCGCCGCCGCCCGGAAGTAGGCGTCGGAGCAGTGCGCCTTGGCCATGGCCGCCGCCACCGGCAAGTCGTCGTCGTCGTTCGCCGCGCACCAGCCGGCGTAGTAGGCGGCCGAGCGAGCGGTCTCGGTGTCCAGCAGCATGTCGGCGCAGCGGTGCTTGATGGTCTGGAAGCTGCCGATGGGTCGCCCGAACTGCATCCGCTCCTTGGCGTAGGTGACCGCCATGTCCAGGCAGCGCTGCGCGCCCCCCACCTGCTCCGCGGCCAGCGCCACTGCGGCCAGGTGCAGCACGCCCTCCAGAACGGTCGCGCCGATGCCGGGGCTGCCGACCGCAACCGCCGGGGTGCCGTCGAACGTGAGCCGGGCCTGCTTGCGCGTCAGATCGAGCGTCGGGAGCAGTTCCCGCTGCAGACCTTCCGCGTCACCGCTGCAGCGGAACAGGCCAAGCCCCTTCGGGCTCCGTGCAGCCACCAGCACCATGTCGGCCACGTGCCCGTCGAGCACGTAGCTCTTCTCACCCCTGAGACGCCAGCCCGTCCCGTCGGCGAGCGCGACGGTCCCGTGCGCCTCGTCATCCTCCTCGAAGGCCAACGTGGCGATGCACCCACCGGAGGCGATGGCGGGTAGCAGCTCTTCGCAGGCCGCCTCGTCCCCGCTGCGGCTCAGCGCGCCCGCCGCCAACACCACCGTGGAGAGGTACGGGGCGCACAGCAGCACCCGGCCCATCTCCTCCAGCACGAGCACCAGTTCCCGGAACGTGAATCCCCCGCCGCCGTAACGCTCTTCGATGGCGATGCCCTGCAGGCCCAGCTGGGCGGCCATCTGCCGCCACACGGCCTCGTCGTAGCCCCGCTCGGTCTCCATCAACTCCCGGACGGCCGACTCCGGGGACTTCTCCTCGCAGAACTGGCGGACGAACCGCCGCAACTCCTCCTGATCCTCGCTGTATCCCAGGCGCACGGCCGGCCTCCTCGCCAAGACGTCCACCGCAGAACATAGCCGGGCACACCTGTCAGGCCCGCTCGGCAAATGCGGGCGGGGCACTCGGCCCGGCGGGGCGTCGGCGCCGCCCGGAGAAGTCCGACCCGGAAGGACTCGGCCGGGCAGCCCTCAGGCCTTGACGACGACCGTTCCGGCGACCTTGTCGTGCCACCCCCGCCGCGAGGCGTCCCGCAGCAATGAGGAGAAGCAGAGGGCGGCGAGGGCGTACCCGGCGCCGGGGATCGCCAGCAGCACTCCCGGAAGAGCCCACCGAGCGAATGAGCTGCCCAAGGTGGGCAGCTCACCGTTGTCGGCTCGCACCACCCTGATCCCCGCCGCCTTCTTGCCAACGGTCTGGCCCCGGATCGCGATGAACAGCGGATCGTAGAGAAGGCTCGCGAGAACGATCAGCAGAGCGGACAGGAAGACACCCTCGACGAGTCCGATCCCGACCCCCAACCCCTCGGCCACGAGCGTCACCAGGACCAGGATCACTCCGCCGACGATGACCGCAACGAGGATCAACAGATCGATGATCTTCGCACTAAAGCGAGCAGACAGTTCGGCTAGTTCCAGTTGCTCACCGGACTCCAGCGTGACCCACCCCGAAGACGCTCCACGCCGACCGAAGGCCCGCCGGGCGGCGGCCCAGGACCCATCGTGGCGAGGCGGGCGCTCGTCGCCGTAAGCCATGTGTCTCGTGCCTCCACACCGGATACCGGCAGCAGCCGACTCTAGTTGGGCCGTCTGCCGGATCCGAAAACGCGGCGCAACCGGGAGGCCTTGCTGCGCGCGCGATGGCCCGAGCGGTTATATCGTCGTCGGCGACGAGGGGGCCGCAGCCGCCGGGGAGGGACGCAGATGAGCAACACAGCCGCACATGCCGACAGGTCCGGCATCGACCACTACTGCTGGCCGCAACTCGAGATCGAGAGGCGGGCCTCCGATGCCCGGCCCACGCTGCACTACCGGGACACGCAGATGGAGATCCACAAGGTCGTCGTCGGCCCGTTCGACAACAACGTGTTCATCGTGCGCTGCCGGCAGAGCGGCGACGCCGTGCTCATCGACGCCGCCAACGAGCATGAACTGCTGCTGGACCTATGCCGGCAGCTCGGCGTGCGCACCGTCCTGGAGACCCACGGCCACCACGACCACATCGGAGCCGTGCCGCAGATGCGCGACGCCGGCTACGACGTGCACGTCACCGCCGGCGACGCCCACATGCTGCCCTCCTACGACCAGATCCTGGAGGGCGACTCCGCGGTGGAGGTGGGGCGCCTGCGCCTGCACACGACCATCACGCCGGGCCACACCGCCGGATCCATCTGCTTCAAGGTCGACGGCTCGCCCGTGGTGTTCACCGGCGACACCCTGTTCCCGGGTGGTCCCGGCCTGACCCGCGACGGCTTCGAGTTCCGCGAGGGCAAGCCGCCACCCGCGGAATTCCCCTGCGGCGACTTCGCCACCATCATCCAGTCCATCGACGAGTTGATCTTCGCCCAGTTCGCGCCCGAGACCATCGTCATGCCCGGCCACGGCGACGACACCACGATCGGCCACGAGAGCCCCCACCTACAGGAGTGGGTCGACCGCGGCTGGTAGGCCTGAATTGCGCCGGGACGGCTCAAGCCTCGGTGGTCAGCACCCTCCCGGCGCTGCGGCGCAGTTCCAACTCGGCGTTGACCGTGGCTACGACGTCGGCCTCGGGGCAGATCGGTTGATCGCCGTAGTGCTCGGCGAACCACCGCTGGACGTCATTGCTTCGCCAGAGCCGGTAGCGGTTGCGGGGGTCCGTCGCCGGGGGAGGGAACCCGCCGGGGCCGCGCTTGCCGGCAATCAGTAGCCGGACACTCTCCCGCGTCCGGCCGGTCCGGGTGGCGATATCGGAGATCGACAGGAGATCGGCGCCGGCGATCCGGACGACCGTCACCCCGGGAAGGCCCTCGACCGCGGCGATGGCCGAGCGGACCGCCTCCCCAGCGCTCGGGGCCGCGCGGTCGAAGTCCACGAACTGCACCCCATTGGAGCACCCAACGAGGGCATCGTCACATCCCGCCTCGAACACCGCGTCAAACATCTCGTCGGACTGAAGATCGGCACCCTCGACGATGAGCACGAACTGGTAGGTCCTCATCTCGCTCCTCCATGGCTCACCGTGCGGGCAGCGGATGAGCGCACGCCGGACGTGCCGAGCGTGGTTGCCCGGGTTGCGCGGTGTCGAGAAGATCGAGAGCCGGCAGCCCGCACTGCCGGCCGAGCAGTACATCGAACCCCAGCGGTGACCCGACGGTGACGGCGCGACAGTCCACCCGGCATTCTCGGCCTCACGGAGTGCCTCCTCGACTTCCTTCTTGGGGTGGCGCCTTCTCGCCATTCCTCACCTGTGGTGTTGTCACGATACAACGGTTGGGACTCTCGAATCCTTGACGGGCACGGGCGGACCCCTCATATCTCGATTCCATAGTTATTATATATCAATAAAATTACTTGAAATAGTATATTTTATCTGTCACTGTGGTAGCGAGCCGCGGGCGATCAGGCGCACCGACTGGTCGCACCCGGCCGGTATCCACTACGATTGGAGACAGGGATGGAACAGGCAATACTCGGGATCGTCGGCTTCATGCTGATGGTCGTTCTCCACCAGGACCGGGCGCGGCGCGCCGACATCGTTTCGCTGCGCAAGGACATGACCGACCTGCGCAAGGACATGACCGACGGCACGACCGACCTGCGCAAGGACATGACCGACCTGCGCAAGGACATGACCGACGGCACGACCGACCTGCGCAAGGACATGACCGACGGATTCGCCACCCTCCGCGAAGACATGACCGACGGATTCGCCACCCTCCGCGAAGACATGACCGACGGATTCGCCACCCTCC
>CAZTZI010000136.1:0-4098 GCA_964618115.1 uncultured Acidimicrobiales bacterium
GGCGCTGCGGGAGCTGTTCGAGTTGTTCGGACCTGCGGTGGTGTTGATCGACGAGTGGGTGGCCTACACCCGCCAACTCCGCGACGGTGATGAGGGGAAGCGCCTGCCCGGCGGCGACTTCGACACGCAGTTCACGTTCGCGCAGGCGCTGACCGAGGCCGCGGCGGCGGCGCCAAACGTCGTGGTGCTGATCACGGTGCCCGCGTCGGACATCGAGGTGGGCGGCGATCGGGGGCGAACCGCGTTGGAGCGGCTCAAGAACGTCGTGACCCGCACGGCGGCGCAGTGGCAGCCGGCGTCGCCCGATGAGTCGTTCGAGATCGTGCGACGGCGGCTGTTCGATCCGGTACCGCCCGATCGAGCGAAGGTGCGTGACGGGGTCATCCGGGCGTTCAGTGAGATGTACCGGGACGGGCCCGGCGAGTTTCCCTCGGGCGTGGGCGAGGTCGACTATCGCAAACGGATGGAGTTGTCGTACCCGATCCATCCAGTGTTATTCGATCGGCTCTTCGGTGACTGGTCGGCGCTGGACAAGTTCCAGCGCACCCGGGGCGTGCTGCGGCTGATGGCCCTTGCGATCTCGCAACTCTGGCAGCGTGGCGACCGGTCGTTGCTGATCATGCCTTCCAACCTGCCCATGGACTCCGGCACGCTCGTGAGTGAGATGAAGAAGTACCTGGAGGAGGGTTGGGACCCGGTGATCAAGTCCGACGTGGATGGCCCGAACTCCTTGCCGCTGCGCATTGACAATGAGGCGCCGCACTTCGGGCGCCTGTCGGCCACCCGGCGTGTCGCCCGCACCGTCTACATGGGCTCGGCGCCCCGGCCCGACGCCAAGCGGGGCGTGGACCTGCGCTCGGTGGTGCTGGGGTGCGTGCAGCCCGGCGAGCCGCCCGGCCAGTTCGCCGATGCGCTGAAGCAGCTGTCGGGCGAGGCGACGCACCTGTACGTGGACGGCAACCAGTACTGGTACTCGCTGCAGCCCAACGTCACCCGGATGGCCGCCGACCGGGCCGCCTCCAACTACACCGACCGCGACGCCGACGACGAAGTCAAACGGCGGCTCAATCGCCAGCGCGACCGAGGGAACTTTGCCGCCGTTCAGGCGTTCGCCGATGGGCCTGGCGACGTGCCCGACAACGACGACGGAGTGCGACTGGTTGTCCTGGGGCCGGACGCCACCCACTCAACCGGTGACGAGAACTCGCTGGCGGTGGCGCTGGCGGGGCGGATCCTGGCGCAGCGGGAAGGCGGTCCGCGGTTGAACCGCAACATGCTGGTGTTCACGGCGGCCGCGGCGAACCGGCTCGGGGAACTGCGGGCGGCCACCAGGTCGTACCTGGCGTGGTGCTCGATCGTCGACGACTCCGCATCGCTCGATCTGACAGCACACCAGGCGAGCCAGGCCCGGACCAAGCAGTCCGACACCTCCCAGCAGGTCGACGCCCTGATCGCCGAGACGTTCACTCAGGTGCTGATCCCAACGCAGAAGCCGGGTACTCCGGACGTGGACTGGCAGACCGCCCGGGCGAGCACTGACGGCGACATCGGCGCCCGCGTGAGCCGCAAGCTCGCCAGCAGCGAGGAACTGATCGCCCGCCTCGGCGGCGTCCGAGTACGTATGGACCTCGACCGCTACGACCTCTGGTCCGATCGAGGGGACATCTCCGTCCGGGAGCTGTGGCAGACCTACACCCGCTACCCGTACATGGCCCGCCTGAGTTCGTTCGACGTCCTCACCCAAGCCATCAGCGACGGCACCGCCAACCTCAACTGGGCGCAGGACACCTTCGCCTACGCCGAAGACCACGACGGCGCCAAGTGGCTGGGCATCCAGAAGGCGCAACACGTTGCCATGAGTCCAGGTGGTCTGCTCATCTACCCGGACTTCGTGCCAACGCTGGCACCACCGGCGGAGGAGGATGAGCCCAGCGCCGAGGGCGAAGACGGCGACGCAGCCGAACTAGGCGGTGACGTTCCGACCCCACCGGTGGCACCCGGGCCGGATACCCCCAGCGCCACCCAGTTCTACGCCCAATTCGACCTCGACCCCGTCCGCGGAATCAAGCAGCTAGGCCAGATCCTCGAACACGTCAGCGCCCGCCTCGGTCCCGACCTCGAACTCTCCGTCGAACTCCGAGCCAACAAATCCGACGGCTACGACGACGCCACTCAACGAATCGTCTCGGAGAACGCCACCAACCTCGGCGCCAAAGCAAGCGAGTTCGAGTAGGCGCTCGCTCGTGTAGATCATCGCGGGCGGGCCCCGCTCTCGTCTCGTCCCGTAGTGCGGCAGGCTCAGCTGCTAGTCGGGATTGGGGCGAGCGCGGCAGAACTCTGCATCCTTCGATGCCAGCGGCAATCTGTGCTGGCATGCCGACGCACCGCCGGTCAGTCGCAGACGGCGACGCGGGGGAGGCAGATGGTGGGCGGTTCGGGCGGCGGGCTCGGCTCCTCGACCGTCTCCGCCGTCGGCAAGCGGGAGGTGACGGCACCCTCGGGGAGCTTCGGTCCGCCCGCGCTGACGGCCCCGGGGTGCAATTCACCGTGGAACCAGGGGCCGACGATGTACGGGAAGACGTCGGTGAAGCTGCCGTCACCGTTCTGGATCCGGGTGATGTGGTAGTGGTAGCCGATCTCGTCGTGGGCATGACCGTTGAAGGCGTCCAGGGCGTGCGGTGACCCGTCGTCGAGCCCGATGTCGAACCAGTAGTCCTCGAAGAACGCCCCTGGAGGAACCTCCGAGGTGTCGGGTCCGGGAGCGGGAGCGCGCACCGTCCCGGCTGCCGGGTCCAGAGGGTCGGCCAGGAGGCACGTGCGGCGGCCGGGCTCGCTGCAGCCGGTGGGCGAGCCGGCGGTCTCGTAGTCGCGGATCCGCCATGAACTCCGTGCCGGCAGTTCCAGGTCGGCCCAGGGGCCGCGCACGGGGTAGCCGTCCGCGGCGAAGCCGTAGACGGGGGAGTGCCGGGCGCTGTCGTCGCCGAGGTGCAGCGCCAGGCACTCGGGGTAGGTGTGCGGCATCGACTCGTCGGCGGCCGGTCCGGCGCAGGAGACCCCGTCGTCGCCGGTGGCGCCGGGGGCGATCGTCCTCCAGACACCCTCGCCGCGGTGACTCCCGCCGTCGGTCCAGTTGAAGAACGGGGCACCGGTCACCCAGAGCCCGATCGGCCCGGCAGTCGTGGCGGCCGGCGCGGCAGCCGGCAGGGGATCGAGCGGGAACAGGCCCGCGATCCGGTCGTCTTGGGAATCGTCGCCCGCTACATGCACGGCGGCGTAGGCCGTGTCGCCGAAGATGCGCACCTCGACGGAGGTCACGTGGATCACCACTGGTGTCGGCTCGTGCGGCTCGGGGATGCCTTCCAGGACGATGAAGTCCTCGTCGCCGGACAGGTCCAACTCGCCGTCGAAGCCGAACCGCCCGCCCCCGACGCCCCGGTCGCGGGCGTCCTCGCTCGCGGGGGCGTGGTGTGTCTCTTCGATCTCCGGGGTCAGCCAGACGTCGAGTGCGGCTCGGGCGTCGGCGTCGAGCACTTCGGGAGAGGCGGCCGTGGCGCATCCCGTGCCGAGCAGCAGCCCGACGATGGCCAGCGCCCGTGAACGGCGGGCGCCGGTTTCACGGGATGGCAACGGGCACTTCCCGCCCGTCGGCGGGGCGGCCGCAGAGCCCGGAGGCGACCTCCGACTGCTCGGGGCTGAGGCGCGCCAGATCCGCCGGGTAGCGGAAGTGCCCGACGATCGGGAAGTTCGCCAGGATCGTGTGCCGGCGCTGGATCACGTCGTAGAGGGCGACGGCCAGCAGGAGCCCCCCGACGACGATCAGCGCAATGAGCCAGCCGGCCACGCCTCTCACGCTAGTGACCCTGGCTCGGCGATCGGCCCCGCCGGGGTGAGTTCGCCGGCCGGCACGCCGTCGTGTGCATCCTCCCGATGGGTGCTGGTGGCGCACGCGTCACTTTGCCGGGGGTGGAGACCGGTGATCTACACTCGCCGCCGGCCGAGTGGAGGGAGCGACACGATGACTGACGACGCCACGGCCGCCGGCGCCCTGCCCGCCGACGACCAGACGGTGAGTGAGGTTCGTGATGGGATGCGCGTCGA
>CAZTZI010000137.1:0-7330 GCA_964618115.1 uncultured Acidimicrobiales bacterium
CCCCCATCCCGCCCGCGCTGCGTCCCCGGCGGGGCTGTCCGGGTCGGTAAGGTGCGAGCGTGGAGTTCCAGCCGGGGCGGAACCTGGCCCTTGAGCTCGTGCGGGTCACCGAGGCGGCGGCCATCGGGGCGGCCCCCTGGATGGGGCGGGCCGACAAGATCGGGGTGGACGCCGCCGCTGTGGACGGCATGCGGCGGGCGCTGAGCGACGTGCACATGGACGGCGTCGTGGTGATCGGCGAGGGCGAGAAGGACGAGGCGCCGATGCTGTTCAACGGCGAGCGGGTGGGCGACGGCTCCCCGCCGCTGTGCGATGTGGCGGTGGACCCGGTCGACGGCACGACGCTCGTCTCGCTGGGGCGCGGCAACGCTCTGGCGGTGATCGCCGTGTCGAACCGCAACTCCATGTACGACCCGGGCGCCTGCGTGTACATGAACAAGATCGCCGTCGGCCCCGAGAGCGCCGGGAAGATCGACATCGAGGCCTCCGCCACGGAGAACCTGCGCCGGGTGGCGGCCGCCAAGGGCGAGAAGATGGCCGATCTCACCGCGGTGATCCTCGACCGCCCGCGCCACGATGCTCTCATCGCCGAAGTGCGGGAGGCGGGGGCCCGGATCCGCCTGATCCCCGACGGCGACGTGGCGGGCGCACTCAGCACGGCGTGGCCCGAGTCGGGAGCGGACGTCCTGTTCGGCATCGGCGGGACGCCGGAAGGCGTGATCTCCGCAGCGGCCCTCAAGTGCATGGGCGGAGACATGCAGGGCAAGTTGTGGCCGCGCGACGCCGCCGAACGAGCGGCCGCCGAGGCCACCGGCTACGACCTCGACGCCGTGCTCGGCATCGACGACCTGGTCGCCGGCGACAACTGCTTCTTCGCCGCCACCGGCGTGACCAACGGCGACCTGCTGAGGGGCGTCGGCTTCCATTCGTGGGGCATCTCCACGCAGTCGCTGGTGATGCGTTCACGGTCGGGCACGGTCCGCCTCATCAACACCCGCCACCGCCCCACCGGCAGGGACTACTTGGCCTGAGCCGGCACGGCTGCCACCGTCGAGGACTCCGCGGGAGCGCCTTGGATGCCACAATCGGTGCCCCCCCGGCATGACATCGCCGCACCCGACCGAGGTGGCGATCACGACCGCCCACCAGATGCCGTCGGGAACCGAACAGCAGGGGAATTGACCCGCAGCCCGGGAACCGGGGGGAGCCGCGGAGCGTCTGAATTGGTGAGCGCGCTGGACCGGCGGGCATGTATGGATTCCGATGACAGGAAGATTCGATCGATGAGCGCCGAGTTGGTGCCGAGCCTCATCCGGGACATCGCCGACGCCGGCATCGGGCAGCCCGACGTGATTCCGCTGTGGTTCGGGGAGGGCTGCTGGCCGAGTCCGGACATCGCCGTGGAGGCCGCCAGGCGGGCGCTGCGCGACGCGGATCACTTCTACCAGCCCAACAGCGGCAAGCCGGAGCTGCGCGAGGAGATCAGCGCCTACCACCGGCGCATCTACGGCATCGACATCGACCCGCGCCGCATCACGGTCACGGCCTCGGGCATGCAGGCCCTGGCCCTGGTCGCCCAAGCGCTCGTGGATCCCGGCGACCGCGCCGTGGTGATCGGCCCCATCTGGCCCAACATCCGCGAGACGCTGCGTATCAGCGGCGCCGTCGTGGTCGACCACACCCTCCGCCCCGCCGGCGGCGCCGATCGCGGTCCGCTGGCGGGGCGAGCGGAACCGAGTCCAAGGCCCTGCTCCGTGCCCCGGAACAGGGCGGGGAGGGAGGTTTGGGGGCCGCTAGGCCTCCAGCTGGCTGCGCCGGCGGAGCCAGCGCACCAGGGCGACCACCAGCGCGGCTATCACCAGGAACTTCACGACTCCAGTGTGCCACGGGCCGCCGCCTCTTCCGGCGGCGCGCCGGACGTCTCGTCGGCCCCGGTAGGTTGCGTCCCGTGAGCATGGGTGAGATCGACCTGGGACCGATCGGGATCTGGACGGGGATGCTGGACCAGGTTCCGTCGGCGCGGGCGGCCGAACTGGCCGCCGAGATCGAGGAACTGGGCTACGGGGCGATCTGGATCCCCGAGGCCGTGGGGCGGGATCCGTTCGTGATGGCCACCCTGCTGCTGGCGGGCACCTCGTCGATCCCCGTCGCCACCGGCATCGCCAATATCTACGCCCGCGACGCCATGACGATGGCGAATGCCCAGCGCACCGTGGAGGAGGCCTTCGAGGGCCGCTTCCTGCTGGGTCTCGGCGTCAGCCACGCGCACCTGGTGGCAGGCCTGCGCAAGCACGACTACTCCCGCCCCCTCAGCTATATGCGCCAGTACCTGGAGCGCATGCACAAGGCGGTGTTCTTCGCCCACGGGCCCGAGGAACTGCCCGAGATGGTCCTGGCCGCGCTCGGACCCAAGATGTTGCAGCTGTCAGCCACGGCGACCGCCGGGGCGCACCCCTACTTCGTCCCGCCGGAACACACTGCGGTGGCCCGGGAGACCATGGGGCCCGACGCCGCGCTGTACCCCGAGCAGATGGTCATCCTCGACACCGATGCGGACGCGGCGCGCCGGCTGGCGCGCCAGAACATGGCCATCTACCTGGGGCTGCCCAACTACACCAACAACCTGCTGCGCCTCGGCTTCACCCAGGCCGACATCGACAGCGGGCCCGATGGCGGACCGTCGGACCGCCTCGTCGACGCCATCGTCGTCTGGGGAACCCCCACCCAGATCCGCGCCCGCGTCCGCGAGCACCTCGACGCCGGCGCCGACCACGTCGGCGTGCAGGTCCTGGCCCCCGACCCCGAGACCACAGTCGAAGGCTGGAGGATCCTGGCCCCGGTCCTGCTGGCCTGACGCACCGCCGCGGCCGCCGGTGGAGATTGCCGAGGGGCCACCGTCACGGCTCGACGGGACTTCTGGCGGACATAGGTTGCCGGGACGGGATCGACGCCGGCTCTCTCTACGTCGCGGTCACCTCAGGTGCTTCGTGTTCCTGCCGATGAGCCGGACCGCCGACCGCCGGGGCAGGAAGCGACCCAGCAGCACAGCGGTCATCCGGTTGAGGTGTCCCGGCACCAGGCGCGGTCCGCGGCCGAGCCCGTCGAGTGTCCGGCGCGCAGCCTCCTCGGGCGACAGCATGCCGGACACGTCGCGGTCGTAGGACTTGATGTAGCCCGGGGTGCGCATCGCGCCGGCGCAGCAGGCGACGACTTCGACGCCGTGGGATCGCAACTCGTACCAGAGACCCTCGGCGAGGATCATGTTGAACGCCTTGCTGGCCGCGTAGACGGAGATGTAGGGCGTTCCCTGCAGGCCCGAGAGCGACGACATCAGCACCACGGCACCCCTGCGGTTGCTGCACATGGCCGGTACCAGCGCCCGTAGCTCTCCGGAAGGGAACGGGCGCGCCGCTTCACGAGGTTGTGGCAACTGTTGCGCCGGACTCCACGGGAGGAGATTCGCTCACCATCGAACTCTAGAACTACCCGACGACGACGCGGAGAGCCGACCCGGATCCACACCGACTCGTGTGAGACTCTGCGCCATGGCACGCATCGAGGTCATTCCCGACGACTCCTGGGACGGCGCGCTCGGCGAGCTCTACCCACAGGTCGTCGACCGCAGCCACGGCCGGGTCGACAACATCCTCGCCGTGCACTCGCTGAACCCGCGCTCCATGGCGGCGCACCAGGCTCTGTACGAATCGGCCATGGCCGGCACGGCGACGCTCCGCAAGGTGGAGCGCGAGCTCATCGCCCTGGTCGTGAGCCTCGAGAACGACTGCCACTATTGAGTGGTCCACCACCGGCGCGGTCTGCGCCGGCTCATCAACGATGACGAACTCGTGGCCGCGATCGAAGCGGACTGGACAACAGCAGCGCTGTCGCCGAAGCGGGTGGCGATGCTGGGGTTCTCGGTCAAGCTCACGATGACCCCGGCCACGGTGACCGACGCCGATGCGGACGCCCTGCGATCGGCCGGCTTCTCCGACCGCGACATCCTCGACATCGTCGAGGTGGTCGGCTACTACGCCTACGCCAACCGCATCGCCGACGGTCTCGGCGTCGAGACCGAGAGCTGGATCCCCGACTGATCCGCGCAGGCCGTGATCCCCGCGCACCTCGGAGTGACCGGGCGGCTCAGCACTCCTCAGGGCGTCGGGTCGAGCGTTGCCAGGAGTCCGCTTCGTTGCCCCCATGCGGCGATCTTGCGGTCGGCGGTGGCCAGCGCGTAGCCGCCGAGGACCGCCGTGGCGCAGATGATGGAATCGGCGGGATCGGTGACGACCGCCTCCGCGGCGAGTTCGGCGGCACGGATCGCGACCTCGTCATCCACGGGCAGGACGCGCAGCCCGTCGGCCAGCAGGTTGCGATGCAGCGACCGGGGCGGGATGTCCAGATCGAGCCGACCCCTGGCGTGCAGCAGCGCGATCTCCCACAGCGTGAACGAGGACACCGCCGCCGCGCCGTCGTCCCACGCCTCCTGGATGGCGGTGCGAGCCCGAGGCCCGACGCGGCTCGAACCCGCCACCAGCCACAACAGCACGTGCGTGTCGAGCAGGATCACTGCTGCCGCGGCGCGTCAGGGTCCAGCGTCGTGACGGGTCGGGCGACCACCTCCCACTCGCCGGCGTCGACGGCGGGAGCCACGATGTCCCCGGTGATCCGGACCTGCTCCCGGTACCGGCCCCACATGTCCGGCACCTTCCTCCGTGCGGGCACCAGCCGTGACACCGGTCGCCCGTACTTGGTGATGACGATCTCGGCACCGGTCTCGTTCACCTCGTCCATGAGCGCGAGGCAACGGTTCTTGAACTCACCGGCAGGCATCGTCCGGGATTCCTGAGGATCGGCAGCCATCGCAGGACCTCCTCGAGCGCGTCAGCGTAGTATAGCCATAGCCACAATCCATAGCTATATTGCTGACCGAGCCTCCCGCGCTCTGCCGCGCATCCGGGCTCGGGTGATGCCTGGCGAGTCGCCGGACCGGATGTCTGGTTATCTTGCTACCCGGTAGCACGTGACCCGGGAGGGGCCGATGACCGAGGACACCTCCGGCTGGCTGACCGAGCGCTACCTGCGCCTGCCCGACGGTTCGTTCCCGCATCTGGGGATCCGCGAGGGCGACGTGGCGGCGGTGGCGCTGCTGTCGGGCAGCCCGGAGCGGGTGGAGATCATGGCCGGGATGCTCGACAACGCCGAGCGGATCGGCGATCGCCGCGGCTACACGGTGTTCACCGGCACCCTCGCCGGCGCCCCACTGACCGTTGCCACCAGCGGCGTGGGATCCCCTTCGATGGCGATCGCCGCCGAGGAACTGGCCGCCTGCGGCGTGTCGTGCTTCATCCGGGTGGGGAGTTGCGCGGCGCTGTCACCCCGACTTCCGGTGGGCGGCATCGCCGTGGCCACAGACGCGGTCAGCGACGAGGGCACCAGCCGTTACTACGCGCCCGATGACGCCCATCCCGTCGCCAGCCACCGGGTATCCGCCGCGCTGCTCGCCGCCGCGGCACGGCACGGCACGCCGGTCGAGGTGGGCCGGGTCCGATCGACGGACAGCTTCTACGAGGGCGAGCGCACCACCGAGGTGATCGGCCGCTGGAAGGATCGCGGAGTACTCGCCTTCGAGATGGAGACGTCGTGCCTGTTCACCGTGGCCGCCGCGCTGGGCTGCGAAGCGGGCTCGGTGTTGTGCGCGGGAACGAACCTGCTCACCGGCGAGGCCACCTACCAGGGCCAGAGACTCAGCGAATACGCCGCCGGCCAGCAGGCCATGCTCGAGTTCGCGCTGGCAGCCGCCGCCGATCTGGCCCGATCCTGAGGGCGGCAGCAACCGGGCCTCGAGCCACCGCGACCCGCGCGCAGGCACCGGCAACTCTCCTGTTCATATCGACGCACCCGGTCAAACATCTGCTTGACCGTATGAATGGATATATGACACAATCGCACTGTGCGTGGAGGACACCGTCGAGGGGGGCACCGGCATCGCCCGGAGCCGGCCGCCCCGATCAGGGTCAGCGATTCCAGCAGGGTGCCGCTCGCGACCCAGATCGCCCGGCAGTTCATGTGGCAGGTGGCCTCGGGCAGGATCACCCCGGGCAGCAACCTCCCGGTGATCGCCGAGCTGGCAACCGAACTCGGCGTGAGCGTTCACACGGTTCGCGCCGCCTACCGGCAACTCGCCGACGACGGCATCGTGTCGATCAGCCGCGGCTCACGAACCCGCGTGCTGGGGTACGACAGGAATCGCGCCTCGATCGGGAACGACTCCCACCCGAGCTACAGCATCGGTGTGATGGTGCCCGCCTTCACGGACTATTACGCCCACTACCTGCAGGCCCTCAGCCAGGAGGCCGAACTCGAGGGATGGCTCCCGATCATCTGCCAGACGCAGCACTACAACGCGCAGGTCGTGTCGCGTCACCTCGACCAACTTTTCAGTCGCAACGTGGATGGCGTGATCCTGATCCACTTCACCTCTGCCGGTGACGAAGCGGTCGTAAGTGTCGTCGAGTCCTCGTCGGCTCTCCGACCTTTCGTGTTCGTCGACAGCGCCAACATCGGGATGGGGTCGCACATCCTGGCCGATCGCACCTCCGACGCCTACGAAGCCACGATGCATCTGGTTTCCCACGGTCATCGCCGGATCGCTCACATCGCCTCACCGGCGGATTCGAGTTCGAACCTTCTCGGCGCCGGGTATTCCCGGGCGCTGGCCACCGCCGACCTCCCGGCCGATGAGCAACTCGTCGCCGGCGTGGCGGACTTCTCCCTGGAAGCGGGGGCGAAGGCTGCAACGCAGCTGCTGCTTGCGGAGCGGGCCCCCACCGCCATCTTCTGCGCCGGGGACATCCTGGCACTCGGCGCGATATCCGCGATACAGGAGCGAGGGCTGCGCGTTCCCCAAGACGTCGCCGTGATGGGCTACGGGGAGATCCCGTTGGCGCGCCTTGCCGCCCCGTCACTGTCGACGGTCCGGCTGCCGGCGGACAAGCTCGGCTTCGAGGCGATCCGCACGCTCCGCCAGGCGATCCACGACGGGGAATCCCAACCACCGGTGACGGTCGCGACTGCGCTCATCACGCGGGAGTCCTGCAACTGTTCGACCCGCCACGACGGGTGACCGGAGACGGCCTCGACGGACCACTCGCCGAACGAAAGGGGCAAGAAATGAGACGTGCACGCCACTGGAGTCGCTGGGGGGCGCTCCTCCTCGCCGTTGTGCTGCTGGCGGCAGCCTGCGGTGGGGACGACGGGGAGACCTCCGCACCGCCGGCCCCGGAGCCGGCACCACCGCCGGCTGCCGAACCTCCGGCACCACCGCCGGAGC
>CAZTZI010000138.1:0-6056 GCA_964618115.1 uncultured Acidimicrobiales bacterium
TCCGCCGTCCACTCCGATCTCCAGCAGCAGGATCTGGAAGGCCACGAAGCCGCCGCCGGCACAGACCGACAGAGCCACTTCGCCGGCGAGCCCCAGCCGCCGCTCGGCGTCCCTGCGGTCGAACGGCCGGGGCGATCGGACCGGGCGGGACACGAGGACGACCGCCGGGACGATGAGGGCCGCGCCGGCGACAGCCAGTGCGGAGGGGCGTTCACCGCGCAGCAGCCCGATGCCGAGCGTACCCACGGCGATGGCGGCGAACGAGACCGGCGACATGACCGAGACCCGCCCCCAGGACAGTCCCGCGTAGAAGCAGAGCGCGCTGAACGCCAGGATCAAGCCCCCCGCCGCCGACAGCAGCATCTCGCGGGCACCGCCGAGGGACTGCATCGTGGCCAGCAGGTAGATGCCGATCAGCACCGCACCCGTGAGGTGGATTCCCGTGGTGGTGCGCAGCGGGCCCAGGCGCCGACCGGCCCCGCCGCCCATCACGTCGGAGGCCCCCAGGCTCACCGCGACCGCCAGCCCGAGGAGGACCTCCAATACTCAGCTGCCCTGCGGGCCCGGCCGACGGCGCATCGGGCGAGACTACCGGGCGCCGCGGTCCGGCAGCCTCAGCCCACGCCGATGAGGACCAGCCCGGCCGCGGCGAGGCCGAACCCCACGATCTGGCCGCGGTTCATGCGGTCGTCCAGGATCAGACGTGCCCACAGCACGGTCGCTGCCGGGAAGAGCGCGGCCACCGGCGCCACGAGGCTCACGAGTCCCTGGCGGAAGGCTTCGATCAGCAGGCAGGTGCCCAGCGTGTCGAGCAGGGCGTAGCCCGCCAGGAGGCGGGCGTTGCCGGCGGTGAGCCGCGCAGGGCGCCCGTCGCTGCGAATCCACCAGAGGACGAAGGCGCCGGCCAGGACGCCCGCCGTCAGGCGCGCCGAGACCACCGGCCACATCCCGGCGTCGTCGCCGGCGGCGGCGAGGAATATCTGCGTGCCGCCCAGCGTCAGTCCGGCTGCGACCGCCAGGACCACCTCCTGGGCCCGGCTGGCGATGGTGTTGCGAGCGTGGGCCCGCGGACCGCCCGGGTCCGCCTCGCGGTGCTCGGCGACGTGGGCGATCAGCACGACGGCCACGATGGCCAGCGCCACCCCGATCACGGCGGTCACTCCCGGGCGCTCGCCGATGATGAATCCGTAGATCACGCCCACGGCCGCGCCGACCGCGGCAGCCGTCGGCGCCACCACCGACATGCGCCCGATCGCCAGACCCCGCACCAGGCAGCAGATGCCCACCACCAGCCCACAACCGGCGAAAACGCCGAGCACGTGATCCCATGCCGGCGGGAGGGTCCGGTCGGTGGCGGCCACGTAGACCCCCAGCGCGGCGAGGCCCCAGAACTGTGACAGCGCCACGACCAGCGACGTGCGCATGCGGCGTGCCACGATCCCGCTCAGGAAGTCCGCGGAGCCGATGCTGGCCGCCACGAGGACGCCGAGCAGGATAGCCATCGTGTCTCGGGTGCGTCAGTCGGCGCTCTGGCGGGTGCGGGGCGTGGCCCTGGCGACTCAGGTGCCGGCGCGGGGTGGGCGGTAGAACACAGCCAGCAACCCCGCGGCGGCCAGGAGACCACCGCCGAGGCTCACGGCGAGACCGACCCAGCCATCCAGCGCGTCGTCGATGCCGGCGACGCTGTCCAGGGAGAGTTCGCCCGGGCCCACCATGGCGACGGCGACCGCCACCGTGGCCAGGACGGCCGTGTACTCCCAGCCGTCGGACATGACGAAGAAGCCCTTGCCTCGGTGCGCCACCCAGAAGGCGACGGCCATGAGCCCGACGAATCCTGCCGCGGCGGCGGTTGTACCCAGCCCGGCCGCGAGCGCCAACCCGGCGCCGATCTCGCCCAGGGCCGCCAGGACGGCGTGCCGCCGCCCGGGGCGCATGCCGATGCTCTCGAACCAGCGGGCGGTGCCGGCGATGCGCCCGCCGCCGAAGAACTTGTTGTACCCGTGGGCGGCTAGCGTCAGGCCGACCACGACCCGCAAGAGCAGCAGTGCCCAATCGACCTCTACCACGGCCCTCCCGTTCAGCCTCGGCGGACACTGCGTGCACGGGCCCCTCCGGGCCTCGGGCCCGCATCGCGTGCGGTCGATGATCCTAGTGCGCCGCCCCGATCGGCCCCGTCGGGCACCCGACGACCTCCGAGCGTGCACGAAGCGTTGATCCTCGCCGCGGGCCGCAGCCCGTTCGGCGCCCGGCACGGCGGCTTGGCCGGTTGGCATCCCGCGGACCTCCTCGCCGCGGCCTTCGAGGCCGCCCTCGAGCGGGTCGCCACCGATCCCGCCGATGTCGACGAGGTGTTGGTGGGATGCGCCACGCCGGTGGGAGCGCAGGCCGCCAATCTGGCCGGCCAGGCGGTCCGGGCCTGCGGCCGCCTGGAACGCGTGCCGGCCGGCGTGATCAGCACCCAGGACACATCGTCCCTCGTCGCCCTGGTGCGTGCGGTCGACGCGGTGCGCTCGGGCCGCTGCGGGATGGTGCTGGTGGGCGGGGTGGAGTTGATGAGCACGGTGCCCGCCGGCGCCGACATGACCCACCGTGGGTTCGGTCTGCCCGCCGCGCCGCCCGGCGATGGCGTGGCCCTTCCTCCCGGCCCGGCTGCCGAGGCTTGGGCGACCCACCACGGCGTGGATCGAGAACGGCTCGAGGCGGTGGCGCGACGGAGCCGCAGCCGCTCCCTCGAGGCGCAGACCGCCGGCAGGTTCGCCCCGGAACTCCTAGCCGTCGCGGGCCGGCGTGCTCCCGACGCCATGCTCGAGGACGAGTTGATCGATGCGGGAGCGGGCAGGGGGCGCCACGCAGCGGGATCGGTCTCGGTGGGCACGTACAGCCACGACGGTCTGCTGACCGCCTCCACGACGGCCCCGATGGCCGATGGCGCCGCCGCGGCCGTCGTGGCGTCGCCGGCGGTGGCGCGCCGCCGGGGCGCCGAACCCGTGGCCCGGGTGGTGGCGGCCGCCGCGGTCGGCGGGGATCCGCGTGCCGGCTGCGGGGCGTCACCGGAGGCGACCGAGCGCGTGCTGGCAGCCGGTGGCCTGCAGAACCGCGACATCAGCCGGGTGGAGTTGGCCGAGCTGTTCGCCACCAGCGTCGTGCACTGGGAACTCGCCCGGGCCGACCTTGCCGACGTCGTGAATCCCGACGGGGGCTCCCTGGCGCTGGGGCACCCGCAGGGCGCCACAGGCCTCGGTCTCGTGGCGCGGCTGGCGCGGGCTCTGGCGGGGCCGGGGGGAGGCGGCTACGGCGTGGCGGCCGGCGACGCCGTCGACGGGCACGGCGTGGCCGTACTGTTGGGGACATGACTGCCGCCGCAGCGTTGTCGGGCGACGTGCCCGGCATGATCGTTCTGGCCGGAGCGCTGACGACGGCGCTCAAGGCGGTCGCCGCCGCCCTCGCGGGCCTGCTGATCCTCTGGCTGGGCGTCACGGCGCTGCGGATCCTCTCGCAGCCTCAGCCCGAACCGCCGCCACCCGGCGAGTTGCGGAAGGTCCGGCTCACCTACCGCTGCACGTTGTGCGGCGCCGAGGTCCGCATGACGATCGCGCCCTCCGAAGACCCTGAACCGCCCCGCCACTGTGGAGAAGAGATGTCGATCATGGCCCCCATCGAGGATTGACGGGGCCGTTCACCAGCGTTTCCCACAGGCTGTGGACAAACTAGGGGGAAATACGAATGTGTAGTTTGTTGACTCCGGCCCGGCTGCCTGTGGGACAGACGCGCGTCAACTCCCGCGAGGTCGACCGGTGATGCCGGGATGCCGCCGTCAGGGCCGCCCCGGTAGCGGGTTCAGTGGAGTTGGGTAGCGGTGATGACACCGCCGAGGATCAGCCCCAGACCTGCGAGCAGCCACCAGTTGCTCGTGCCGCCGGGGATCCACCCCAGGTAGTTGACGATGATGAGCACCGTCCCCGCTCCCAGCAGCGTGAACAGCAGGACCGGCACCCAGACGGGACTCACCTTGGCCTCGGGAGGTAGGAACTGCTCCCCGGCGGGCCGTGTCCCCTTGGGGGTCACCCTGCCGCCGGTGACCTTGCGCTTCGGAGGATTCGCCATGCCCGCAGGATAGGCGCCCGATACCCTCAACACCCGTGCGGCGCCGGGTGCTGGTCCTCGACAACTACGACTCGTTCGTCTACATCCTGGTGCAATACCTGCGTGAACTGGGTGCGGAGACGACCGTGGTGCGCAACGACGAGATCACGGTGCGCGAAGCCGTTGCCCTCCAACCGGACGCGGTACTCGTGAGCCCCGGGCCCGGTCGCCCGGAGAACTCCGGGATCTGCTGCGCGGCCATCGAGGAGTTGGCGGGTCGCTGCCCGATCCTCGGTGTGTGCCTCGGTCACCAGTGCATCGCCCACGTCTACGGCGGCAGCGTCGTCCGCGCTCCGGCCGTGATGCACGGCAAGGTGTCGGAGATCCGTCACGACGGTGCCGGTGTCCTGACGGGCGTCGCCAACCCGCTGCGGGCCACCCGCTACCACTCTCTGGTGGTGGAACCCTCGTCGGTTCCCGACAGCCTGGAGGTGACCGCCACGACCGCCGACGGCGTCATCATGGGCCTGCGCCATCGCTCCCTGGCGTTGGAGGGGCTGCAGTTCCATCCGGAGTCGCAGATGACGGTGGACGGCCACGCCATTCTGGCGAACTTCCTGGAACTGGCGGGCGCGCCGCGCCGGCGGGCCGGCTAGCCCTCCGGCGCCGGCCGCCCGGGCAGGCCGGCCGGATCGATTCTGCTCTCGAGGTTCGGGTCGTCGATCGGAGCGGCGTCGGTGGCGTCGCCGCTCTCGCCGGGTTCGGAACCGTCTGGCCCGTCGTCGCCGGAGCCGGGTTCGCCGGTCACGAAGAGGGTGAGGATCGAACCGGAGGTGATCGGCATCCCGGCCGCGGGCTCCTGCGACACGATCAGGCCGGGAACCTCGTCCGGAAGCGGTGCGACGGCCACGATGTTGGCGGTCATGCCCAAGGTGTCGAGTTGGATGAGCGCCGTGGTGGGGTCGAGACCCGTCAGGTCGGGCATCAGCAGGACGGAGGGCCCGGAGGAGACGTAGACGAAGATCTGGCTTCCCTCGGCCACCTGGGTGCCCGCCGGGGGTTGCGTGCGCGTCACCAGGCCCTCTGCGGTTGTCTCGGAGGGCTCCGACTGGGGCACTACCTCGAGTCCCGCGTTGGCGATCGCCACGGCGGCTGCAACGTCGTCCATGCCCACCACGTTCGGCACGAGAATCGCAGCGGGACCGGCTGAGATGTTCAGCGTCACCGGCGCGCCGAGTTCCTGGGGCACGAGGGGGGCGGGCTCCTGCTGGAGGACCTCCCCGGCAGGCCTCTCGCTCCCCACCTGGACGAGGTTGACCGAGAATCCCGCCGTTCGCAGTGCCCGCTCGGCGTCGATGGCCTGCCAGCCGAGGACGTTGGGGACCGGGACCGCGGACGCCCCGGCGCTTATCGTGAGCGTGATCGTTGAGCCGGGGGCCAACTTCGCGCCGGCCCGGGGCTGCTGGGTGAAGACGCGGCCGGCGGGAATCTCCGCGTTCTGCTCCCGCACCGTGATGACCGCGAAGCCGGCCGACTCCAGCGTACGGACCGCAACCGCCTCGTCGAGTTGGAAGACCGAGGGGACGGCGACCGTTGCCGGCGCGGGGGGAGCGGTGTCGTCCTCGCCGGGGTTCAGCACGTTGACGAGCACGACGATCATGACCAGCAACACCACGAGCAGCACGGCGAACCCGACGTAGAACAATCCGGACCTGCGCTGCCGCTCGAGGCGGCCGTAGATGTCACGGGTTCCACCTCGGTGGCCGCCGGGGCGCTCCCCGTACCCGGGCGGCCGCCGAGCCGCGGGAATCCGCCCGGTCCACCACTGGGTGATCCCTGTCGACGGCGCGCGATGCACCTGGGGTCGGGGAGGCCGCCGGCGGGCCGGCTCGGGGGCTCGTGGCTGCTGCTGGCGCGGCGGGCCGGATGCGACCCTCCGGCGTGGCGGAGGCGTCGTGGGCGGTGGTGGAGGG
>CAZTZI010000139.1:0-6701 GCA_964618115.1 uncultured Acidimicrobiales bacterium
TCGGCGATGATCACGTCGGGCGAGTGCAGCAGTGCCATGGCGATCAGCACGCGCTGCGCCATGCCCACGCTGAGTTCGTGGGGGTGGGCGTCCTTGCGCCGTTCGGGGTCGGGGATTCCCACCGATTCCAGAGCCTCGATCGCCCGAGCGGTCGCCTCGGGAGCCGTCACTTTCTCATGGGCCGTGATCGCCCGCCCGAGTTGGTCGCCGATCGTGGCCAGCGGATCCAGCGAGGCGCCGGGATTGGAGCCGATGATGGCGATCTTCCTGCCCCGCACCCGGCGGAGGGAGCGTTCGTCCAGAGCCAGCAGATCCTCCCCGTCCAGGAGCACCTCCCCGGTGACGACACGCCCGGGGAACCGCACCTGGTTGACCAGCGAGTGCACAAGCACCGACTTGCCGCATCCGGTCTCGCCGACCAGGCCCAGCATCTGGCCCTTGCGCAAGTCGAGGGACACGTCGCGTACGGCTTCGACCTCGCCTCGGTGGGTGAAGAACGTGGTCGAGACGCCGCCGGCGGACAGGACCACCCCGTTGCCGACGCTCATCGTCGCTCCAGCGGGTTGATGGCCTGGCCCATGACCTCTCCCAGGAAGGCGAACCCCAGGATCGTCGTGCCCAGCGCCAGACCGGGGAACACCGACGGCCACCACTCGCCGGTGATGATGTGGCGGCCGCCGGAGGCCACCATCAGTCCCCACTCGGGGGTGGGGGCGGCCACGCCGGCGCCGACGAAGCTGAGCCCGGCGGTCAGCAGGATGGCGAACCCCAGCGTCACCGAGGCCTGCACGAACGCCGGGGAGATGACGTTGGGCATCACGTTGTGAAAGGCGACGCGTAGGGGTGTGCCGCCGGCGCAACGGGCTGCTTCCACGAACGGCATGCGCCGCAATCCCAGGATCTGGCCTCGAATCAGGCGCGCGAAGATGGGCGCGTTGACGAAGGCGATGGCGATGCCCACGTTGAGGGCGCCCGAGCCGGCGGCGGCCACGAGCACCAGGGCCAGCACGAAGACGGGGAACGCCTGGAAGATGTCCAGGATTCGCATGATGATCTCCGACACCGACCCTCCGAGGCCACGCCGCTCGCCGAAGTAGCCGGCGATCACGCCGAGGATCACCCCGATGGCCATCGAGGCGGCGGTGGCGGCGAACGCCACCGGGATGTCGGTGCGGGTGGCGGCGATGACCCGCGAGAACACGTCCAGGCCGGTGGCGTCGGTGCCGAACCAGTGGGCGGCGCTGGGCGGCTCCAGGATGAGCCCCGGGAACGTCTTCTCGGGGTCGTAGGGGATGATCCACGGGGCGATGATCGTGATGATCAGCACGGCGCTGACCATCACGAGGCCGAAGATCCCGGCGGGCCGGCTGCAGACGAATCGCAGGTAGTAGCGGAACGGGCTCTCGCGGCGGCCGGTCAGGGGCGCCGGACCCATCGTGGCGTCGATCGGCTCGATCGGATCCATCAGGTCGCCCTGATTCTCGGGTCCACGACGTAGTGCACGACGTCCACGAGCAGGAAGATGAAGATCGACACGACCGTGGCAACCAGCACGAAGCCCTGGATGGCGTTGAAGTCGGAATTGGAGATTGCGAGCACCGCGTACTGGCCCAGCCCACCCCAGGAGAAGATCGTCTCCACCAGGACGGCGCCGCCGATCACGAAGCCGTAGGTGATGCCCGCCAGCGTGATGACCGGCGGCAGCGAGTTCTTGAACGCGATCCAGAGTTGGGTGCGCTCGCCCACGCCGGCGGACTTGACCTGCTGGACGAACTCCGAGTCCAGGTTCTTGGTGACGTTGGCCCGAGTCATCTTGAGGATCGGTGCCCCGTAGACGAACACCAGCGTGATCACCGGCAGAACGAGGTGCACCACGGCGTCGCGTAATCGCCCCCAGTCGGCGGCGATGAGGCTGTCGAGGGTGTAGAGGCCCGTCACATCGTTGGGCGGCCCCATCGCCAGGTCGACTCTGCCGAGTGGCGCCGGCGCCCAACCCATCTTGAAGAAGAACAGGAACAGCAGCAGCTGGGCGAGCCAGAAGTCCGGCATGGAGCCGGCGAACAGGCCGTAGGTGAAGACGCTCCGGTTCACGGCGCGGCTGTACCAGCGCTTGGCCATCCGCGCGGTGAACACCCCGAGGGGCACCAGCAGCACCAGCGCCGCCAGCAGCGAGATGGTGATCAACTCGAGCGTGGCGGGTATGCGGTCGGCGAGGTCGGTCGTCACCGCGTTGCCGGTGACGTTGGACCGGCCCAGGTCACCGCTGAACAGATCACGCAGCCAGATGCCGTACTGCACCGGAACCGGATCGTTGAGATGCAGCCGCTCCCGGAGTGCCTCGATCTGCTCGGGCCCGGCCGTGGAGCCGAGTTGCGACACGGCGGGATCGCCCGGCAGCTGGCGCACGAGGGCGAAGATCACGATCGACGCCCCGAAGAGTTGAATGATCGAGAGCGCCAGCCGCTTCGCAATCAGTCGGCCGAGCATCCTGACGACCGCCGCTCAGGCTGGGAGCGCTGCGTGTTCGAGTTCTTCCCGTCTCCGGGCGGTGGCGTCGTGGTCGATCTCGAACGTCTCGGGGTCCACGACGACGCCGAAGACCCCTTCGGCGGCCTCCAGCGACACGAACCCGTTGCGCGCATCGTCGCGGACCGTCTCGGCGGCGCGACGGTGCGGTGGTCCGAAACCGCCGCCGCCGGCGTTGTCGGCTTCGATCACGGTGCCGGCGGGGAACCGGGAGGTCGTGTTCGGGGGGAGGCGTTCCAGGCTCTCGCCGGGCGTCTGGACGCGGTACTGGTTCAGCGAGGACTGCCCGCCGCCGAACAGACCGAAAGCCGGCGCCCAGTCCTCGCCGTACGTGGTGACCTCGGTCTCCGGCGCCTCGAGCGTGTACCGGATGCGGATCCCCAGCCCGCCGCGATACGTGCCGGCTCCCGCCGAGTCACACCAGTACTCGTGGTGGGCGATCCGCACCGGATTCTGGATCTCGAACATCTCGTAGTCGTTCGCGGCATAGCCCCCGCCGCAGGCGATAAGGCCGATGAAGCTCCATCCGTCGTTCTCCGAGGTGGCCCCGGCTCCCCCCTTGTTCGCCAGCAGCGGCGGCCCGTAGAAGCGCTCGCCGGTGCGCGGGTCCAGGCCCTTGATCATGTGGGACTCGTTGCGGCTCCAGCCGGCGCACACCCGGTCGGGGAGCACCTCGGAGAGCGCCAGGAAGATCGAATCCCCCGCCACGTCGGAGGATGTGAAGTTGCCCTGCACGCAGGGTGAGGGGAACGTGCAGTTCAGGAAGCTGCCCTCGGGCACGATCACGTCGATGCAGCGCAGCACCCCGTCGTTGTGCGGCAGGTCGGGGTCCACCAGCATCAGCACGACTGCCACGACGGCGGCGAACGTGGTGCCGTAGGCGCAGTTGTAGTAGTAGGGCGTCTGCGGCGAGCTGCCGGCGTAGTCGACGCTGATGTGACCGCCGTCGACGGTGATCGCCAGCTTGGCGGTCACGTCGATCGACTCGGTGCCGTCGTCGCACCGGTAGACGACCTCGCTGCGGTAGGTCCCGTCGGGGATCTGCGCCAACTCCGAGCGCATCCGTCGCTCGGTGGCGTCCAGCAGGAAGTCGAGGTGGCCCTTGAGGGTGCCGACGCCCTGCTCGGTGGCCAGGGACTCCAGGCGGAGCCCGCCCGTGCGGCACGCCCCGATGGAGGCCTGGATGTCGCCGAGCACGAAGTGGGGCAGCCGGGTGTTGGCGTTCAGCAGGTTCCACACGTCGTCGCGGCGCGCGCCGCGGTCGTACAGCCGCAGCGGCGGGATGCGGAAGTTCTCCTGCCAGATGTCGGTGGCCTGGGGGTTGTAGCCGCCCATGACCGCGCTGCCCAGGTCGGCGAGGTGGCCCTTGGCGGCGCCCCAGAAGTGGATCTCCCCGTTGACGAACACCGGCATGAAGATGCACGTGTCCGGCGCGTGGTTGCCCCCGTAGTAGGGGTCGTTCTGGATGAAGATGTCGCCCGGATGGATGTCGTCGCCGAAGAACTCGATGAGGTGCTCGAGTGAGTGCACGATGGCGTAGGCCATCTGCGGCAGTCCCTCCTCCTGGCTGAGGATCCTGGCCCGCTCGTCCAGGACGGCGGTGCAGAAATCCTTCACCTGGAAGAGGGGCGACCTGGCGGTGCGCTCCAGCACGAGCGACATCTCCTTGGCGATCGCCTCGATCTTCTTGCCGAGGACGACCGCCAGGATCGGGTCGATGTCCTCCCGGGGCGTTGCGGTTACCCCAGCCCGGGTCACTCGGTGAGCCTCATTTCCCAGAACCGCAGGCCCTCGTCGGGCGGCCAGAGAATGCCCTCGACGCCGGGACGGTGCGATACCACGTACTGCGGTGTGGCGAGCACGACCCACGGCGGATCCTCGGCCATGATCTGCTGGATCTGCCGGGCGATGTCGAGGCGGGCGGCGTTGTCGGTCTCGAACCGGCCCGCGTCGAAGAGGGCGTGCACCTCGGCGTTGCCGTAGTTGCCGTAGTTCAGGAACCCGAAGAGGCCGGCCCCGGAGAAGATCTCCATGCCGTAGAGGATGTCTATGGCGTGACTCTGCAGGGCCGCGGTCATGATGAGTTCGAATTCCCTGCTGTTGGAGATGTCGGCGAAGGTGCCGAACGTGACCTTGTTCAGGTCGATGTTGACGCCGATCTCCTCCCAGGCCGACTTCACCGCCACGGCGACCCGCTCGTTCTCGGGCCGATGGTCGGCGTAGGTCAGGGTGGCGTTGATCGGGGTCTCCACGCCTGACTCGGCGATGAGCGCCTTGGCCTTCTCCACGTCGGTCTCGTACGGGAAGTACTCGTCGGTGTAGCCGGGGAACATCGGCGGGATGTAGCTCTTGATGGGCGACGCCCAGCCGTCAAAGATGGCGATGATCTCGTCGTACGGCGCGGCGTAGGCCAGGGCCTGGCGGACCAGCGGGTCATCGAATGGCGGCACTGCGTTGTTGGGGATGATCGTGGTGATGTTGTTGCCCTCGAACACCGAGAGTTCCACGGCGTCGTTGTCGGAGATGCTCGACAGCTCAGTGCCCGACAATGCGAGCGCCATGTCCACGGCGCCGCTGAGCAGGGCACTCACCCGGTTCGACGACTCGGGCACGGCCCGGTAGATGATCCGGTCGATGTCGGGCTTGCCGGCCCAGTAGTTCGGGTTGGCGCGCAGCACCGTCTGCTGGCCCGCCGTGTTCTCCTCGATGTAGTAGGGCCCGAAGCCGGCCGCGTTGGTGGCCATCCAGTTCAGTGCCCAGGGGTCGTCGGCGGTGGCGTTGGACTCCACGATGTCCTTGTTCAGGATGGGGATGAACGAGAGGGTGAAGATGGGCTGCACCAGCGGGCTGAAGTCCGCCAGGGTCATCTTGATGGTGAAGTCGTCGACCGCCTCGAACTGGTCGGCCGAGGTGACGTTCATCAGCAGCAGCAGGAACCCGTTGACGGCCCCGACGCCGAACGCCCGGTCGATGCTGTACATGAAGTCCTCGGTCGTGGCCCGGTCGCCGTTCTCGTCGACCAGGTCGTCGCGCATGACGAACGTCCACTCGGTGCCGTCCGCGCTGACCTCGGCGCTGGCGAACTGCCGCGGCAGGAATTGGTTGAAGTCCCGCTCGGTGCCGTCGTCGGCGTACCAGAACTTCGTGTCGTAGATGTTGTCGGTCATCTCCCACGACTGCGGCGTGCCGGCGAAGAACTCGGTGTCCAGCGTCGGTGCGGTGTCCACCGCCGCCACCACCAGCGTCTTCTCCTCGGCGGGAGCGGGTGGCGGTGGCTCGGGTGCGGCCGCGGGCTCCTCGGCCGGTGCCGGCGCAGCGGGTTCGGCCGCCGGGGGCGCCTCCGCCGGTGCGGCGGGCTCTGCCGGTGCCGGTGGCGGTGGCTCCGGTGTGGCTGTCGGCGTCTCGCCGTCGTCGCCGCCACAGGCGGCCACGATCAGGGCGAGCACGAACAACGGCGCCAGGAATCCTCGAAGGGATCGTCTCGTGCGCATCTTCCCCTCCTGGTGCGCTAGACGAACAGGTCTGCGCGACGCTAGTGGTAATTCCCGTGCGGTGCTGCGGCGAAAGTCGGGTCGGTCGGGACTGGCAGGAGTGCGCCAGAGTGCTCGGAGCCGTCAACGTGCGGTGCTGCGGCGAAACTCGGGTCGGTCGCGACCCCGCCTATGGCAGAGCCATCACGGCGCGACCCGAGCGAAGGGCGTGGACGATGCTGTAGGCCGTCACCTGCGAGGTCTTCGGGTTGTCCGGCGCGGCCCTGCCGGCCATCTCCACGGTGAGCGTGCCCAGGCGGCCGGAGGCTTCGATCCTCCCGACGTTGCCGGTGGTGAGCGCGGGATCGGCGACGAGGTCCACCCGGGTGCGCTCGAGCCCCAGGCCGGCCAGCGCGATCGTCACGGCCAGGTTGGCGTTCTTGGGGTAGAGCCGTGCCGCCTCATGAGCCGGCCCCGAGTGGATCACAGTCGGCTCCGACAGCTCCTCCAGCCGGAACGCCCGCTCCGCAGGCGTGTCCAGCCAGGCGTGCGGAGGCTTCGAGGAGGTGTAACGAACCCAGTCGAGGCCACCCTCCCGCAGAGCCATCAGCCCGTCGAGACCGGCCGTGGCCCCGGCGGGCACCAGGATGCGACGGCCGGCCCGCTGCGCCACCTCGCACATCCGGTCCAGGAAGGCCCGATCGC
>CAZTZI010000140.1:0-14339 GCA_964618115.1 uncultured Acidimicrobiales bacterium
ACTGGCACCCGAACGAAGACTGGAGCGACTGGGCCGATGCAGCGGGGTGAGATTTGGTTCGCCCGCACGCCCGGCGGAGATCGGCCCGTTCTGGTGCTCACCCGTGACCCAGTGGCCGACCGGATCGACGCGGTGGTGTCCGCCGCTCTGACGCGCACGCAGCGGGGAACCGCCGCCGAGTTGACGCTGACGGCACGCCGCGACGGCGTGCCGCAGGACTGTGTCGTCAACTTCGACACCATCTACACGATCCGGCGAGATCACTTTCGCCGCCGTGTCACGACACTCTCGCCGGGACGCATGGCCGATGCCTGCCGGGCACTCATGGCGGCCACCGGCTGCTGAGATCGGCTGAGCCCTGATCAGGCCGCTCCGTAAGAGCGGGCGGCGTCACCTACGGGTCGGACATCGATCCCGGATCGGCTCGTTCACTTCCGATCGGCGAGGTGGTAACGGGCGGTTCGGCGGCTGCCGGTCATGCGGAGGGTCCCGCCGCCGGCCATCCGCCTCAGCAGGCGTGAGGCTTGATCGGGCCCGATCCGGCAGAGTTCTGCCGCCTCGGCCCGGGCAATCGAACCGTGGCTGCCGACATAGGTGAGAATCATCTGCTCCTGCTGGATCGAGTCGAACCCTCGCGCGCGAACGTATGCCCCCGACTCACCCATCTGGCGATAGAGCTCGGCGGCGAGGTGGTAAGTGCGACCCTTCCCTTCGCCACGGGACTCGATCAGTCCGCTCTCGACGAGCGAATTGAGTACTGCTCTCGCCTCGCCGGTACCGATCTGCAGGAGTTCACCCGCGCGGGCGGACGTGAGTCGTCGCTCGCCACGCACCTCGTGAAGGACCTGCAATGCCGCGAGACTCAGCGGCGGGCCCTGGCGCGCTGTAGCTGCCGCGAAAGCGGCCAACTCGATGTCCGCGGGACCGGCGGGCAGGCGTGCCTCAACCCACCCGCGCGTCGAACGCGTGTAGTCGGGATTCGGACGGCCCAGCGCAAGTTGGTGTTGGTAGGCCCGGTTGATGCCACGCCCGGTCCGCTCGACGAGCCCGGCGCGCTTGAACGAGTCGGCGATCAGCGGGTTCCGCGCCTGTGGCGGAGCGATGAGCAGATTGTCGATCGTGATCCCGTGGGGGAATCCACCGGGACTGCTCACGGCAAGCGCGCGCGATCCGTCAATGGCCACCCGAACCTGGCCGTTGATCGAATAGTCGCGATGGACGAGCGCGTTGGCGATCAATTCCCGGATGGCGATCTCCGAGTACAGCGGGAGCGCCAGCCGGAAGAGGCCGTGATCGATCTCCTCCTCGGAGTTGTACGGCTCGACCGATGAGGCGAGTTCGAGCATCGCCCGTAGCAGCGGCGCGTCGAGGTTGCGGTTGGCCCGGACAGCACCATGGTCATCGAGGACCTGGAAGACAATCGAGTGGGTGGGGACAAAGGTACGGAGCACGTCGGGTGTTCCGAACAGCAGTGCGGCACCGAGACTCAGCGGTCCGTCGACAGATCGCAGGCCCAATGCGTCCAGAAGGTCGAGGTTCGAACGGTCAGCTAGGGCCTCATCGCCGCCCGCAGCCGCGAGGCGTCGGAACCGGTCGAGTTCGGCTGGATCCAGATCGTCGACCGACAACTCCGCCAGCGGCAGCGTCGACAGATCCTGTACGCCGAGATGCGTCGTCCGCGCCTGGGCCTCGTGCGGCAACATGGGAAGGCACTGAGGCCTCCCATCGACGCGGATCGCCCGCCGCACGTAGCGCCCCGACGTGGTGGCGACGACGCTGCGAGCCTTCGGGATCTCGACGACCAGCACGCCGAGACCCCGACAGTGCTCGACGGCAACGGAGACGCTAACGGCAGGTGAGGTCCGATTGGCGATCAGCGCCTCGAGCCTCCGGGGATCGGTCACGTCGCCGTGCCGCGGGTGGGCACCAACGACCGTGCCGTCATCGTCGACTCCGAGCAAGAGCGTGCCGCCGTCGCCGTTCGCAAGGCAGACGACCGCCTCGACCAACTCGTCATCGCCGGCCGCACTCTTGAACTCGACGGTGTATGTTTCACCGTCGGCGATGAGGCTCTCGATCTCCGGGATCATTGGCTCTGATTATACGTATCTTTTACGTATTAGGATTCCGATAACGCACCGTGCAAAAGTTTGCAACAGGCCAGTTGGATCTCGAGGCGACGCTCGCACGATATGGGCTCTCGCTGAGCGCCGGGGCGTCCGAGTGAGCCGACTGAAGTGCCCGGGGTTTGCAATCAGAAATATTTCAAATATGTTGATACATCACTAATAGTGCGACCAATCATCGAGGTGACGGTCGTCGACTCAGTCAGGAGCGAAGTGCTGTGGCGCAGCCAGTGATGATCGTGACGTTTGTGTGGTTCGGGCTTGCGAGTTTCGGCCTGGGGCTGCTCGTCCCGGTCATGAGGAACAGTTGGTACCGCCGGAGTTTGGAGCGCAGGCAGGCTGGCCGCGGCGTGGCCGGGCCCGTCACCAGGGATGACATCCGCGGGGAGTTGTGCCGCGATCCGATGGCGATGAGCATGTTCATGGACGACGACACTCCGGAGGACGTTCAGCGGTACCTGTTCTTGGAAGCCGAGCGCAGGGCGATCATGCGAAAGCGCAAGCAACTCGCCGACAACGAGAACGACTTCTTCGCCCCACCCCGCCGCCCCGGCCCCGATCCGGGCTTCAGCGGCTGCCGGGGCTAGCCGACCTGGGGATTCGGTACCGGGCCGGCGGAGCCGCCCTTCATTCGCCCGCAAATGCCCTCCTGAACCTGAGTCCACCGCCCGGGCCAACGGCCGCTTTCGACAGACAGGATGACAGCCGCGGGCACAGCACACTGCAGCGGTCGCGAACCCCGAACCCAACTCACCGAATGAACGGCGTGACTGCTGTCCTCGGCCGGAGCCAGCGGCCTGTCTACGATGAACCACCAGGCGAGCAGGAGGTTGGGCCGTGAGCGACCCTCGGTTCGGCAGGCGCCTATACACCGTGACCGGAGCTGCCCGCTACGTCGGCATGCCCCCTTCGACATTGGAGACGTGGGCACGCGGCTACGAGAGGCAGCCTCCAAGGCGGCCGGTCGTCAAGCAGGGCCCCGTGATCACCTCGCTGGGTACGGCCGGCGGTGACCGGCGGACAATCCCTTTCATCGGGCTCGTGGAAGCCGCCGTCGTGCAGGCATTCCGACAGACCGGCCTTCCCCTGCAGCGGATCCGCCGGGCTCTCGAGGTCTTGGTCAACGAAGGTGAACTCGACCATGCGCTGGCCTCGACGAAGCTCTTCAGCGACGGCGCAAACGTCCTGTACGACTACGCCGCCAGCGAGAACGACCTCCAGTTGCGCCTGTTGACCGTGGTGAGCTCGGGCCAGAGGGTCTTCCACGAGGTCATACAGCAGTACTTGACGCGCATCACCTTCGGCGACGACTGGGCCACCGAACTGATCCTGCCTGTCACGGAGCGCCCGTTGCTTCGGGTGGTTGCCGACGTGGCGGGAGGTGACCCGGTGTTCATGCACGGGGGTGCCCCACTCTCGGCCGTGCACTCACGGATCGTGGGAGGCGAGCCGATGGAATCGGTCGCAGCCGACTACGAGGTTCCGATCGACGACATCGCCGAATCCCTCCATGCGATCTGGCCCAAAGCAAGAGCAGCCTGAACCGAAAGAACCGGTCTTCTTCCTCGACCGCGGGTTGGGGCGGCACATGATCGCCGACGCGATACGCGCGAAGAGCTACGAGGCACGGGCCATGGCCGACGTGTACACCGACGGTCGAGATCTGCGCCTCCCGGATTCCGACTGGATACGGCGCGCAGGCCGAGAGGGCTGGGTCGCAATCAGCAAGGACAACCAGATTCCGCGCGACCATGCAGACACGCTGAACGCCACCACCCTCCGGCTGTTCCTGATTCCCAACTCCAACATGACAGGCGCCGAGATCGTCAGGCGACTGATGGACAATTGGGACGCCATCCTTCGCCGCACAGAAACCAGCGGCCCATACGCCTATGCGATCCTGCCCGACCGATTGGAGAAGCGCTGGCCGTAGCGACTTGGCCGCCTTATGCGTGGAGACCGCTTCAGGCAGCGGGCGGCCGCTAGCTTGTGCGGATTCCGTCGCCCATCCGGGGGAGAGCCATGCGATCCGGACCCATCGACATTCACGCGCACGTGCTGCCCGAGAGCTGCCTCGCCATCCCGACCGCCACCGGTGAGCTGCAGTTGCGTGAGGTGAACGGCGAACTACATCTGGGGAACCTGTCGCTGTCCATCCGCACGGTGACGATGTACGACTTGGACATGATCGTCGAGGACATGGACACCTACGGGCTGGCGGTACGGGCCATGTCGCCGCCGCCGTTCACGTTCGCCCTGGACGCCCCCGCCGACCGGGCGGCCGCCTTCGTCGCCTCGGTGAACGACGGGCTGGTGGCCATGTGCGAGCAGGCGCCCGACCGGCTGCGGGGGCTGGGGTCGCTGCCGCTGGCGGACCTGGACGCCGCCATGGCGGAGCTGCGGCGCCTGGCGGAGATCGACTGGGTCCGCGGCGTGACGGTGCCGCCGCTGGTCAACGGTGTCTCCTTCGAGACCGACCCGCTGCGCAGCGTCCTCATCGAGGCGCACCGGCTGGGGATGTGCATGATCGTGCACCCGATGCAGTTGCCGGGCCCCGGCCTGGGCCACCACTACCTCATCAACCTGCTCGGCAACCCCACCGAGACGGCGGCGGCCATCGGGGCGGTGATCCTCTCGGGTCTCGCGGATGAACTCGACGGGCTGCGGCTGGCGTTCCTCCACGGCGCCGGCTGTGCCCCCGGCATCCTGGGCCGCTGGGATCACGGCTGGGGCGCCCGCCCCGACGTGTCCGCCGACTGCGCCCGGCGCCCCAGCGAGGTGTTCCGGGACCGCATCTGGGCCGACAACCTCACCCACAGCGCCGACCACCTCCGCTTCCTGGCCTCGGTGGCCGGCGCCGAGCGGCTGGTGCTGGGCTCGGACTACCCGTTCGACATGGCCGCCAAGGATCCGGTCGGCGCCGCGGAGGCCGCCGGCCTGGACGTGGAGCAGCTCACCCGCAACGCCCTCGGGTTCCTGGGCTATTGAGCTCACCGGGCGGGGACGAGCAAGCCCCGCCGCCGGGCATCGAGCCCCCGAGGGCGGCCACCGCGGAGGACCCGGACCGGCATCCCCCGACACCCGCCGATCCCGCCGGAGTGACAGGGCCGGCCACGGTCGGCAGGGATCCGGGCCCGGCGGGGATGTCACCCGACCCGCGCCGCTGGCTCCTGCTGGGGGGCATCTGGGCGATGTATGCCGCCTTCGGCCTGGTCGTGGCGTCGCTGGCGCCGGTGCTCACCCCGCTCGGCGAGGATCTGGGGCTCAGCAAGTCACGCCTCGGCGCCATCCTGGGTACCTGGCCGGCGGTGTTCATCTTCGCCGCGGTGCCGTGCGGGCGCCTGCTCGACCGCCTCGGGCTCCGCTGGGCACTGCTCGCCGGCGGCGTGCTGATGGGTCTCTCGGGCGTGCTGCGCGGGCTGGCGACCGGAGGCGTCACGCTGTTCGTGGCGGTGGGCGTCTTCGGCCTGGGCGCCCCGATGATCTCCAACGGCGCCCCCAAACTCGTCGTGAGTTGGTTCGGGGAGAGCGAGCGCGCCAAGGCCACCGGGATCTACGTGACCGGTCCCGTCGTGGGGCAGGCCGTCGCCCTGGCGGCGGCCAACAGCGTCATCGTTCCCGTAGCGGGAGGCAGCTGGCGCAGCGTGCCGCTGGTGTTCGCGGCGGCCACGGGCGCCGTCTGTGTCCTGTGGCTGATCCTGACGGCCCGGATCGACTCCTCGACACCGCAGGCCGGCCCGGGCACCACCGGCGGGAGCACCGAACGAGCGGGCGTGGCCACCCTTACACGCAATCCGGTCATGCGGCTGGTACTGGCAATGGCCGTGGCCGTCTTCTTCGTGAACCACGGCTTGAACAACTGGCTGCCGAAGATCATCGAGGACGGCGGGCTGTCGGCGGAGAACGCCGGCTACCTGACGGCGGCGGCGTACGCGGCCGGGCTGGCCGGCCCGCTCACCCTGCCGCGCCTGGGCAACCGCTACCCGCTGGCCGCGCCCGTGGCCGTCTCGCTGTGCCTGGGAGCCGTCATCGCCATGCTGACGCTGGTCTCGGGCCTCGCCTCGACACCGTTCCTCGTGCTCATCGGGGTCCTGCGATTCGGGCTCATCGGGCTGTGCCTGCTGGCGCTCATGCGTGTGCCGGGAGTGGACGGCCGCAACATGGGCATCGCCAGCGGGCTGTTCTTCACCGCCGGCGAGATCGGCGGGTTCGGCGGCCCGTTCGCGGTGGGCGCCATCGGCGACATCACCGGCGGATTCGACGCCAGCCTGCTCACCCTCACCGCCTCGGCGGTGCTCGTCGCCGCCCTGTTCGGCGTGATCCACCGGCGCAGCACCCGGGCCACGACTCCGGGCGCGCCCCGCGACGGCGCGACCGCGCCCGATCCACCCATCGCCGTCGTGTGATCGGTCCGAGCCGCACCGCGACCGGAATACCACGTGTCAAGACTCCGGACCGCCCTGCTACCAGCCGACGCGACGCCGAATCCCGGATGAGTCCACTAGTGATCATCCGCCTTGCCGGTTGGTATCTCGAAGCCCACCTCGGCTCCGCCCATCGGAGATGTGCCGGCCCAGACGTGGCCGTCGAGGCGCTCGATTATCTGCTTGACGATGGCGAGGCCCAGACCCGACCCCGGCTTTGCGCGGGCGCTTGCTGAGCGGAAGAAGCGGTCGAACACCAGCGGCTGATCCTCGATCGGGATTCCCGGTCCGGCATCGTGCACCTCGAGCCGGCCGCCGGCAGTGAGGATCCGGATCGGGGTGCCCTCAGGAGTGAACTTGGTGGCATTGCCGACGAGATTGTCGATGGCTCGCTCGAGCGATCCGAGCTGTCCGGACACGGGCTCTCGGTCGCTCGCTTCGGTGGCGATCTCGCGGCCCGTGCGGCGCCGCGCCCGATCCGCGGCCTCCACCGCCAGATCGGCCAGATCGAGCGTCGCGAACGGCTCATCGTCGGCTCCCGGCTCGCCGGCAAGTTCGACGAGCTCCCGCACGAGCTCACTCAACTCGTGGAGTTCCGCGTTGACGTCAGCGAGGATTCGGCGCCGCTCGTCCTCGTGCAACGATTCGACTCGCTGCAGCAGATCGACGTTCGTTCGCATGCTCGTCAGGGGGGTGCGTAGCTCATGGCCGGCGTCCGCCACCAGGCGCTTCTGTTGCTGCCGCGATGTCTGCAGCGCCTCGAGCATGGCATTGAAGCTGCGGGCCAGGACGCCCACCTCGTCTCCTCGGTTGACCTCGATGGCCGCTGCCAAGTCCTGCGTTCTGGCCACGCGTTCTGCGGTATGCGTCAACTGCGTGACGGGGCGCAACGCCCTGCGAGTCAGGAACCAAGCCGTCGTTGCCGCCGCAACTGCTATTGCCGCTCCCAGCGGTACCGTCCGGCGCAGCAGATCGTTGAGGACGCGGTCGGTCTCGTCCAGATCTCGGGCGATCTGCACAGCCCCCTCACCGCTGAAGGGTGCGGTGAGTATCCGGTAGCGCTGCCCGTCGATCTCCGCCGTTCGGCGCACGGGAGCATCGCCACCGGTCGCGGCGAGGCGCCGTTCCTCGGTGCCAACCGGCAGAACCACCGCGCCGATCGAGAAGACGGGCTGTCCCTCACCGTCCAGGATCTGGACATGGGCGTCGAAGTCGGCCAGTTCGATGACGCCGATGACAGGCAGGGTGCCGAGCTTGCCCCGGGCGCCGGCGTCCACCGGACTCCCCACGGTGCCCGCCACCACTTCTGCTCGTCTCTCCAGAAAGTCGTCCACTTCCTGGCGCAGTCCTCGCTGCGTCAAGAAGTAGCCGCCACCGACGGTCAGACCGACACCGAGGATGACAGCGATGAAGGCGAGCAGCCCGACACGGGCCTGCAAGCTCATGGCTCGCGCGCCACGTAGCCGACTCCTCGCACGGTGTGCAGGAGGCGCTCACCACCATCGACTTCCAGCTTGCGCCGCAGGTAACCGATGTAGATATCGAGGGACTTCGAGGAGGTCTCGAAGTCGAAGCCCCACACGCGCTCGTAGATCGTGTCCCGGCTGAGCACGATCCCCTTGTTGTGCACGAGCAGTTCGAGGAGGTCGAATTCGGTCTTCGTCAGATGGACGAGGCGACCGCCGCGATGGACGGCTCGGCCGGCTCGATCCAGCTCCAGGTCGGCGACGCGCAGAACATCCCGACGGTCTGCGGACGGCTCGACACCGGTCACGCTGGCGCGCCGCAGCAGCGCCCTGATGCGGGCGCACAACTCGTCGAGGGAGAACGGCTTCACCAGGTAGTCGTCGGCACCTGCATCCAGGCCCTCCACCCGATCGCCGATGGTGTCGCGTGCCGTCAGCATGAGCACGGGCGTGCGGTTGCCGGCGCTGCGCAGGCGGCGGCAGACCGCCAGACCATCGATGTACGGCATGGCCACGTCAAGAATGATGAGATCCGCCTCCAGCCTGGCGAGCGTCTCCAACGCCTCCACCCCGTCGGCGGCGCGGCACACGTCGTAGCCCTCGTGGTGGAGTGTCCGTTGCAACGCGGTGCCGATGGCGGGGTCATCCTCGGCCACGAGGATGGTCTGACGACTCATGGTTCGGTTGACGGTAGTGCCGCGCCTGCCGAGGCCCGAGACGGAGTGCTGGATTCTTAGGTGATTCTTACCCGTCGCTCACCCTCCGCTTACAACGACATCTTTCAATAGACACGCAAGCCACCCGAATCCCCCGGCTCCAAGTCGCGAAAGGAGCACCGCGTGTTGAGACTCTCATCCGTTCTCGCCGGTATTGCAGCAGCACTCGCGCTCGCTGTGGCCGCCTGCGGGGGTGAGACCGACTCAAGCGGCCTCGCGACCCTCGTGGAGGCAGTCCCTGCGGCAGAGGCGGTGTCCGAGTCCGAGAAGGTCGAGACCGCAGGAATCACGACTTCGACATCGGAAACGACCAAGGCAACCGTCGCAGCAACCACCGCGGAGACGACAACCACGACGGCAGATGACGCGGAGGCCGCGGACGGTCCGCCCGCAACAACGATGGCACCGCCGAAGCCGGCGGAACCCGGCGAGTACGGCGGCGATGAGGATCTGAGCGACGAGGAGCGGCTCCTGCGCTTCGCCGATTGCATGCGCGACAACGGCGTGGACTTCCCTGACCCCGTCGTCGGGGCCGACGGCTCTGTGCGATTCGGTTTCCGGATGGAGGTCGGCGATGCAGCAGAAGCACAGGATCTTGGTCGAGATCCTGATTTCTCCGCGGCGGCTGAGGCCTGCGCGGACTTGCTGCAGGGTTTGTCGGTCGGCGGCGGTGCGGCCACCGGTCCGGCCACCGTCGACATCACCGAACTTCAGGACTCGCTTCTCGAGTTCGCCCGGTGCATGCGCGACCACGGCGTGGACATGGGCGACCCGGATTTCGGCGATCTCGGTCCTCGCGGGGGCGGGGGTGACGGTCCGACCGGCGGCCCGATCGTCCAAGTATGGGAGCTTTCAGGCGACGGTCCCGCCGGCATCGACTTCGGAGATCCCGATGTCGCCGCTGCGTTCGAGACATGCCAGGCGGAGATCAACATCGGCCGCCTTGGGGGTCGCGGGCCTTGGTCCGGTTCTTGAGTTCCCCGCGCAGCAGGCGAGCCCGCCTGCTCATCAGCATCGCGGTGGTCACCATCGCCGCCGGAGCCGCCGCGGCGGTGGTCACCGGCATCCGCTCCGGCTCCGATGACGGCGATGCGGCGCAGGAGCTGGCGCTCACGACGACTCCGGTGGAGCGGCGCGATCTGGCCGAGTACCTCGAGATCTCCGGGACGCTCGACTACGCGACTGCTGCGACCCTCACGGCCGGCAGCAGCGGGGTACTCGACTATCTGGCAGCCGAGGGAGCGATCGTCGAGCGCGGTGAGCCGCTGTACGGCGTCCTGCACAGCCCGACACCGGCCCAGGTCGCGGACGCCCAGCAGCGCTTGGAGGCGGCACAGAACGGGTTGCTGGACGCCGACGGGCGACTCAGCGATGCGCTGGCCGGAACCTCCGAGGCCGACATCGCCTCGGCTCGGGCGACCCTGGCGGAAGCCACCCAGCGGCGGGACGAATTGCTCGAACCTGCGATCACCGCCGACCTGGCCACTGCCGAGGCCGCCGTCCTCGCCGCCCGGCAGACCCTCGCCGACCTCCAGAACCCCACCGAAGCCGCCCTCGCCGACGCCCGCAGCCGCCTCGCCCAAGCCCAACAGAACCACACCGACCTCCTCGCCGGACCCTCGCAAACCGACATCGACACCGCCGAAGCCGCCGTCCTCGTGGCCGCCGAGAGGCTCGAGGAGTTCGTGGAGATCTCCGAGAAGCTACGGCCGGCCGCGGAGGCGGAACTCTCCCGCGCAGCGGGAGAGCTGGCAGCCGTTCGCCAGCAACTCCGAACCCAGGAAGCTGCACGCGCCGAGCTTGCCGCTGCTGAAGCCGCCGTCGTGGACGCAGCCCTCGCGGACAACGAGCAGGAACTGGCGGCGGGCCGCCAGCGGGTCCTTGAGGCGCAGCAGGCACTGGCCGCCCTGCAGGGCAACGATCCCCCGCCGGATCTCCACGTGGCGGAGCAACTCGTCCGGGCAGCCGCGCAGTACCTCGCCAGCATTCCCGAGCCCGAAGCTGCCGACTACGCCGACGCCCGTGCTCAACTCGCCCGGGCCACGGATTCGCTCCGCGACGTGCTCGCGGGACCGTCCCAGAGCGAAATCGACAGCGCCGAAGCCGCCGTCCTCGCCGCCCAACAGGCCCTCGCCGACCTCCTCGCGGGGCCCTCGCAAGCCGACATCGACACCGCCGAAGCCTCCGTGCTCGCCGCCGAGCAGTCCCTGAGTGACCTTGTCACCCCGCTGAGCCCTCAGGAACTGGCCGCGCTCGAGCAGGCTGTGACCAGCGCGCAGGCTGCGCTCGACAGAGCCCGCCGCGACGTGGCCGACCTGGCCGACGGCTACCGAGCCATGGTCGTCATGTACGGCGGCGCGACCGCATACCGCACGATGTCCCTCGGCGACGAGGGTCCCGACGTGCGCCAACTCGAGGAGAACCTGGCCGCTCTCGGGTTCGGAGAGGCCGCCGGGTTCAGCGTGGACGGCTCGTTCGACGAGGCCACGGCGGCCGCCGTGCGGGCCTGGCAGGGTTCCCTCGGAACATACGTCGACGGCGAGGTCGGCGCAGCCGACGTGCTCTTCGTCTCCGGCCGGGTGCAGGTCGGCTCCTGGCAGCCGGGCACCGAGGTGGGCCAGGGCATCGCCGCCGGCGTCCCGCTCGCCGGGCTGACGGTGATCGAGGCGCCCATCGACGGTGCGATGGCCACAACCCAGCGCGTCATCGCCCGGCTCCCGCTGGCCGAGCGCGACCTGCTCGAGGAGGGCGCCAGCGTGAACGTGGAGCTGCCCGACAACAGCGACATCGCCGGAACCGTCGCCCTGATCAACCCGGCCCCGCTCTCCGACGCGCAGGGCGAGGGCTTCGTGGAGGTCACGATCACACTCGCCGAGGCGGCCCCTGTGGTCTGGATCGGTGCGTCCGTGGACGTGGAGATCGTCGAGACGCTGGTGCGCGACGTCCTCGTCGTTCCCGCCACCGCGCTGCTTGCTCTCGTCGAGGGCGGCTATGCCGTCGAGGTCCTGCAACCCGACGGCGCCACCGTCCTCGTCGGGGTGGAGACGGGGCTCTTCGCCGACGGCGACGTGGAGGTGCGAGCGACCGGCCTCCAGGAGGGCGCGCCGGTCGTGGTCCCGCGGTGAGAATGCCCGGCGGCGGCTCGGATCCGCCCCCGGCGGCGCTCGAACTGCGCGACGTCTCGAAGCGGTATCCCGGCAACCCGCCGGTGACGGCACTCGACGGGATGTCGGTGCGGATCTCCCACGGCGAGATGGTCGCCGTCGTCGGGCCCTCGGGCAGCGGCAAGTCCACGATGCTGCACATCATGGGCACGCTCGATGCGCCAACGAGCGGGGCGGTCCTCATCGAGGGAGTCGACACCTCGAGCGTCGACGACGACGCCCTGGCGGCGATCCGCGGACGGCGCGTGGGTTTCGTGTTCCAGCGCTTCTTCCTGCTGCCCGGCACCTCAGCCCTGGACAACGTGGCCAACGGCTTGCTCTACACCGGGATCCCGCGCCCGCAGCGCAGGGAGGCCGCCGCCGCCTCACTCGAACGTGTCGGGCTCGGCACCCGTGCGCACCACCGGCCCAACGAACTCTCCGGTGGCGAGATGCAGCGGGTGGCTCTGGCACGGGCGCTGGTGCACGAACCGGCGTTCATCCTCGCCGACGAACCCACCGGAAACCTCGACTCGGCGGCCTCGGAGGCAATCATCGGCCTGCTGCACTCCCTGCACGACGAGGGACGCACGATCATCGTGATCACCCACAACCGTGAGATCTCCGCCGCCCTTCCCCGCGAGTTGAGGGTGCTCGACGGGCGGCTGACGGCGGACACCGCCGGTGAGGTCGGCACCCCATGACCGCGACGCGCAACGGACCGGCGCGGGTGGGGCCCAGCCGGCTGCCCCTCGCCGAGGTCGTGCGGGTCGGGTTGCATTCACTCGCGACCCGCAGGTTGCGCGCCGCCCTGTCAGCGCTCGGCATCGCCATCGGCATCGCCTCGGTCGTCAGCGTGCTCGGCCTCTCGGAATCCTCCCGCTCCGACCTCATCGACCAGATCGACGCCCTCGGCACGAACCTGCTGACCGTCAGCCCCGGCACCGGGTTCGGCGGCGGCGATGCGTCGCTGCCCGAAACCGCCACCGAGACGATCGGCCGGCTACCCACGGTCGAGGCCACCTCAGCGGTGTACGCCGTGGACGCCGCGGTGTACCGCAACAACCTCGTCCCGGCGAACCGCACCGGCGCCATCTCGGTGTATGCCACCGATACCCAGCTGATGGCAACACTCAACGGCTCGATGGCACACGGATCGTTCCTCAACGAGGCCACCCGCGACTACCCCGCCGCGGTGGTGGGTGCCGTCGCGGCCGAGCGCCTGGGCATCCGCGACCTCGAGGCCCCGGTGCGGGTCTGGCTCGGCGACCGCTGGGTGAACGTGGCCGGCGTGCTCGAAACCTTCGCACTGGCCGCCGATCTGGACAGAGCCATCCTCATCGGCGATCGGGCGGCCGAGCAGTACTACGACGTGGACCTGGAGCCCGCGGTGATCTACATCCGCGTCGACCGCCAGTTCTTGGACGAGACCCGCGACCTGCTGCCGGCCACGATCGACCCCGAGAACCCCGAGGAGGTGGAGGTCAGCAGGCCCTCGGACCTGCTGGCGGCGCAGGCCGCCGCCGAGAACTCGTTCACGGCGCTGTTCCTGGGCCTCGGCGCGGTGGCGCTGCTGGTCGGCGCCATCGGCATCGCCAACGTGATGGTGATCGGCGTGATGGAGCGCCGCGGCGAGATCGGGCTGCGGCGGGCCATCGGCGCCACCCGCGCCCACATCCGGCGGCAGTTCCTCACCGAGGCGCTCACCCTGGCGGCCGCAGGAGGGCTCGCTGGCACGCTGCTGGGGGTAGCGGCGACCTATTCCTATTCGGCCGTCCAGGGATGGCGTGCCATCGTCCCGCCGGTGGCCATCGGCGGCGGCATCGCCGCCGCCATCCTGATCGGGGCGCTGGCGGGCATCTACCCCGCAATCCGTGCCGCCCGGATGTCCCCCACCGAGGCACTGCGGTCGGACTGAGACTGAAGCCAGCGCCACATGAAGGGGACTCGGAGTGATCGGCTGGCGCGCCTGCCGGTCCCACCAGGCGCGTCGCGCCGCTACGAGTGTTCGTCGTCCAAGGGGATGCCGATGACCTCGGCGACGCGCCGGAGGTCGGTGTCGGATGCGAGCAGGGTGGCGTTGTAGCGGTGCGCGACCGATGCGATCATGCAGTCGATCATGCCCCGCGGCGTGACCCCGCTGCGGCGGCACGTCCGGTAGATCCTCGACGCCGCGTCGAAGTCGACCGCCGCATCGAATCGCAGCAGACTGCACCGACCGAGGAGCCCGCGGAGGTCCTGCTCGCGTGCGGCGTTGCGGGCGCCGGCGGTGACCTCCATGATCACCGGCTCGGTGACCGCGATCTCCGCATCGGCGGCGATGAGGCCGCTCAGGCGGACATCGACGGTGCTGCCGGTCGCCCGGTCGAACTCGACCCAGGCAGACGTGTCGACGAGGATCACGTCGTGGGAGACGGCGCGGTGTCCGCAGGGATGTCACCGATGGCGCAGGCGCCCCGCATGG
>CAZTZI010000141.1:0-14733 GCA_964618115.1 uncultured Acidimicrobiales bacterium
CCCCTGGAGTGACCCCCGGCGCTGCGGCTGGGGGCGGCGGCGGGGTCGAACCGCCGGGGCCGCTCGACGAGACCGCTGCCGCGGCGATCCGTGTCGAGGTAGTCCTCGATGGCGTTGGCCGTGGCATTCGCGGCGATGCCGATGTAGTCGTCGGTGGTGAACAGCTCCGCCTCGGAGGGATTCGACAGGTAGCCGTACTCCACGAGGACGGCCGGGATCGCCGGCCGGCTGATCATGCCGTAGGCGTCGCCGCCGTCGGGGGAGAGCACCCGCAGCACGCCGGCGTCGGGCAGGCGGCTCCAGCTCACGTCGGCGAACATGCCGAGTGCGGTGGTGATCTCCTCGTAGAGCAGGCCCCCGAGGCGGGCCGAATCGCTGCGCGGCGTCTCGTCGTCGTCGGACTGGACGTAGACCTCGGTGCCGGGTGAGTCGCCGAGTTCGTGTGTCGGCGCGTTGTGGTGCAGCGACACCAGCGCCTCGGCGCCCACGGCGTCGGCGAGGGCGGCGCGCACCGACAGGAGCGATCCGTAGTCGCCGGTGCGGGTTGTTGTGGCTGAGATGCCGCGGCGGGCCAGTTCGGCGAGGACGGCGCGGCTGAGGGTGAGGTTCAACTCGTCCTCACCGAGGCCGTTGGGCCCCATCGCTCCGGTCTCGAACGGCCCGCCGTGACCGGGGTCGAGCACGACGCGCCTGCCGTCGATGGCAACGCCGCCGGTGACCTCGGCGGCGTTGCCGCAGGGCGTGCGCACCAGGTAGCCGTTACCGGCGCGCCCGATCACGGCGACCGGCACGCCCGCCGGTGTGAGCAAGGCGCGAGGCAGGCCCGCGGCGCCCGCATCTTCGGGCGGCCCGACCGCTTCGCCCTCGGGCAGGTCGGCGGCGCCCGCGTCCTCGGGTTGGCTGGCTGCTTCGCCCCCGGGTTGGCCGGCGGCGCCCGCGTCCTCGGGTTGGCCGGCTGCTTCGCCCTCGGGCAGGTCGGCGGCGCCCGCGTCCTCGGGTTGGCCGGCGGAGTCCGCGTCCTCGGGTTGGCCGGTCGCTTCGTCCTCCTCCGGCACCGCCTGTTCCCGCAATACCGGTTCGTGCAGCGGCGAGCTTGCCAGCCACCGCCCCACCGGCGCGCCCGCGGGCATGACCCGCAAGGCGGGCAGGATGACCTCGGACCAGCTGCCGTCGGGGCGCTGCTGCTGGAGTCCCACCTCGATGCGCCCGCCGCCGGCCGGGCGCCGGGCCGCGATGCGCATCTCCCGCGGGCCGGCGGCGGTCTGCACCTCCAGTGGCGAGCTCTGAAGCCAGCGCCAAGTCGGGGGGCTGGGCGGCAGGAGGCGCCGCGCGGGGAGCAGGCGGTCGCCCCAGTCTCCGCCGCCGAGGCGTTGCTGCAGTGCCACCTCGATCCGGCCGCTGCTCAGGAGGCGGGCTTGGAGCCGGAGTTGCGGCTCGGTCTGGGCGGCGACGACCGAGGCGGCCAGGATGCCTGCGACGGCGACGAGGGTGACGACCAGAACCCCATGACCGCGACCGGTTCGCCTTCTGGTGCTCATGTCCATCCGCTGCTCGGCTGTGCTGTCGGCGAGTCGGCGCCGTTCGCCGCGGGAATGCGACGCTGGAGTGTACAAGTGCCGCCGGGGCGGGCGGAGCAACCGGCAGGCCGGGCGATAATGCGACGGTGGAACCGATGGAGTCCGTCGAGTTGCGGGAGCGGGCATTGGCGGTGCTGCGGCGGCACTGGGTGGACATCCCACCGGGCGGCGGGTACACGGCGCCCAACCGGGTGTGCTACCCGTGGCAGTGGCTGTGGGACTCATGCTTCCACGCCCTCATCTGGGCCGAGCTGGGCGACGACCGCGGCCTCGACGAGCTGGCGCAGATCCTGGGCGCGGCCGACGCCTCGGGCTGCGTGCCGCACATGGCCTACCACCTGGACCCGCGCCACCACGAGGACTTCTGGGGCCGCGCGGGGACCTCGAGCATCACCGGCCCGCCCATGTACGGCCACGCCCTCGCCGAGCTGCAGCGCCGCGGTGCCCACGTGCCCGACCGCCTCGTGGCGGCCGCCGCGGCCGGCCTGGAGTTCCTGCTGGGTCGCCGGGAGCGCCACGTCGAGTCGGGTCTGGTGCTGCTGTGCCATCCCTGGGAGTCCGGCGCCGACGACGACCCGCGCTGGGACGACTACTGCGAGGGTGGCTTCGACGAGCGGCGCTGGTTCGAGGCCAAGGGGAAGCTGCTCGGGACGATCGAGCGCAGCGCCGGCGGCACCCCGCTCGTCAACCCGAAGTTCGCCGCGGCCTCGGCGGGCTTCTCGGCGCTCGTGGCGTTCAACGCCCTCGAGCTGGCCGAAGCCACCGGCGCGCTCGAGCCGGCCCCCGCCGAGCGCCTGGCCGACGCCGTGCGCGACCGCTGGGACGGCGATCTGTGCAGCTACACCGACGCCGGCGACGCCGAGGCAGGCTCGGGCCGCGCCCGCACCGCCTACGGCCTGCTCGGCCTGCTGGTCGAGTCGGACGCCGAGCGCGCCGCCGCGCTCGCCGCCGAACTCACCGACACCCGTGCCCACGGCGGCGCCTGCGGTCCCTCCGGGGTGCACCGCGGCGAGCCGTCCTTCGCCGCCCGCAGCTACTGGCGAGGCCCCTCCTGGCCGCAACTGGACTACCTGCTGTGGCTGGGCCTGCGCCGCGCCGCCCAGGACGCGGCCGCCACGGCAGTGGCCCGGGCGACCGTCGCCGGGGCCGAGAAGTCCGGTCTGGCCGAGTACTGGGACCCGAACGACGGCACCGGCCTCGGCGCCATCCCCCAGAGTTGGGCGGGCCTGGCCCTGCTGATGGCCTGACGGCGGCCGGCGGACTTGTGGCGTGAGGTGTGTCCGCCGCTCCTCAGCCGCCGGTTGCGGTGACCAGAATCTCCAGCAGGTCGTCGAAGAACCCGAAGGCGGCTGCCACGTCGATCCACTGCCCTTCGCCGTTGAGGATCGTCGCGAAGCTGAACACGTCGCCGCCGGGGGCCTCGGCGAATCCGGCGAGCGATGCCACGCCGTCCAGCGTGCCCGTCTTGCCCTTCACGAGGCCCGCCGCCGGGGAGGTCCGGTAGCGGTTCTCCATCGTCCCCGACCGGCCGGCCACTGCAAGATTGGCGCCCACGCGGCCGCCGGGCCCGCCGAGATCCAGCACGTCGACCACCTGCGAGCAACTCAGGCGATTCTGCGGGCTCAGGCCCGAACCGTCGGCCGGCACGGCGAGTCCGGCGACCTTGCCGGCCAGCGCCTGCTGTACCGCCAGGGCGCCGGCGGCCGAGGTGCCGTTGCCGCGTGCCACCACGCCGATCTCCTTCAGCAGCATCTCGGCGAGTGTGTTGTCGCTCTCGGCGAGCAGGTAGTGCAGATTGGCTGCCAGCGGTGCCGACTCCAGAGTGGCCAGCACCACGTGGCCGCTGTAGTCCCCGCCGCCGGCGGCCACGCGGGGCACCTGGGGAATGCGCACCGAGTGGGCCTCCAGTAGGTCGTCGAAGATCTCCGCCGCCCGTTGCGCCGGCGCAGGTACCGGCAGCAGCCCCCACGTGGTGATGAGCCCCGGCGGGGCGCGCCACCCCTGGTTGACGCTGATCGCGCTGAGCGACCCGGCAACGCTCTGGGTGGCGAACCGGGCGGGCCAGGTGGGAACCGTGGTGAGGGTGTCGTAGCGGTCCGCCACGGCCACGACACCGCCGGCGATGCGGGTGAGGCCGGCGCCGGTGAGGTCCGCGGCGAGGTCGGCCAGCGGGGTTCCCGCCGAGTTGTGGTCGGCGAGCATCGCCGCGAAGTCCGGGGTGGACAGCAGCGGGTCGCCGCCGCCCACGAGATACAGGTCGCCGTCCAGGACGCCGCCGGCTAATCCGGTGTCCGCCAGCGCGACGGTGGTGAACGTGTGGCCGGCGCCCAGGATCTCCAGCGCGGCCTCGGCGAGCGGCAGCTTCTGCAGCGAGGCCGGGATCAGCATGGCCTCGGCGTTGCGGGAGAACACCGTCTCGCCCGCCCGGCGGACCACCAGGCATCCACCCGCCGGTGCCCGGGCCGCCAGCGCCTCCAGGGCGCCGACGAGTGCCGCATCCCTCGGGCCGGCCGACCCGCCCGAGGGGTCGCCGAGTCGGGGAACCTCGAGTGGGTCCTCGGGAGGCTCGGGTTCGGCCGGCTCGGGTTCGGCCGGCTCGGGAGGCTCGGGTTCGGTCGGCTCGGGAGGCTCGGTCGGCTGGGGTTCGGCCACCTCGGGAGGGCCGGGTTCGGTCGGCTGGGGTTCGGTCGGCTCGGGTTCCGGGGCCGGCGGAGGCGGCATGTGCCGCGCGCAGTCGTGGCCGATGATGTCGAGGGTCCGGTCGAATCGGGGCCCCGAGTCGACGGGACGCGGCGCGCCGTTCTCGTCGAGCAGGTGCGGGTGGAACGTCCAGCCGACGATCCGGTCGCCGTCGAAGTCGATCTGCAGCACGCCGGTCTCGCCGGTGAGTCCCGATCGGGGGTGCCAGACGAAGTTGCCCAGCGAGTAGGCGACCAGCTTGCCGTCGAGGAACTCGATGGGCTGCAGCACGTGGGGGTGGTGGCCGATGACCGCGTCGGCGCCGGCGTCCAGCAGTTCCCGAGTGACATCGAACTGCTCGGACGTGGGGCAGGTGTGCCGCTCGATGCCCCAGTGGATGGCCACGATCACCACGTCGGCCGCTTGGGATGCGGCCCGCACGCTCTCGACGATGCGGGTCGTCGGGCGCGCCGACGCGATGCCCGGCCGGTCGGGTCCGGCGGGGAATCCCCAGGGCACGACCATGGACGCCCCCACGAACGCAACGCGCAGGTCACCTGCGGCGTTCAGCACCCGGGTTCTGTAAGCCGCGGCGTCGTCGGCGCCCGCGCCGAGGGCTACCACGCGGGCGGATTCCAGCAACGTCACCGTGTCGAGCAGGGCGTCGGCGCCGTAGTCCCGGGCGTGGTTGTTGGCCAGGCTCGCCACGTCGATCCCCGCGGCGGCGATCCGCTCGGCAGCCTCGGGTGGGGCCCGGAACACGAACTCCTTGTCGACGGCGCTGCCGCGGTCGCTGATCGCCATCTCCACGTTCACGACGGCGATGTCCGCCGAGGCCAGGGACGGCTCGATGAATTCGAAGGGATCGATGCCTGCCGGCTCGGTGCGGTCCATGAGCACGTCGCCGCCCGCCAGCAGCGTCCAGCGCCTGGAGAACTCCGGTTCGGGCCCGGCGGTCGTGGTCATGGTCGTCGATGTCGGCGGCGGTTCCACCAGAAGCGGCTCGGGTTCCGGGGTGGTCGCCGTGGTCGAGGTCGGAGTGAGCGAAGGAGGCCGCTCGTCGACCAGCGTCGGGCGGAGACCGTCCGAGCACGCCGCGGTGAACACGAGCGCTGCGAGCAGTCCGAGCAACCGGCGGATCAGCGGCGCCGCCCGGCGGCTCTCCATCTCCACAGTTGCGAGAAGATACCCGGAGCCGATGGCGCCCTCGGGGAGCATCGATCGGATCGATCCCCCGCCGAGGCGAGGGCTAGAAGGGACTCAGTCCCATCCGGTTGCGGATCGACACCAACTCGCCGAGATGGTTGAGGCCGTGCCCCACGGCGCTCCACTGCAGGAACCACGACGCCGGCTTGCCGTCCCACATCGCGTACAGCCAGCCGAAACGGTCGGTGGGCGTCCCGATGGCCTCCAAGGGGCCGGCGGTGTCGGGGTGCCCGTCCATCGCCGGCAGCCCGTCCTCGCTGAGCCACGCCGCGGTGGCGTCGCAGGTGGCCAGCGCGTAGGCGCCCACGGCCTCCGGATCCAGCACGTCCACGAGGTCGGCGTCCTCGCCCTCGGCCAGGCCGCGCCACAGGTCCTCGCCGATGCCGAGACGGCCGGTCCAGCCGTCCACCACCGCATCGGCGCCCCGCAGCACGCCGTTGACGGCCACGTCCTGGTGGCGCGCCAGGTGCCACAGCACGTACACCGGCGCGATCCCGCCGCCGTCGGCGCGCTCGCGCAACCGCTCAGCAGGCATCAACCCCAAAACCCCGCCGGCCAGCTTCCCCCGCAGCGACACCAGGTCCGAGACGATCCAGTCCCGCAACTCCACGCCGACACTCTACGAGACCGCTCCACCCCGACATCCCGTACCGGTGATTCCGCATGCGCACTAGGGTCAGCCGTACCCGCCTCAGCGTGGCGGCGGATGGGACCGGTGCCCTGCTCCAAGCGGGAGCGTTCTCGCAGGCACCGGCAGAACAGTGAGTTCATCAGGCGGCCCCCGCCGGGGCAGGCCGGACCGGACGAAAGGAACAACAACGTGAGACTCAAGAAGACGAAGACATGGCGCAGCCTTCTGGCTGCGGTCGTCGCCGTGGCGCTGGTGGCGGCCTCCTGCGGGGAGGACGAGCCGGAGACCCTCTCGGTGGGCATCGCCGCCGACGGATTCCTGCTCGGCTCCCAGGCCTGGGTGTCGATCGACCGGGGCTACTTCGACGAGGAGAGCCTCGAGGTGACGATGTCGCAGTACGGCACCGGCATCGAGGCGATCCAGGCGGTCATCGCCGGCCAGGCCGACATCGGCCCGGCGCTGGACTTCGCCGTGCTGAACCTCGCCGCGGCGGCCGAGGAGAACATGCGAGTGGTGGCGGCGATCGCCGCCCCGCTGCCTGGATTCCACAGCCTGGCAGTACGCAACGAGATCAACGGTCCGCAGGACCTCGTGGGCAAGACGATCGGCTACGTGCAGGGCACCTCGGAGCACTTCGTGACCATCCGGCACCTGCAGCAGAACGGCATCAGCCTCGACGACGTCGAGTTGGTCCCGCTGCCGGGGCTGTTCGAGCTGGTCGGGGCGCTGCGCACCAACGACATCCAGGCCGCCTGGGTGTGGCTCAACGGCACCCTCGAGGCCGAGGAGGATCCCGATCTGAAGATCCTCGGCAACGACTCCAACGTGCTGGACACCGTCGCCATCTACCTCGTGGCCCGGACCGAGTGGGCCGACGACAACCAGGAGATCATCGAGCGCATCGTGCGGGCCTATGACAAGGCCAACGTGGTGCTCCAGAACGAGACCCCGGCCGCGGCGAAGATCGTGGCCGACGCCGTGTCCGGCAATGAGGAGTTGTTCGCCAACATCATGCCGAACCAGCGCTACAGGGTGGAGTTCACCCAGGTGCAGCTCGACTCCTTCGACGCCATCGCCCAGTTCCTGATCGACTCCGGCGTGTTGCCGGCCGACTTCGACATCCGGGAGTTCATCGACTTCCGCGCCATGGAGGAGGCCGTGCCGGGATCGGTCAAGGCCGACCTCTAGCGAGCGGCGCGCCGACGGCGCCCACGCAACCACGACGATGAACGGAGCGGCCGGCGAGCGCGGCGACGGCGCCCGCGGCCGCTCCGTGACCTTCAACGGCGTGGAGTTGCGCTACGGGAAGGCTTCCCCGCCGGTGGTCATCGACCTCTCGCTGGAGATTGCCGCCGGGGAGTTCTTCGTGATCGTCGGGCCATCCGGCTGCGGCAAGTCCACGCTGCTGCGGCTGGTTGCCGGCTTCCTCGAGCCCAACGGCGGCACCGTCACCGCCGGGGGCGCCGCGATCACCGGCCCCGGCCCCGACCGGGCGATGGTGTTCCAGAGCGTGGACGGGCCGCTGCTGGATTGGCTGACCGTCCGCCAGAACGTGGCCTTCGGCCTGAAGCTGCAGGCCAAGCGCAAGGGCACCGACTACGACCCCGCCGTTGTCGACCACTGGCTGCAGCTCGTGGGTCTCACCAGCGCGGCCGGCAAGCTGCCGCACGAACTCTCCGGCGGTATGAAGCAGCGTGTCCAGATCGCCCGGATCCTGGCGGTGAAGCCCGACATCGTGCTGATGGACGAGCCCTTCGCCGCGCTCGACGCCCAGACCCGGCGCATCCTGCAGCGCCAGGTCGTCGAGTTGTGGCAGACCGAGGGCGGCACCGTGGTGTATGTGACCCACGACATCCGCGAGGCGGTTCTGCTGGGCCAGCGCATCGGCGTGATGCGGGCCGGCCCCCACTCGGACTTCCGTTCGCTGCACAGCGTGGACATCGGCTACCCGCGCGACGAGTTCTCCCCCGAGTTCGCCACCGTGGCCCGCGCCGTGGAGGCCGAGATCATTGAGGAGGTGACCCGGGCGTGGCAGAACTGACCGACTCGGCGACCGGAGCGGCCCCCGAACCGGCGAGTGGCGATGGCCGGCGCGCCGGCCTGGGCGGCAGGCGGGGGCAGATTCTGATCTCGGCGCTGGCCCTGGCGGTCACCATCGTGGCCTGGCAGTTCGGCTCGTGGAACTACAACCCGCAACTGCTTCCCGGCCCCGCAAAGGTGGCCCAGGGCACCGGTGAGCTGTCGGACTCGGGCCTGCTGTGGGATTCGATCGCCATCAGCCTGGAGCGGGTCTTCAAGGGCTGGCTGCTGGGCTCGGGCATCGCCATCCCGCTCGGGCTGCTGGCGGGGGTCTCGCGCTACGCCCGCGCCGCCCTGGACCCGTTCATTCACTTCTTCCGGTTCGTCCCGGCCCTGGCGCTCACCTCGCTGTTCATTCTCTGGTTCGGTATCGGCGAGACCGCCAAGGTGAATCTGGTGGCCTACGCGGCGCTGTTCGTGGTGCTGATCACCACCGCCACCGGGGCCTCCTCGGTGCATCCCGACAAGGTCAACAGCGCCCAGACGCTCGGCGCCAACCGCCGCGACGTGTTCCTCCGGGTTGCGCTGCCGGCCACGTTCCCGTCCATCTTCGTGGGCATGCGCCTGGCGCTGGCCAACGCCTTCCTGGTGATCGTGGCGGCGGAGGCCATCGCCGCCCAGGAGGGCATCGGCTTCCTGATCTGGAACTCCCGGACCTTCTTCCGCACCGACTTCATGTTCGTGGGCATCTTCTGCTTCGGCGTGCTGGGCTTCACCTGCGACCGGCTCTGGAAGCTGCTGGGCAACACCGTGCTGAGCCGCTACCTCACCGGGGTCGGCAGCTACTGAGCCGCCGCCGCCGCCTGCCGCCCGAGCGGCCCGCGAACCCCCCACCGACCGCCGAACCGCCACGGAGGCCCACCCCATGACCGCATCGCCCAACGACTCCGGCGCCGCATTCCCCGGGCGTCTCGGACGTACCTACCGGGACAGCGAGCCCTGGTACCCGGCGCCGCAGGAGTCCGCCGGACCCAACGTGGTGGTCGTGCTGTTCGACGATCTGGGTTTCGCCGACCTGGGCTGCTACGGCTCCGAGGTCCGCACCCCGCACCTGGATGCCCTCGCCGCCGGCGGCCACCGGTACAACAACTTCCACACCACCACGCTCTGCTCGCCGTCGCGGGCCTGCCTGCTGACGGGGCGCAACCACCACGCCGTCGGCATGCGCATGCTGTCCAACATCGACTCCGGCTGGCCGAGCGGCCGGGGCCGTATCAGCCGCCGTGCCGCCCTGCTGTCCGAAGTGCTGCGCGACGCCGGCTGGAACACTTTCGCGGTCGGCAAGTGGCACGTGGCGCCGATGCGGCAGGTCACCGGCGCCGGACCCTACGAGGAGTGGCCCCTGGGGCGGGGATTCAACCAGTTCTACGGCTTCATGAACGGCGCCACCGACCACTACTACCCGGAGCTGTTCCGCGACAACCACGCCATCGACCCGCCGGGGAGGCCCAGCGACGGCTACCACCTCACCGACGACCTCATGGACCGGGCGATCGGCTACATCTCCGACCACATCGCCCACCGCCCGGCCGGCCCGTTCTTCTGCTACGTCCCGCTGGGCGCCGCCCACTTCCCGCATCACGCCCCTGCGGATTTCATGGAGGCGGCGCGGGGCCGCTACGACGCCGGCTGGGAGGAGATCCGCCTCGGCCGCTACGAGCGCCAGCTCGCCTCCGGGGTCATCCCCGCCGGCACCGAGCTGCCGCCGGGCAACCCCGACGTGGCGCCGTGGGACTCCCTGGACCCCGGCGAGCAGCGGGTGGCGGCGCGCCTGGCCGAGGCCTACGCCGCCTTCATCGAGCACACCGACGCCGCCCTGGGCCGGCTCTTCGAGTTCCTCCGCACCACCGGCCGCTGGGAGGACACGCTGGTCGTGGTGACCTCCGACAACGGCGCCGCCATGGAGGGTGGCCGCCTCGGGTTGTTCAGCGCCATCCGGTTCTTCAACGACATGCCTGAGGACTTCGAGCGCACGCTCGGCGCCCTCGACGACATCGGCGGACCCCTGGCCGACAGCCACTACGCCACCGGCTGGGCGCAGGCCTCCAACACGCCGGGGCGCTGGTACAAGTACCACACCCACGGCGGCGGCGTGCGCGACCCGCTGATCGTCTCGTGGCCCGGCCGCCTGGCCCGGCCCGGGGCGATCCTGCCGCAGTTCGGCCACATCATCGACATCGCCCCGACGATCTACGAGGTCACGGGCGTGACGCCGCCGGAGACGTACAGGGGGGTCCCGCAGATGCCGATCCACGGCCGCAGCCTGGCCTACACGTTCGAGGATCCCGAGGCGGCGCCGCCCGGCCGCACCCAGTACTTCGAGATGTTCGGCAACCGCGGCCTGTGGGCGGACGGCTGGAAGGTGGTGACCCACCACGACCCCGGCAGCGACTACAGCGAGCGCGAGTGGGAGCTCTACCACCTCGATGAGGACTTCTCGGAGTCCCACGACTTGGCCGCCGTCCACCCCGACAGGCTCCGCGAGCTGACCGAGCTGTGGTGGATGGAGGCGGGGCGTTACGACGTGCTGCCGCTCGACGACCGCTCGGTGGAGCTGTTCCGCTCCCCGCCGCCGCCCGGCACTCCCCAGACGCGGGCCGTCTTCGAGTACTACCCCCCGGTCTCGCACATCGAGCCCAGTGCGGCGCCCCCGGTGGGCCACTCCGACCACCGCATCACCGCCGAGATGTCCGGCGAGATGAGCGGCGTCATCGTCTCCTTCGGCAACGTGCAGTCGGGCTTCGTCCTCTGGGCGGGCGACGGCAGCCTGCACTACGAGTACAACGCCGCCGGCGACGTGACACACGCCTTCTTGCCGCTGCCCGAAAGCGACGCGGTCACGGCCACCTTCGAGATGCGTCTGAACCCCGACCTCTCGGCCCGCGCCCGCCTCGGCGCCAACGGCAAGCACGGCGACTGGTTCGCCATACCGCGCACGCTGGCCTTCCTGGCCCTCAGCGGCATGGACGTCGGCCGCAACGCCCTCAGCCCGGTCTCGGGGTCCTACGAGGCTCCGTTCCCCTTCGCCGGCCACCTCCACAAGGTCACGCTCGAACTCGACAAGCCCGAAGTACCCCTGAACCTCCCCCTCGACGACTGAGGGAACTCTCGCAGGCACCAAGCGAGGGTGGGGGTCGGGGGGCCGATTCGCGACGCCTTGTGCCCGCGCCGAAGGAGCGAACGGCACCACGGGCCCCCGACCGGGCGAGGCAACCGGGGCTCAGAAGCCGCTGAGGCGCATCGAGCCGAGGAGGCGGCCGCCCCGCCATGCCTCGACGAAGCAGGTGACCTCCCGGTGGCGCCCGATCGGGTCCGACCAGGTCTCCTTCGTGGGCTGCAGGATGCCGATGTCCAGTTCCGACTGCTCGTATTCCTGCCCCACGAATCCTGCGAACTGCTCGTAGCAGTGCCTCTCCGCCCAGACGTTCATCTCGTCGACGCCGGGATAGGGCTCGCCGGCATCGCCGGGGTGGAAGATCTGGAAGTACACCTCCCCGTCGTGTGCCACGGTGCAGTCCACCATGGTCGTCAACTCCTGGAACTCGTTGTCACCGAGCAGCGTGAGGTAGCTGTTGAAGCACTGGCCGACCTCCAGGTCGTAGGGGTTCACGATGAGGCCCTCGAGGCGGTCGGTCTCGTCGACGACGGGTAGGCCGCCGCGGCGCTCCACTTCCCCGGTGGCCTCGGTCTCGGGATCGGGGCGCAGGATCCGCACCGGCGCCGTGTCGTCGGGGCCGGACTGGTCCTCCTCTGCGCCGCAACCGGCCTGCACGGCGAGCAGGAACGTGACTGCAACGGCCACCCGGCGGAGCAGGCGCGCTCGGCCGGGGCGCCGGGCCTGGAGTTGTCGGCGGCGGCGCATCAGTAGGCGGGCAACGCCCGGTCGATGTAGCTGAACGTCACGTACAGGACCACCAGGAACGGGACGGCGGCGATGGCGTAGGTTTGCACGCGGCGCCCCTGCCGTCCGAACGCCCGGCCGACCACCCAGACAGCGAGCGCCGCCAGCCCCCACAGCACCGCCGGCAGGATGGCGTCACGGTCGCCGCTCAGGCCCTCGCCGAAGCCGTCGTCGGTCACCGGACCGGTCCGCACGGGCGGCTCGCCCCGGGCGGCAGCGGGCCGTGTGCCGGAGGGTGCGGCCGGTTCGGACGATATGGCCGGCTCGGGGTCGTCGGGGGCGGCGGCCGCTGTCGCGGCGGCCTCTTCCGCCGGCTCGGTGTCGACACCGTCGCCGGCTGCGGGCGTCTCCTGCGGGTCGGTGCCGCTGCCGGGGGTCGCCGCCGGGCTCGGGTCGTCAGAACTCTCGGCATCGGTCGGACCCTCCGGCGGGTCGCCCCCCTCCGCCAGTTGCACGAACTCCGCGCCGATCGGCTCGCCGGGGCGGGGCAGGCGAACGACGGGGTCGCCGACGAGCGCGGCATGCACGATGATCCGCTGTCTCGAGCTGTACTTCGGGTGGCAGGAGGTGAGCGTCAGCCGGTTGTCGCCGTGGTCGTCGAGCACCTCGAGAGCGGTCGGTGCCACGATGCGGTAGCCGGGGGTCCGCCCGGCGATGGCGCGGCCACCCGGCAGCACCCGGTACACGAACCTGCCCTGCAGCGTCTCGACGATGATCTCGTCGCTGGGCGCCAACTCGTTCAGCCGCCCGAACGGGGCGCCGTAGGTGGTGCGGTGGCCGGCGATGGCGGCGTTGCCGGGCTGGCCGGGCAGCGGCGTCGTGCCGTAGTGGCCCGGTCCCTTGCGGAGGTCCTCGACCTCGACGCCCGCCACGATGATCTCGTCGACGTCGATGGACGGGATGATGAGGCGGGCGACCGCCTCGCCGGCGTCCGGGTACACCAGCGGCAGCAGGTCCTCCACTTCGGGATCCAGCAGCCGGGCCACCGAGCGCGCCCCGGCGGTCTCGGAGATGTGCCGCACCACGTCGGGGACGGCCCGGTACTCGGGGAGCGAGTCCGGCGCCGGCGGTGGAGCGATTGCGGGGTCCTCCCCCCGGGGTGCCGCGCCGGCGGTCCCGGAGGCGACGGTGCCGTTGCCGCCCCTGCTTGCCGCAGCGGCCGGTGGATCTTCCTCGCCGGCGGGCGCTGCAGGTTCGGCCGCGGCCGCGTCGGGTGCCGGTTCGGTCGCCGGGGGCTCCGGCGCCGGGGGATCGCCGCCGGTCCGGGGGGACGGGGCGCCCTGACCGGCCGCGACGGCCTGGCGGAAGCGCTCGGCGAAGTTCTCCTCGAGGTTCTCCTGGGCCTGCGCCTGCTGGAGCCCGGTGCCCCAGAGTTCGAAGGCCACGAACAGGAGCATGACGACGCCGAGGGCCGCCAGCGTTCGCCCGAAGGCACTGAGGATCCGCGGCAGCGTCACGGCCCGATCGTACCGACGCCCTCCGGCGGCCGGGGCAGGGCTCCGATCGGTAGCCTGCAATCGTCTCCGAAGGGGTTCGTCGTGGAATCTGCAATCTGGCTTCGAGATGCCGTGAGCTGCCGGGGAGGCTTCCCGGCCCTCGCGGGTGTGGATCTCGATGTCGACTTCGGCGAGATCCTGCTGCTGCGGGGTCCCAACGGGGCGGGCAAGACGACCCTGCTGCGCCTGCTCGCCGGCCTGGCGACCCTCGACGGGGGCGCCGGCACGGTGCTGGGCTGCGATCTTCGGCGCGACCGGCGGGCGCTGCGATCACAGGTCGGGCTCCTGGGCCACGATCTGATGCTCTACGAGGACCTCACCGTCGTGGAGAACCTGCGCTTCTTCGCCGCCCTGTCGGGGGCGTCGGAAGCGGAGTCTCGGGCTGCCCTCGACAGGATGCAGGTGGCGCCGCGCCTCGTCGACGTCGCGCTGCGGCGGCTCTCGGCGGGCCAGCGCAAGCGCGTCGCCACGGCGGCCCTGGCGCTGCGCCGTCCCCGCCTGTGGCTGCTGGACGAGCCGCATGCGGGCCTGGACACAACCGGGCGCGAGGCGGTCAACCGGCTGCTCCGCGACGCCGCCGCCAGCGGAGCGACGGTCGTGCTGGCCAGCCACGAGGCGCCGGCGGCAGCCGAGGTGGCGACGCGCACGGTGCATCTGATCGGCGGGGTCGTCCCGGGCCCGCCCGTGGCGTCGCGGTCGCCGGCGCCGGGGGTTCACGATGCGTGAGGTGCTGCTGGTCGCCGCCAAGGACCTGCGGATCGAGCTGCGGTCGCGGGTGCTGCTGTTCCAGGTGGCCCCGTTCGCCGTGGCCACGCTGGTGCTGCTGGGTTTCGCCCTCGATGCCGACCGTGCCGCGCTGCGGAACTTCAGCCCCGGCCTGTTCTGGGTGGCGGTCCTGCTGACGGCCCTGCTGGCCGCCCAGCGTTCGGTGGCCGTGGAGCACGCCGGCCGTGCTGCGGACGCGCTGCTGCTGAGCGGCACGGGCCCGGCCCGGATCTTCGCCGGCAAGGCCCTGGCGCTGGCCGCGCAGCTGGCCGCGCTGGAGGTCCTGCTGGGCGTCGTACAGCACCACCATGGCGACGCCCGCATCGAGCACTTCGGCCTGGCGGTGGCCTCGGCGGCGGCGGCGACGGTCGGGATCGCGGCCGCCGGTACCCTCTATGG
>CAZTZI010000142.1:0-59759 GCA_964618115.1 uncultured Acidimicrobiales bacterium
CGGCGAGGAGCGCCACGGCGGCCACGGCGACGAGAACTCGTAGGCGAGCTGTGCCGCCGCAGCTGCTCATGAAGGTTCGTCCCCGTCCAGGGCGCGACGCAGATCGGCGACGAAGCCGCCCACCCCCTCGGGTCCCCGGCCCTCCAGCAGCCGCCGCACGACGGCCGAGCCTACGACGACGCCGTCGGCGACCGTCGTCGCCTCCGACGCCTGCGCGGGTGTGGACACGCCCACGCCGACCAGCACCGGCAGGTCGGTGACCGCCTTGAGGCGACCGGCGATGAGGAGCGCGCTGTCGGCCAGGGCCGACCGTTCCCCGGTCACGCCGAGCAAGCCGACGGCGTAGACGAAACCCCTGGCCCGGGCGCAGACGGCCTCCAGACGCTGCACCGAAGCCGTGGGGGCCGCCAGGAGCACGGTCTCGACGCCGGCGTCGTCGGCCGCCGCGGTCCACGGGCCGCTCTCCTCCAGCGGCAGGTCGGCCAGGATCGCCCCGGAGATACCCGCCTCGGCCAGCGAGCGGGCGAAGCGCCTGTGGCCCATGTGGTGGGCGATGTTGTAATAGGTCATGACGACGAGGGGCACGCCCACGTCCAGAGCGGCGGCTTCCGACAGGATGCTCGCGGGGGTGGCGCCGGCCGCCAGCGCCCGGTCACCGGCCTCTTGAATCGTCGGCCCGTCCATGACCGGGTCCGAGAAGGGAATGCCGATCTCGACGGCGTCGGCGCCGGCGATCGCGGCGGCCTCAACAGCGGCCCGCCAACCCTCCAGCCCGCCGGTGATGTACGGCACGAGGCACTTGCGGCCCTGGCTGCGCGCCTCGGTCAGGGCGACCTCCAGGCGACCCGGGCGGTGCCCGGTCACGCCTGCAGTCCCATGACCAGATCGACGTCCTTGTCCCCCCGTCCCGACAGGTTCAGCAGCACGGTGCGCCCGGCCAGCGCCCGGCGCTCCCGGCTGATCCAGGCCAGGCCATGGGCGGGCTCGAGTGCGGGAATGATCCCTTCGGTCCGCGACAGCAGTTCGAAGGCGTCCAGCACCTCGGCATCGGTGACGCTCTCGTAGCGGGCCCGGCCGGTGCGGGCCAGATGGGCGTGCTCGGGACCCACTCCGGGGTAGTCCAGGCCTGCGGAGATCGACTCCGCCTCGAGAACCTGACCGAACTCGTCCTGCATGAGGTACGACAGCGAGCCGTGCACGACACCCGGCGCGCCGCGCCCCACCGCCGCTCCCCCGGCAGGCTCGACCCCCACCAGCTGCACCTCGCCGTCGGCGAACCCGCTGAAGATGCCGGCCGCGTTGGAGCCGCCGCCCACGCAGGCCACCACCACGTCCGGGTCGCCACCCAACAGGTCGGCGCACTGCCGGCGCGCCTCGGAGCCGATGACCCGGTGGAATTCGCGCACCATCCAGGGATACGGGTGCGGACCCATCACCGAGCCGAGGCAGTAGTGGGTCCGCTCCACGGTGGCCACCCAGTCGCGCAGCGCCTCGTTGATGGCGTCCTTGAGGGTGCGGCTGCCCGTGGTGACGGCGTGCACCTCCGCGCCCAGGAGGCGCATGCGGAACACGTTCAGTTCCTGGCGGGCCACGTCCACCTCGCCCATGTAGACCGTGCAGTCCATCCCCAGCAGGGCCGCGGCCGTGGCCGTGGCGACGCCGTGCTGGCCGGCACCCGTCTCGGCCACGAGGCGGGTCTTCCCCATGCGCTCGGCCAGGAGCGCCTGACCCAGCACGTTGTTGATCTTGTGGGAGCCGGTGTGGTTGAGATCCTCCCGCTTGAGCAGCAGGCGCAGCCCCAGCTCGGTCGACAGGCGGGGGCAGCCGGTCAGCGGTGAGGGTCGGCCGGCGTAGTCCCGCAGCAGGTCGTCCAGCCGGCGCCGGAAGGCCGGATCGGCCCAGGCGGCACGGAAGGCCCGATCGAGCTCCTGGCAGGCCGGCACCAGGGTTTCCGGTACGTAGCAACCGCCGAAGTCGCCGAAACGACCCTCCGGCGTCGGGTCGGTCATGGCCATGGTAGGTCTCCTGTCACCGAGCCGATGGAACTCGTCAGAACTCCGCCTGCCAGTCGTAGAGCGTGCCCACCGAGAACTCCGAGGTCTGCGTGCCGGCGACGGCACGGGCCGCAGTGATGAAGTCGCGAACGAGGCGAGGGTCCTTCCGGCCCGGGGAGGATTCCACTCCAGTGGAGACGTCGACGCCCCAGGGACGCGTCTTGGCGATCGCCGCGGCCACGTTCTCGGGATTGAGTCCCCCGGCCACCATCACCGGCAGCGAGCCGGCGGCCCGCTCGGCGAGAGCCCAGTCGAAGATTCTCCCGGAGCCGGGCTGATCGGCGTCCACCAGGACGATGTCCGCACCGTAGTCGCGGGCCTGCTCCAACTCCTCCGAGCCGGCGCGGAAGGCTTTGATGACAATTCTCACCTGCTCGCGCACGTGCCGGGTCTCCGCGGCGGATTCGTGGCCGTGCAACTGCGCCGCCCGGAGTCCGGCACGGTTGACGATGTTCACCACGGTGCGGGGATCCTCGTTGCGGAACACGCCGACGGTCAGGATCGACGGCGGCAGCCGGCGCGCTATCTCGCCGGCAGTGGCGGGCGAGACCCTCCGAGGTGAAGGAGCGAAGAGAAATCCGACCGCGTCGGCGCCCATCGCCACCGCCAGCAGGCCGTCCTCCTCGCTGGTGATCCCGCAGATCTTGACGAACACGGCCGCGACCCTACCGGCCTGCTGCGACGAGTTCGGCGACCGCGCGGCCCGCGGCGACGAGACCTCCCGTGCCGACGAACGACTGACCCACGAGGACCGCGTCGTAGCCGGCCTCCCCCACGGCGACGACCTCGGTGCCGGAGCGGATGCCCGACTCGGCCACCGTCACCGCATCCGGCGGAAGTTGGCCGGCGAGGCGCACCGCGGCGGAGCGATCGACGGTGAAGGTTTGGAGGTCACGCTGGTTCACGCCGACGAACCGCGCGCCCAGAGCGGCAGCCCGCTCGATCTCTGCGGCGTCGTGCACCTCCACGAGCGGGTCGAGGCCCAGTTCGAGCGCGAGCGACGAGAAGTCCCGCAACTGGTGATCGTCCAATGCAGCGGCGATCAGCAGCACCGCGTCGGCCCCCATGATCCGCGCGTCGCAGACGTCGGCTGGGCAGACGGTGAAGTCCTTGCGCAGCACGGGGAGTTCCGCCGCCGCTCGCGCTGCCTGCAAGTCGTCCGCCGAACCCCCGAAGTGGGGCTCGTCGGTCAGCACCGACAGGGCGGCTGCCCCACTATCGCGGTACACCGAAGCCAGCGCCGCCGGGTCGAGGTCACCCCAGAGATCCCCCGCCGAGGGTGAGCGACGCTTGACCTCCGCGATGACGGAGGTGCCGGGGGCACTCGCCAGCCCGGCCGCCATCCCCCGCGGCGCGGGGTGGTCGGCGGCCTGCGCCAGGAGTTCGGTCAGCGACCGACCGTCCGCCGCCGCCCGCCGGCGATGGTGCCGGATGATCTCGTCGAGATACGTGCTCATGGCACCAGCGGGAGAGTCCGGATCTCGCAGTCCGGCCCACCGACCTCACCGACGGCAGCGACCGCCGGAGGATCGACACGGCGATGGACGTACGCCAGGGCCACCGCCGCCCCGAGGGTGGGCGAGTAGGCGCTGCTGGTGACTCGACCGAGCGCCTTGCCGTCTGCGTCGAGCAGCGGTGTGCCGGTTGCAGGGGGCTCGGCATCCCCGAGAACCACGCCGCGCAGCCGCCGGGGAGTGTTGCCGCCGCGGCTGTCGATCCGGGCGACCAGTTCCTGGCCCACGAAGCAGCCCTTCGTGAAGCTCACGGTCTCAGCCACGATGCCCGTCTCCGCCGGTATGAGCCCCTCGGTCAGTTCGTGGCCGGCGGCAGGTACCCCCGATTCGATCCGGACGGCCTCGAGCGCATCGGCCCCGCAGAGGGCCACGCCCGGCGGCGGGGCGACCTCGCCGGCCACCAGATCCCAACCGGACAGCCTCCCCCACTGCACCCGAGCCGCCACGACGGGCGCTCTCCGCTCGGCCGCCGTGACGAGCACATCGCCGGACGCCGGTGCGTCCGCGCCGCCCACGGGCATCGCGGGCGCGGCCGGGCCCCGCACGGTGAGCATGGAGAGCCGGTGCAGTTCCAGGTCCGCGTCGACACGGAGCTTGAAACGCCCGAGGCGTGCCAGAGCGGCCTCACCGGCGCCGGTCGCCAGGTCGCAGACGAACCGGTCCGGGCCGGCGCGGCTGACCCGCAGGAAGCTGTGCAGCTTGCCGTCGGGCTGCAGCAGGAGCGAACCGACGGCGTCGCCGGGTGCCAGCGCGGCCACCTCCTGGCTGAGTTGGCCCTGCAGGAAACTCGCCGCGTCCTCGCCGGTGACCTCGAGCACGTCGCGCCCCGTCACCACCGCTCCCGCGCTTTGACGCAGCGCTCGGTAGTCCTCGAGGTACCGCTCGGAGATTCTCACCGCTGCGAGTACGCGCTCTCGGCGTCGCGGGTCATGGCGCGCGCCGCGTGCACCGCCGCCAGCAGCGCACGCGCCTTGGCCCGGCATTCCAGTTCCTCGTCCTCCGGCACACTGTCGGCAACGATGCCCGCGCCGGCCTGCAGGTGGGCGCGCCCTTCCCGCACGGCCACCGTGCGGATGGTGATGGCCGTGTCGAGGTTGCCGGAGAAGTCGAGGTAACCCACGACGCCCGCGTAGGGCCCGCGCCGGGTCGGCTCGAGATCGTCGATGATCTCCATGGCACGCACTTTCGGGGCGCCGGAGACCGTCCCCGCCGGCAGGGTCGCCCGCAACACGTCCACAGGCCCGTACCCGTCAGCCAGCTCGCCGGAGACCTGCGAGGTGAGGTGCATGACGTGGCTGTAGTACTCGAGGGTCATCTGCTCGTCGGTGCGCAGCGTGCCGGGCCGGACCACCCTGCCCACATCGTTGCGCGCCAGATCCAGCAGCATGAGGTGCTCGGCCAGTTCCTTGGGGTGTTCGGCGAGCTCGCCGGCGAGTCGCCGATCCTCGCGCTCATCGGCGCCGCGCGGCCGGGTGCCGGCGATGGGGCGCGACGTCACCCTCCCGTCGCGCAGCTGCACCATGGGTTCGGGTGAGCTCCCAACCAGGGTCACCTCCGGCTGGCGCAGGAAGTACATGTACGGGCTGGGGTTGATCTGGCGCAGTGAGCGGTAGAGCTGGAAGGGATCGGCACCGAGGTCGAAGTCGAACCGCTCCGACAGCACCACCTGGAAGATGTCACCCTCAAGGATGTGCTCCTTGGCGGCGCGGACCGCCGCGCAGTATCCGTCCGGGGTGACGCTCGCCGTGATCTCCGGCAGCGGGTCGTCCTCGCCCGGCGGGGCCAGCAGCGGTTCGGGCTGGGGCTGCGCCCCGGCGCGTGCCAACTCGTCGAGCGATGCGAGCGCCGCTTCGTAGGCGTCGTCGAGCAAGCCCGCCGACGGCTCGGGGGGGAGGATCACATTGTGGATGAGGAGCACCCGCTGGCGCCAGTGATCGAAGGCCACGATCTGTCCGATCACCTCGAGCACCGCGTCCGGCATTCCGAGATCGTCCTGCGGTGGGCTCGGAAGGTGCTCCACCTCGCGGACGACGTCGTAACCGATGTAGCCGACGACGCCGGAGTGCAGTGGCGGCAGTCCCTCGATGGCGGGAGAGCGGAAGCGATCGAGAATCACCTCGAGCGCCGCCAGCACGCCGGCCTCGGTGGGAACGGGGCCGAGATCGTCGCCGGTGATCTCGAGCAGGCGGCCCCGGGCGACGATCCTGGCGCGGGGCCGGCACCCCATGAACGAGAACCGGCTCCAGCGGTTGCCGCGTTCGGTCGACTCCAGCAGGAATCCCGGTTCGCCGCCCACGATCCGCGAGAAGGCCGCCACCGGTGTGATGAGGTCGGCCAGGAGTTCCCGCCAGACCGGCACAACCCGGTGGTTGGCCGCCAGGCGGCCGAACTCCTCCCGGGATGGTCGGGCGCTCACGGCGCCCTCAGCCGGCGAACGAGGTGAAGAAACACGAGTGCTCACCTGTGTGGCAGGCGCCGCGGCCCTCCTGGATCACCTTGATGAGCAGGGTGTCGCCGTCGCAGTCGTAGGAGGCCTCCCGAACGTACTGCCGGTCGCCGGAGGTCTCACCCTTGCACCAGTGCTCCTGGCGGGAACGGCTCCAGAACCAGGTCCTGCCCGTGGCGAGGGTACGCCGCAGAGCCTCATCGTCCATCCAGGCCAGCATCAGGACCGCACCCGTCTCATAGTCCTGGACGATCGCCGGAACCAGACCGTCGGCGTTGAAGACCACCGCCTCGAGGGCGCCCGGGGCGGGCGTGATGGGGCTGGCGACGGTCATCGCGTTCATGCTAGAGGCGGCTCCCGCAGACGCCGCGATGCTCAGAGATAGAGGCCGGTGCTCCCCTCCTCGAGGCGCTGGGCGGCCACCGCGTGCACGTCACGCTCCCGCAGGATGATGTAGTCGACCCCCCTGACCTCCACCTCGTAGCGATCCTCGGGGTTGAAGAGCACCCTGTCGCCCGCCTCCATCGACCGCACGTTCGGGCCGACGGCGACGACCTCCGCCCAGGTGAGGCGCTTGCCCACCTGCGCGGTGGCAGGGATGAGGATCCCGCCCGATGAGCGGCGCTCGCCCTCGGCCGGACCGATGCGCACCATGATGCGGTCGTTGAGCATCTTGACCGGGAGCTTGTCGTCGGGGGCCGGGGGTGCCGCGGCGAGCGACGGGCGGGAATTCTCCGAAGTCGACACGCCGAGACGCTACCCCGCTGCGGGGCTCTTGGCGGGCCGGACCCTGACACCGGCGCCGGCGAGAGCCGCCTTGGCCTCGGCGATCGTGTACTCCCCGAAGTGGAAGATGGACGCCGCCAGTACGGCGTCGGCGCCCGCCCGGACACCCGCGGCCAGATGATCGAGCGATCCCACACCCCCCGAGGCGATGACGGGGACGTTGACAGCCTCGCTGACGGCCGAGGTGAGAGGCAGATCGAACCCCTCCTTCGTGCCGTCACGATCCATCGAGGTGAGCAGGATCTCGCCGGCCCCGAGCCGCTCGGCGCGTGCCGCCCAAGACACGGCGTCGAGTGCGGTTGGCCGCCGCCCCCCATGGGTGACCACCTCGAACCGGCCTGATGCATCCAGCCGTGCGTCGATCGCAACGACCACGCACTGGGTGCCGAACTCCTCGGCGACCTCCGAGATCAGCGCAGGCCGCGCCACGGCGGCGGTGTTGACCGAGACCTTGTCGGAACCGGCCCGCAGCAGCCGGCGGGCGTCGTCGGTGCTGCGGATGCCACCACCGACGGTGAAGGGGATGAAGACCTCCTCGGCGGTCCGCCGTGCCACATCGAGCATCACGTCACGGGCGTCGGAGGAGGCCGTGATGTCGAGGAAGACCAACTCGTCGGCTCCCTCGGCGTCGTAGCGGGCGGCGAGTTCCACCGGATCGCCGGCATCCCGCAGATCCACGAACTCCACGCCCTTGACCACCCGCCCCGCGTCCACGTCGAGGCAGGGGATGATGCGGACGACGGTTGAAGTCATCGGGACTCCGGTCGCCCGGTTCGTTCTGCCGGCGAGACTCCCGGTGGCGCCGGGACGATGTCGGCGAGGACGCTCAGAGCCTCCTGGAGGATCAGCGTCCGCTCGTAGATGGCGCGCCCGACGATGGTGCCGGCCAGCGAGCGCGTACCGATCCGCAAGTTGGCCAGCCGCCTCAGATCGTCGAGACCGCCGACCCCGCCCGAGGCGATCAGGGGCAGGCTCGTGAGGGCGAGCACCTCGGCCAGCAACTCGACATCGGGACCCCCGAGGGTGCCGTCCGTGGCGATCTGCGTCACCACGAGGGCTTCCACAGCGGGCTCGGTGGCCAGCACGTCGCCGAGGTTCCGGCCGCTCCCGGAGCGCCAACCCCGCACCGCGATCTCGCGCCCGCGAACGTCGAGCCCGAGCGCGACCGGCTGGCGGGCCGAGACCTCTGCGATGAGAGCGGGATTCTCGAGCGCCGCGGTCCCGATCACGACACGGGCGATCCCGACGTCGGCAAGCCGGGTGGCGGCGGCGACCGACCGCACTCCCCCTCCGTACTGCACCGGCACGCCTGCGGCGGCGACGATGGCGGCCACCTGCTCGAGGTTGGCGAGATCACCGGTGCGCGCCGCGTCGAGATCCACCACGTGTAGCCACGGCGCACCGGCCACTGCGAACGACCTCGCAACCTCGGCGGGGTCCTCGGCATAGATGGTCTCGGCGGCGAAGTCACCCTGGTAGAGGCGCACGCACCGCCCGTCGCGAAGATCGATGGCCGGGAACAGCAGCATCAGCGACCGGAGAGGATCGTCACGAAGTTCCCCAGCAGTCGCAGCCCCTCGGCACCGGACTTCTCGGGGTGGAACTGCACGCCCCACAGCGCTCCGGTGGTCGCGACCGCGCTCACGGGACCGCCGTAGTCGCAGGTGGCGATCACCGTCGGCGAGATGTCCGGGGAATAGGAGTGCACGAAGTAGACCCACGCCCCGTCCAACCCGGCGAGGAGCTCATCCGGACGATCCACTTGTAGCTGGTTCCATTGCATCTGGGGCCGCTTGACACCGTCGGGGAGCCTCCGCACCGTCCCGCCCAGGAGGCCGAGACCGCGGCAGCCCGGGGCCTCCTCGGATCCCTCGTAGAGCATCTGCATGCCGATGCAGATGCCCAGGAACGGCACGCCGGCTTCGGTGGCCCGCCGCGCCTCGCGATCGAGACCTGCATCCTCGAGCGCCGCCATGCAGGGCCCGAAGGCACCGACGCCGGGCAGCACGAGCCCGTCGGCGCGCCTGATGAGGTCCGGGTCTGCGGTCAGACGGGCGTCCGCGCCGGCGCGCTCCAACCCCTTCTGCGCCGACCGGAGGTTGCCGATGCCGTAGTCCAGGACCGCGACGAGCGGCCGTCCCGAATCGCTCATGGCCCTCCGGACATCCCGCCCGGCGGTCTAGAGGGTGCCCTTCGTCGAGGGCACGTCGGCACCCTCGACGCGCACCGCGTCGCGGAGGCTCCGCGCCACGCTCTTGAACGAGGATTCCAGGATGTGGTGCGTGTTCCGCCCGCGCACCAGCACGACGTGCAGCGTGATGGCCGCGGCGGTGACGAACGCCCGCCAGAACTCCTCCATCAGCTGTGGATCGAAGGGCGGATCGCCGAGGATCCTCTCGCCCGGGGGGTCGATCTCGTAGTGGAGGAAGGGACGACCCGAGAGATCGAGGGCCACGTCGACGAGAGCCTCGTCGAGGGGCACGGCGGCGGAGGCGAAGCGGCGCACCCCGCGCTTGTCGCCGAGCGCCTCCCGGAGGCACTCCCCCAGCAGGATCCCCGTGTCCTCCACGGTGTGGTGCGCATCCACGGCAAGGTCGCCGCTGGCTTCGGCGGTGAGAGTCCACCCGCCGTGGCGCGCCAACTGCGCCAGCATGTGGTCGAAGAACGGCAGGCCGGTCGACACCTCGCTGCGCCCGTCGCCGTCCACGTCGAGACTGATCACGATGCTCGTCTCGGCGGTACTCCGTTGCCGTCGGGACTGCCGCTCGCCCACGGCTCCTCCTCGGTCGTCGGTTGCTCGGCGGTTCCCGCCGGCACCGTGCAGTATCGCAGCAGCGTCCGGCGCGCGGACGCCTCAGCGCAGAACGTCCGCCAGGGCCTCGAGGAACAGTGTGTTCTCCTCCGGCGTACCGACGGTCACACGGAGGCAGCCGCGGAGCCCCTCCCAGGAACTGCAGTCGCGAACGAGCACCGATCGTTCCACGAGCCCCTGCCACACCGCCGCGCCGTCCCGCTCGGAGGGACGGAAGAGGATGAAGTTGGCGCCCGATGGCCATTGCCGGACCGGCAGGGCCGACAGGCGATCCGCCAGGCGGTCTCTCTCGGCAACCACCGCGGCCGCCCGCCGGTCTGCGGCCCCGGCATGCCGCAGGCAGAGCATGCCGATCTCCTGCGTCATGACGTCGAGGTGGTAGGGCAGCACCACCTTGTGCAGCTCGGCGATGATGCGCGCCGGTGCGAGTGCGTAGCCGAGCCGGACGGCGGCGAGAGCCCACGCCTTGGAGAACGTGCGGCAGACCACCAGCGGCGCCGCCTCGTCCAGCAGGTCGACCGCCGTGAACCTCCCCGGCTCGCGCATCGTGAACTGGACATAGGCCTCGTCGACGACGAGGAGACCTCCGTAGCTCGAGACCGCCTCGAGTGCCGCTCGCACCGTCGCGGGATCCTCGACGGTGCCGGTCGGATTGTTGGGCGAGCAGAGGAACAGGACGTCCGGGCGTTCGCCGGCGGCGAAGCGAGTCACCGCCTCGACGCCGACACCGAAATCCGCGGCACGGGGAGCCACAACGACCTCTGCGCCCACGACACGAGCGATGTGGGAGTGCAGGGCGTAGGTGGGCGAGAACAGCCCCACGCGCCCGTTCCCGCCGGCGTAGGCCAGCAGCAGGGTCTGGATCACCTCGTTGGATCCGTTGGCGGCGAGCACGTTGTCGATGGAGACTCCGTGCAGTCCGGCAATGCCGGCGCGCAATGGCTCCGCCGATCTCGCCGGGTAACGATTCCAATCGACCTGTCCCAGCCGTTCGGCGAGCGCCTCGCTGAACCCTTCGGGTGGCGCGAAGGGAGACTCGTTGGTGTTGAGACGCACGCGCACATCCACCTGCGGCGAGTGGTACCCCTCCATCCCCGACACTTGCGGTCGGGGCTGCGGCCAGCTCATGGCAGGTCGCACGCGGGAGCCCGCTCCCCCAGACGATCCAGCCGCCTCCTGACCGAGGCGGCGTGTGCGGGGAGGCCCTCGGCGGTCGCCAGCGTCTCGACCGCGGGCCCGAGCCGGGTCATGGCTTCGGGGCCGGCGGAGATGACGTGGGTCGTGCGGCAGAAGTCGGCGACACCCAACGCGGAGCCGAACCGGGCGGTGCGTCCCGTCGGCAACACGTGCGACGGCCCCGCCAGGTAGTCGCCCAGGGAGGCGGGCGCGTGCTCGCCGCAGAAGATGGCACCGGCGTGGCGGATCAGCGGGATGAGCTCCTCGGGCGAGGCCACCATGAGTTGCAGGTGTTCGGGTGCGATCGAATTCACGACCCGGGCCGCCGCCTCCGGATCGTCCACGACGACCGCATATCCCGACGAGGCGAGAGTCGCCTCGATCTCGGCCCGGCGCGGCGCTTCGGCGGCCGCGGTCCCCACCTCCGCCGCGACGGCCTCGACCACGGCCGGATCCCAGGTGACCAGGCACGCCATACCGTCGGGCCCGTGCTCGGCCTGCACGATCAGGTCGATCGCAGCCAGCTCCGCCGGCGCCGAGCCGTCTGCGACGACGACTACCTCGGAGGGTCCGGCGAACGCCGACGGCACGCCGACGATGCCGGCCACCTCTTGCTTGGCCACAGCGACATAGATGTTCCCCGGGCCGGCGATGAGATCCACCCGCGGGATGCTGGCGGTGCCGTACGCCAGCGCGGCCACGGCACCGGCACCGCCAACCGCGTACACCTCCTGCACACCGGCGAGCGCCGCGGCGGCCAGCGTGACGGGCGCCACCCTGCCGTCGGGGCCGGGTGGCACACACAGCGCCAGGCTCGCCACGCCGGCCACCCGGGCGGGGATGGCCGTCATCAGGACCGTCGAGGGATACGCCGCGCGCCCACCGGGGACGTACAGCCCCGCCCGATCAACGGGAATCCGCAGCGAGCGGACCGTCACACCGTCGCAGGACCAACTTCCCTCGGCCTCGAGTTGCGTGCGGTGGAAGGTCTCGATCCGTCCGGCGGCCGCCTCGAGTGCCTCGCGCACGGCGGGGGCAAGCGTCTCGAGAGAGGCCGCGCACTCCGCGGGGCTCACGGCGAGATCGGTCAGGGTCGCCTTGTCGAAGCGCCTCGCCATCTTCCGCAGCGCCGCGTCGCCGTCGCGCCGCACCTCGCGGATGATCTCGCGCACCGACTCCAGGACCCCGGCAGAACTCACCTCGGCGACGCCGGGCAGGCGTGGATCGGCCATGCCACGCGCGTCGATGACGGCGAGGAGCCCGGTCTTGCCCGCCACCGCGGCGACGCTAGCTGTGGCCCGGCCCCCATCCTCATCGCCCCCTCCGCCGAGCCGCCGGCGAGCGCTCGGCGGCTTCCCGCGCGCCGGCTGCCCCACGAGATGCCGCAATGCACGCATGCTCAGACGGCGAAGGCCGACGGGCAGAAGTCGTTGCAGACGCACCGGTCGCAATCCGCGCGGCGCGCCCCGCACACCTGCCGCCCGTGCAGGATCAATCGCATGCTGAAGTCACCCCGCTCACCGGCGGGGATCATGGGATTCAGCTCCCTCTCGACGACGACAGGATCGGTCGCCTCGGTCATCCCGAGCCGCCGCGAGAGGCGACCGACGTGGGTGTCCACCGGGAGGCCCGGAAGCTCGAACGCCACACTGCGCACCACGTTGGCGGTCTTGCGACCCACCCCCGCAAGGGCCGTCAGATCGCGCATGGAGGTGGGCACGTCCCCCTCGTGGTGACGCACCAGCCGATCGGCCATACCGATGAGATTGCGCGCCTTGGCTTGGAAGAAGCCCGTGGAATGGATCATCTCCTCGAGCTCGGTCGGGTTGCAGGCGGCAAGATCCTCCGGCGCGGGGTAGCGCTCGAACAGTCCCGGGGTGACCATGTTGACGCGCTTGTCGGTGCACTGCGCCGACAGGATCGTGGCCACCAGCAATTGGTACGGCGAGTCGTGAATGAGCGCGCACTCGGCGTCGGGGTACTCGTGCTTCAGGCGCTCGTGCGTCTCGCGGGCGCGGCCCCGGGGCGAACGTGGACGACCCATGCGGGCAACGGTAGCGCTCCCCCGCAGACCTTCCGGCGATCCGGTTCTCTCGCGGCGGAGCGCCTCAGACGACCCGTACGGGATGCGGGAGAGGCTGGTTGAAGAGGTAGCCCTTGGCGTTGAAGGGGACCACCTCCGGCTGCGTGTTGCCTGCGGCGTCACCGGCGCGGGTCATCAGCGTGTGTTCGCCGGGACGCGCCTCCCAGGTGAACGCGAACATCGTCCACGAGCAGCGGGACTCGGGCGTCTCGACATCGGCGTCGGACCAGGACTCTCCCGAGTCGGCACTCCACTCCACACGGGTCACCGGGCCCGAGGGCGAGCTGGCATAGCCGCTGATGCGATGCGATCCGGCCCGCAACTCCGCCGGCCACCCCAGCGCTAGCGCGCTGTTGATCACCTGGGTGGTGACCACCGCTCCCTCTGAGGGACCTTCCGCGGCGTAGTCCTCACCCACGAGCACGTAGGAGGTGGTGTTGTTGCGGGTCCAGACCTGCTCGGACGAGACGAGTATCTGCCCGAGCCACTTGATGCTGCTGCTGCCGACCCAACCCGGCACGACGGCCCGCAGCGGGAAGCCGTGGTCACGCGGCAGGTCCTCACCGTTCATCTCGTAGGCCAGGATGGTGTCGGGGTGCATGGCCTTCTGGGTGGGCAGGACCCGGCGGAACCCTCCTTCGGGCGCCCCGGTGTCGAGTCCGACGAGGAGCACGCTGACTGCGTCCGGCGTGATGCCGGCGGCGGTGAGGACGTCCCGTAGCGGCACCCCCGTCCATTCCGCATTCCCGATGGCGCCGGTGCCCCACTGCGTCCCCTTCGTGGGCTGCCCGTTCAGGACCTCGAACATGGACCGGTGATTGCCGGCGCACTCCAGGTAACACACGAGACGCCGGCTCGGCAGGCTGCGGATGTCGCTGTAGGAGAGTTCGAGCGGGCGCTCGACGGCGTCCCCCTCGACGGACAGGTGCCACGTCGATTCGTCGATGCGGGTGGCACGGTCGGAGTTGTTGCGCACGAAGAAGAGCCGGTTCGGCGTGATCGATCCGCGCTGGAGTTCGAGGCGCGACTCGAGAACCCCGCCGGGATGGCGGATGAACGGTGCCTCGTCCTTGAAGAAGGGGGACGGACCGGTCGAGACTCCCCCGATCTCGCCCGCGGCTGCCGGCTCGGTGGGACCGGTGGCGGCGGCTCGGCCATTCCCGGTCGGCCCGACGCCCAGCCGCCGCGAGCGCGTGCATGCTGCGAGCACGGCGGCGGCGCTCCCGAGGGAGAGCAGGCGGAGGAAACGTCGGCGGCTGATGCCAGGCGCCGGCACGATGTCGCCGCTCATTCTGCCTCCGCCATCGTGGCTCTCCGGATGTCGCGACTTGGTGCAGCCGAGATCCTGCCCCGTTCCGGACACTACCGCCGGCTCCGGAGGCGGCGCCCCGGAACCCCGCTCGCCATGAGGGGGGCGGGTAGTCTCCGCTCCGGTGGTGATCGAGATTTCCGGGCCGGACGGTGGTGAGGTGACCTGGACGATCGAGCTGCCGGCGGCTGACCGGCTCACCCTGGATGCCGGCGACCTGCAGCATCAGCTGGCAGCAGCCGTGGCGGCCGTGCAGGCCGGAGGCGGCGGCCCATGCCGGCTCTGGATCGGCCACGCGGAGTCCTCCGACGACGACGTGGCGGGTCGTTGGGGCTTCAGGGCCTACCGCGATCTCTGGCAGCTGCGGGCGCCGTTGCCGGCGGCGCCCTCGGATCTGATCGTGCGCCCCTTCGAACCACCGGACGCGGCGGCGGTGCTGGCGGTGAACCGGCGGGCGTTCAGCTGGCACCCCGAGCAGGGTGCCATGAGCTCTGAGGACCTGCGGGCGCGCCAGGCCGAGCCCTGGTACGACCCTGCCGGCTTCCTGCTTCACGAGCGTGACGGGCGACTCGCCGGGTTCTGCTGGACGAAAGTCCACCCGGGCGGTGAGTCACCGCCCGACGATGTCGCCATGGGCGAGATCTATGTCATCTGCGTGGACCCCGACTTCCGCGGACAAGGCATCGGCGGCCCGCTGACTCTCGCCGGCCTGGCCCACCTCCACAGCCGCGGTCCAACGACGGCGATGCTCTACGTGGAGTCCGACAATGATGCGGCCAACGCCGTCTACCGCCGCGTGGGATTCGCACACCATCACACCAACAGGGCGTATGTGGCGGTGCTCTGACTCCGCACCGCCGGTGCCGCAGCACACGCGGGCACCCGGATGGTGCGGCGCGCCGCGTAGCGCGAGCAGACTGGGAGCATGAGTCAGTTCCGCTGGACGAACCCGACGTTGCCCCAGACCCTGCAGATTGCGGTCATGTTGCTCTACATTTCCGGCTTCTTCGCCGTCCTCAGGGGCCTCACCTTGATCGGGCACCCCCTCGCCATTTTCCTGATCCTGACCGGGCTGCTCGCCTTCGCCGCGGCGCAGGGAACGGTCAGGGAACGCAAGAACGGTTACCGCCTGGCAGTGCTGTACGGATTCCTGGAGATACTGGGCGAAGTGCTCGGGATGCTGGCGGCGTTCTCAGCCTGGGACCTGCTCGGCCTGCTGCTGGCGCTCGCCCTCGTGGGCCTTCTCGTGCACCCCATGAGCCGCTCTCATTCCCGCATATGGTTCCGGTGACCTCCGATGTCTGGCACCATCGCACCCGTCTTTGCGACGGAGGCCGGAATCCGGGGCCGGAGACGTCCGGCTGATCCCGCGCGCGCACAGCACGGTCCTGGGAGGCTGCCCAGGAGTGCCGCGTACCGTCTCCTCGTCATTCCGGCGAAGGCCGGAATCCACTGGTTCGGCGACTCCGCGTGCGCCTGCTGCCAAGTGCTCAACACGCTCCTAGGGATCGGTCATGCGCCGGGGATCCTCCGATCGGGCTGAAGCTCAGGATCTGTTCGGTGCGGGTCGCGAGCGCGCAGTCGAGCGCATGTTCGACCGGGCGGCGCGCCGCTACGACCTGCTGAACCGGTTGCTGACGTTCGGTCTGGACCGCCGCTGGCGCCGTCGCAGCGTCCGCCTGCTGGACCTGCCTCCGGCGTCGCTGGTCGCCGACCTGGCCTGCGGAACCGGCGACTTCTGTGGCGAACTCGAGAAGGCAGGGCACAGGGCCGTGGGAATGGACTTTTCGGCCGGCATGCTGCGCCACGCCCGCACCTCGACGCCGCTGGTGCGCGCCGACGTGCTGAAGTTGCCGCTCGCCGACAGCAGCGTCGACGGCGCCGTCTCCGGCTTCGCTCTGCGCAACCTGAGCGGCCTCGGGGCGTTCTATGTCGAACTGGGCCGCGTCGTGCGCCCGGGTGGCCGGATCGCCCTGCTGGAGGTGGCCGAACCGACACGCCGCGTGGTCCGCCGGGGACACCGCCTGTACTTCAGGTGGGTCGTGCCGATCGTGGGAGGTCTGCTGTCGGATCGCGAGGCCTACCGCTACCTGCCCGCGTCGATGCGATTACTGCCCGCACCGCAAACACTGTCCACCGAACTCCGAGCAGCCGGCTTCACGGACATCGAGCACCACGTCCTCAGTGCGGGAATCGCCCAACTCTTCACAGGTACTCGCAGCACTTGAGGAGCCAGGACCGAGAAGCTACGCCGCAGGCAGGACCGGCGTCTCTCTCAGTCGCCCCAATGGCCTTCCTTGTAGTCAAGCATGTCGTCACCGTGAAGCTGTCTGGTGGCGTTGCCGATGCGGACCCAGAACTCGACGTGACCGGCGCCGCCCTCGAGTGGTTTGGCGAACACGGGCTTGCCGGACGAGGCCACGGTTACGACGCAAACCTCGGCGCCGCCGATGCGTTCGAAGCCGATGTGCACGATCCGGGCAGTGGACACCGACAACGAGTTCTCGAGCAACTGGCGCAGGAAGAGTTCGTAGCCGTCCTTGCCGGTCTTGCCCTTGAGGGTTCCCAGGTCGGCTTCGATCCCCAACACTTCGGCATCATCGTTCACGCCGATGAGCAGCTTGCCGCCCTCCGCGTTGAGAAGCCCGCAGACGGTCTTGACAACGACGTGCTCAAGGCGCTTGTCGACCCCCCTGTGTAGCTGTTCCAGCGCGCCGAGGACTTGAACTCCAGCGTCTGTGACTCGCCGCGTCGCAAGAGATCACTGACGCCACCTGCAGTCGGATCGGAGGATTCTCCGCCCCAGAGTCTCGCGACACCGTCGCTCACCACCTTCGCCACGAGTTTGCGACGCCGCGCGAGGAAGGTCGGATAGTCCAACTGCTCCCATCCCACGGGCAGCGCGTGCCAGTACATCTGCCGCTCGATCCGCGTAGGATCCATCGCTGCGGTCATCGCAGGCCAGTAGTCGCGAGGATCGTCAGGCCCGATGGAGGCGTTGTCCGGCCAGTCCAGGAAGGCCATGTTGGCGATGGCGTTGGTCTCCTGCCGTCGCGTGATCCCCTTCGCTGCCAAATGGGCTTTGGGGAACAGGTGATGGCGCTCCAACGCTCGCGGCGCGGCACGCAGCGGATCGCTCAGGTCACGGATCCGCAGGTCGCTCAGCAGGGCCTCGGCGTCCAGAAGGTTCAGCGCCGCAAGGTACGCCGAGAGCACCGGGGTCCGAGATGACGACGTGTCGAGACGCTCCGGTAGCGCGATCTCCCAGTAGTCGCGGGTGAAGGTAGCGCTCACTATCCGCTCCAACTCCCTGCAGAATGACTCACCGTCGTTGGCCGCTGATTCGAGGCGCCTGAGGTCGCCCTCCACGAGAGTCTCGGTCGATCCCGTGTAGCGGCTCGTCGTGTGTGCCATGAAGAACCAGCGGCTCATCACCGCTCGCAGCCGTTTGCGATCGAGGCTGAAGTCGCACCTGCCGATCAACCACAGCACGTAGCAGAAGACCACAGCGCTCTCGCTGATCACCATCTGACCGCTACGGAATCCCGCATGTGTCAGGCACTTCAGGAACTCGTGCCAGTTGCCGAGGTCGAGCGCTTGGTCCAAGGCTGTCTGCAGCCGCTCGAACTGCTCCGTGCGCCGCTCCTCGGAGACATCGCCAGTCTCGAGGTCCTTGCCCCGCAGGATGTTGTAGACGTGCTCTAGGCGGGCGCGGCGGAACGCCAAGCCGACCGCAACCCGCAGTACCTGATCAGGTTGGGGGTCGATGAATGGATTCTTGGGTGAGGCCCCGCTGCCACCTGGGGAAACGGCGTCTCGGCAGAATTGCTCAATCTGGACCCTGCCCTTCTCCCAGTACACCGACATGAGCGTCAGGATGAAGTCGGCTTGCTTGAGTGACACGCCCTTGGAGTTGGCTCGGACGAATATCTCCGCGACCTGTTCCTCGTTGGCATTCCCGGTCAGTTCGAGAGCCTGGAATTGGAAGTCGCGGAGGTCGCGGACCCTGTCGATGCGGTCCTCCAGCCGGTCCTGCTGCGCGTTCCACTCCGAGTCCGGCAGATCCGACCCTGTCTGCCGGTGTGCCGCGAGGCGCGCCAGAAACTCCCTGACGACCGAGCGGTAACTTTCTCCCCAGAGTGCAGTGATATCGGCGATGTACTCCGGATCACGTCGAATAGCGGCGTCGGTAACCTCGAACGAACCGTCCTCGGGCCGGAAAGCGATGTTGATGCGCTTCTGCCTGAAGCGGGAATCCAGCACCGGTTTGCCGTGGAGCACCGAATACAGGGACGTGAGTCGCTGCTGGCCGTCGACGATCAGAAGCCTGGGTACGCCGTCGCTGTCGCCACCACCGATTTGCCGGATCCCCGCGTCGGCGCCGGTTTCCCAGAACATCAGCGTCCCGACCGGAAAGCCCTGGTACATGGAGTCGAACAGGTCTCTGACCTGTGCGGGCTTCCACACGAAGGGACGCTGGATGTCGGGCAGCGCGATCCTGCCATGATCGATGTCCTCTACCAGGTTCATCAGTCCATAGAACGTGGTGCGGTACATCGTTCGTGCCATGGCGCTCTGCTTCGAACACGGGTATTCCGCGACTCGCCCGACTTCTGCACTTCAGGCTAATCGGCACCGGTGGCACCCTCACCGGCCGTGGCGCCGCCGGTGGCGGCGGTCGCAGTCACCGCGAGCCGGGCAGCGGACACGCCACCACTGGCAACGGTTTTGGTTTCGCCGGTCGCGGTCCCGTCGAGGCGGACGCAGGCATCGCCGGTGCCGACGCCCCGGGTGACGCCGGCAGCCGTGCTGGTGGAGAGTGGGCGTCGTTGGGAAAGTGGTTGTTCGCGCCGGCGGTGTCGTTGCGGGAGGTGGAGTTGGGGGTGTTGCGTGACCGCCTCGGGTGCATGGGGCGGGCGCGGGCGGCGATCGCGGCTTCAGAGGCGGAAGTGATTGCCGAGATCTCCCGCCGGGAGGGCGAAAAGGCTGCCGAGGAGATGCTGTGTCGGGATCAGAAACGGTCCCGCTCCGGCGCCCGCAAGGCCGTCAAGGTCGCCGGACAGCTGGAGTGGTCGCCCGAGGTGGCAGACAGGCTCGCCGAGGGGACGATCACGCCCGAGGCGGCGGGAATGATCCTCGACGCCGCCGCCGATGCGCCGCTGGACCGGCGGGCGCTGCTGGACGCCGCCGAGGCCGAGCCCGAGGATCAGCTGCGCCGCACGATCAAGCAGATGGTCAACGACGCCACCAGTGCGCAGGAACTCGAGGCGCGACGGACCTCCCAGCGGCGGCGCCGCCGGGCGTCGATTGCTGAGCAGGACGATGGCATGTTCCACCTGTTCGCGCAGTTCGACCCGCTCGCCGGAAACCGGGTGCGCGCCGCGTTGTTGGCCCGCAGCGACGAGTTGTTCCGCGGCGAGGACGCCAAGGACCGTCCCACGCCGCAGCAGCGCTCCGCGGATGCGCTCGCAGAACTGATCTGCAACAGCGACACCGACGGCAAGGGCGCGCCGGTGGGCACGGAGATGATCGTGCTGGCCGACTACGACCTAGTGCGCGAGCAGGTCGTCAATGCCCGCCTCGCCGACGACACCCCCCTCACCGAGGCCGAGGCGCTGGCGTTGGCGTGTGACGCCAGGATCCTGCCAGGCATCTTCAACAAGCACACCGGCGAACCGCTGCTTGGAAGATCCAAACGCAAGGTCTCGTCGCGGGTGCGCAAACAACTCGTCGCCCGCGACCGAGGCTGTATCGGCTGCCGCGTCACCGAGAAGATCTGTGAGGTCCACCACATCGACCACTGGTGCCACGGCGGCGAGACCACGCTGGAGAACACCTGCCTGCTTTGTCACCGCTGCCACCACATCCGCGTTCACCTCAACGGCGAAGAAGTCACCCGACGCCCCGACGGCAGCCTCACCCTCCAGCCACCCAACACGGCCAGGCCGCCCCGACGCGAGCTCCAACCCGAGCACTCTCCGTCGAACCTCCCGCGGGCACACCCGCCAGCGCCCCAGCCGCCCGCAACCGGCGCCGGCGGCGATGACGGCTCCGGACAGCCCCGGCTGTTCAAACCCCAACCGCCACGCCGGGCGGCCCTACACGAGGGCAACATCATCACCATCGCCTGCAAACAGAAACCGCCCCCGCCGCCGGACGACCCACACACCGACGTCCCACGGGTCGACAAGCCGCGAACCGCTGACCCACCCAGCGACGGACCTGGGCCGATGAGCCGAAGATCGAGACGTGCGGTTCTAGCGGGCCAAGACCGCAGCGACCCAGAGGCCGGCGGCGAGCGCGAGGCCGTAGGCGGCGAGCAGCCGGCCCGTCGCGGCCAACACCCCGATGAGCTCCGCACCCCGGTCGCGCCGCAGGACCCTCCACAACGGGCCGGCGGCGAGCGGAAGGGCGGCCAGGCCCAGCAGTGGCCAGGGTTCGCCGACTGCCAGCGGGGCGAGCTGGATCGGGTCGATGGGTTGATTGCTCAATACGCCCCGCATTGGCCAGGCGACATCCGCGGCCAGCGGCGCGAGGGCCGCGAAACCGCCGACTACCAGCAGGGCGTACAGCAGGCGCGTGCGTGCCGCGCCCAGGCGGACGGCCAGGGTGCGCTTGCCTGCCGCCGCGTCGCCGGCGATGTCGCGCAGGTTGTTGACGACGAGGAGCGCGCAGCTCAGGCAACCGCAGCCCACCCCCACCCAGACGCTGCGCATCGTGACCGCCTCCAGTTGCACGTAGGCGCTGCCGACCGCCGCCACGAACCCGAAGAAGACGAACACCCCAACCTCGCCCCAGCCGCGGTACCCATAGGGTCGGCGGCCACCGCTGTAGAACCAGCCCGCGGCCAGACACGCAGCACCGACGATCAGCAGTTCCCAGCCGGCCGCCGCGGCGAGAGCCAGTCCGGCGCCGCCCGCCACCAGGCCGGCGACCGCGGCGGCGTTGCGCACGGCCCCGGGACGTGCCAGACCCGAGCCCACCAGACGCCGCGGGCCGATCCGCCGCTCGCCGTCGGTGCCGCGCACGCCGTCGCTGTAGTCGTTGGCGTAGTTCACGCCCACCTGCAGGGCCAGCGCCACCACCAGGGCCATTGCCAGGCGCCACCAGATCACGCCCTGGCTCCATCCGAAGCCCGGTCTGGCCGCCGTGGCCGTGCCGGCGATGACCGGCGCCAGCGACGCCGGCAGCGTCCGTGGCCTGGCCCCGGCGACCCAGTCCCGCACCCGCGTCACGACCGGGACGCTACCGGACCGCCGGTCATGCCCCGCTGCACCGGGCCGCACGGTCCCCCCGCGGCCCGAGGGCGCAAACCGCCGGCCCGCGAACCCAGACGCCCGCGAACCCAGACGGCGGCGACCCGTATGCTCGGGTCGTGAACCGTCTCGCCTCCGAAGGCAGCCCCTACCTCCGCCAGCACGCCGACAACCCCGTGGACTGGTATCCCTGGGGAACCGACGCCTTCGACGAGGCCCGCCGCGACGACAAGCCTGTGCTGCTGTCGGTGGGGTACTCCTCGTGCCACTGGTGCCACGTCATGGCGCACGAGTCCTTCGAGGACCCCGCCACGGCTGAACTCATGAACCGATGGTTCGTGAACGTCAAGGTGGACCGCGAGGAGCGTCCCGACGTGGACTCCCTGTACATGGAGGCGGTGACGTCCCTCACCGGCCACGGCGGCTGGCCGATGACCGTGTTCCTGACTCCTGAAGGTGAGCCCTTCTTCGCAGGCACGTACTTCCCGCCCACGGCGCGTCACGGTATGCCTTCTTTCAGTGACGTGCTCCAGCGGGTCAACGACGCCTGGGGTGCGCGGCGCGGCGACGTCAGGGACCAGGCGCGGCGCATCACCGAGGCGCTCGACCGGTCGAGCCGGCTGCCCCTGGCATCGAGCGGCAGCCCACCGGATGGCGAGGTCCTGGCTCGGGCTGCAGCGGCATTGCGCCGCCAGTACGACGCGGCCTGGGGCGGCTTCGGGCACGCCCCCAAATTCCCGCAGGCCATGACCCTCGAAGCGCTGTTGCGCCACTGGCGGAACGCCGGCGACGACGACGTCCTGGCGATGGTGACCAACAGCCTGGACTGCATGGCCTCGGGGGGCATCTACGACCACCTGGGAGGGGGCTTCTCGCGGTATGCCACCGACCAGCGCTGGCTGGTGCCGCACTTCGAGAAGATGCTGTACGACAACGCCCTGCTTCTCGGTCTCTACACCCGTGCCTGGCAGGCCACCGGCAAGTCTCGCTACCGCCAGGTGATGGACGAGACGGTGGGGTACCTGCTACGCGACCTGCGCCTTGCCGACGGCGGCTTCGCCTCCGCCGAGGATGCGGATTCCGAGGGCGTCGAGGGCAAGTTCTACGTCTGGAGCATCGACGAGATCCGCGCCGTCGCCGGTGACGGCGCCGAGGCCGCCATCGAGTGGTACGGCGCCGGCACCGAGGGCAACTTCGAGGGCGCCAACATCCTCTGGCGGCCGGTCCGCGGCGACCTGCTGCGCCCGCCGGAGGTGGAGACGGCGCGAGGGGCGCTCTTCGAGGTCCGCGCGGGACGGGTACGCCCGGGCCTCGACGACAAGGTGCTGACCGAGTGGAACGGCCTGATGATCTCGGCGCTGGCTCGTGCCGCCACCGCCACCGGCAACGAGGAATGGCTGGCTGCGGCGGTGGCCTGCGGGGAGTTCCTGGCCGGGAACCTGAGACGGCCCGACGGTCGTTGGCTGCGGTCCTGGCAGGCAGGTGACGCCGAGCGTCCCGCAGGGGCGCGCCATCTGGCCTGCGCCGCCGACTACGCCGCCATGGTGGACGCCTTCTGCCGCCTCGGCGAGGCAACCGGCCAGGCTCGCTGGATCGGCGAGGCCCGCCGGACCGCAGACGACCTGCTCGAACTCTTCTGGGATCCCGGCAGCGGCGGCCTGCTGACCTGCGGGCGCGATGCCGAGCCGCTCGTGGCGACCCCCCGGGACCTGTTCGACAACGCCACCCCGTCGGCGAACAGCGCCGCCGCGCTGGGTCTGCTGCGACTGGGCGCCCTCGTGGGGAACGAGGACTATGGCGAGCGGGCGGAGGCCATCCTGGGCCTGCTGGGGCCGCTCGCCGCGGAGCACCCCAGCGCCTTCGGCAACCTGCTGTGCGCCCTGGACCTGCACGCCTCCGGCACCACCGAGGTGGTGATCACCGGGGACCGCCATGATCTCGTGGAGGTCGCCCAGCGGGAGTGGCTGCCGAACGCGGTGCTGGCCTGGGGCGAGCCGTACGAGTCGCCGCTCTGGGAGAGCCGCCCGGACGGCGCCGCCTACGTGTGCCGGCGCTACGTCTGCGAAGCCCCCACCACCGATGTCGGCGAACTGAGAGACCGCCTCAGCGACGCCGCCTGAGCCCGGCCCCCGGACCGGCAGGACCACCATCCGAGGGAGGGGCCCGGGGGGCCGATTTGCGACGCCTTGCGCCGCGCCGAAGGAGCAAACGGCACTCCGGACCCCGACCGGAGCCGGGCGCGACTGCGGGGCTCAGGCGGCTGACCGCTCCAGGATGTGCACGCCGCAGGAGGAGCCCAGGCCGATGACGTGCGCCAGGCCCACCCTCGCTCCGGGGATCTGGCGATCGCCGGCCTCGTCCCGCAGGTGGGTGGTGATCTCGTAGATGTTCGCCACACCGGTGGCTCCGATGGGATGCCCCTTGGAAATGAGGCCGCCCGACACGTTCACCGGCATGGCACCGTCACGGTACGGCGCACCCGAGTCGATGAAGTCGCCCGCTCCGCCCGGCTCGCACAGCCGCAGGTTGTCGTAGTGGATGAGTTCGGCCGACGCGAAGCAGTCGTGCAACTCCACCAGGTCGAGGTCCTCGGACCCCATGCCCGCCTGCTCGTAGGCCGCGTCGGCGGCGTTGCGGGTGAGGGTGTTCACGTCGGGTTGCACCTGCCCGCCCTCGACGTACGGATCGCTCGTCAGCACCGACGCGGAGATCTTCACGGCCCGGCGGCGCTGGGAGGCGGACAGCGTCTTCAGGCGCTCGCCGCTCACGAGAATCGCTGCGGCCGCGCCGTCGCCGGTTGGGCAGCACATCAACAGCGTGTTGGGATAGGCCATCATCGGAGCCGCCTTGATCTCGTCGAGGCTGAACTTCCTCCGGTATTGCGCGAGCGGATTCAGAGTCGAGTGCAGGTGGTTCTTGTGGGCGATCCGGGCGAACTGGTCGAAACCCACACCGGAGTGGTCATGTGCGTAACGCATGCCGGCCTGGCCGAACACGCCCGGCATGGTCTTCGTGCCGAGGATGCCGTCCACGGACCGGACCGATCCGAAGCGGCCCGACGGCTCGAAGACCTTGGCTCCCTTGCTGCCCCTCGGCGTGCTGGTGAGCAACCCCATCTTGCCCATCTTCTCGACCCCGAGCGCCATGGCCATCGAGGCCTCCCCCGAGCGGATCGCCATGAGCGCGACGCGCACGGCCGTGGCGCCGGTAGCGCACGCATTGGCCACGTTGTAGATGCTTATGCCCGTCTGACCTATCTGCCCCAGAAGCTGCTGGCCCACACTGGCGTTGGCGGAGAACAGCGTCCCGCAGGCCAGTACGTCGAGGTCGTTGACCGTCACGCCTCCGTCGTCGAGTGCCCCCAGCGCCGCCTCGGAGGCCAGATCCAGGAGGTCGAGTCCCTCGTGGCGGCTGAAACGGGTCATGGTCGTACCCAGGATCCAGACACTGTCACTCATGGGTGGCTCCTCTCGTCGTGCTCGTGTAGTTGCCTCCTACGGCCGTCCGGGACGCCACACGCCCGGCGCGCGCTCATCGGCAGCGGCCTGATCAGGCGGCCGCCGGGGCGAAGCCGAAGGCGATGCACTCGGTGCCCTCACTGTCGGTATCGACCGGATAGGTGACGAGCCGGACCGGCATTCCGAGATGGACGCTGTCGGGATCCGGCGACACCTCGACCAGATTGGCCCGCACCGTCGTTCCGTCGGTGGCCTCCACGATCGCCGACACGAACGGCACCGGTATCCCGGGATCGGCCCGGTGGACGATCGAGAAGGCTCGCAGATGACCCATCGTGGCGACCCGGGCAGGTGTGAGACTGCGGCCACCGCAGGATCCGCAGGCGTTGCGACGATCGAAGAAGCGGGCGCCGCAAGTGCCGCACTCGTTCGCCAGCAGATGCGGCTCGGGATCCAGAACGAGGTAGCCGACCAGGGGAACCCGTTCGCTCGCCATGGATGCCTCCCGCCGTCGCGACTTCACCGGAACCCTACCGCCGCTGACCGCCCCAGTTGCCCCAGTGCAGGATCTCGGCGGGATCGCGCCAGCCGCGGCGCAACGACCTGCTGGGGCGGTCCGCGGCCGGCCAACCCAGAGCCACGGCGCCCAGCAGCTCCACCCCCTCCGGCACCTGCAACTCGGATCGCACCTCCTCGGCGCCCCGGAAGAGACCGAAGAACAGCGCGCCGAGCCCGCGGTCGGCGGCCGCGAGCAGGAGGTTCTGCACCACGAAGGAGCAGTCCACCAGCCAGTAGGGCACCGGCCAGGCGTCGGTGGATTCCCCGAGGCCGCGCCGCGACCCGGCGACTTTGTCCCCCTCCCGGTAGCGGGCCAGGTAGCGCCGGCTGTCGGCCGCCGGGATCACCAGCGCGGGAGCGCCCAGCAATCCGGGCCACGCGAAGCTCGCCCGTTCGGGCGCCGGAAGCGTAAGGTCCCAGAATCTCCTCACCGCTTCGGGAGTGTCCAGGATGATCAACTCGGCACCCTGCGCGAATCCTGCCGAGGGTGCCCGGCGAGCCAGAACACACAATTGCTCGAGCAGGGGACGCTCCAGCGGTTGAGGGTCGAAGCTCCTCGTCATCCGGCGTGTGCGGAGGACCTCCGTCAGGTCCACTGGTGCCCGCGCCTCCCCAACGGGGCGTGCGAGCGCCGCGGGCGCTCAGTCGCGGTACTTCTCCAGCCGGCCGGCCGTTGCCCAGGCGACGGCCACCAGCGAGTCGCCCCGATCGCGTTCCAGCGGCGCCATGAGGTCAGCGAGAGCCGGATCGATCCCCTCCGGCCGGAGGGTCTCGTAGTCGAGCACGGCCGGCTGCCCACCGTCGCCGGTTGCAACGAAGGACCGCGGGTCGTAGACGCTGTTGCCGATCCGGTAGCGCTTGGCGAGGCGTCTCCCCCAGGCCCGCTCCTCGCCGTTGGCGCTGTGGCCGGGTCGGGGAATGACGTTGCTCAACACCTTGAACGCTTCGAACGTCGAGGGATCGTTCATGCGGACACCCATCAGCACATCTTCGTCGGGAAAGGCCATCACAGCCCGATGAAGCTGCTCGGAGACGAGGGACTGCAGGACCGTGCTGCGCCGGGAGGTGCGCGCCACCGCGCCCGCCCCGAGAATCACGACCGGCGTTCCACCGATGCGTTCCAGGGTGGAGAACACGAAGCCGCGAAGGCGGCTGCCCTCGCGCGCCTCGGTCAGGAGCACCCAGAGTTCGGTCTGCTTGGAGAGGAATCCGACGGTGAAGGGGTTCGGGCCCTCCGCGCAGAGATCGGCCATCGCCTCCAACTCGGCGTCGCTGACCGCGGTGCAGTCCCTGCTCTCGACCTCAACTGCCATTGTCGCCGCCTTGTCCAGTCGCTATCGGGTCGCCTCGACCACCAGGTTGATCCCCGATAGTCCAGTGTGCCGGGCGTCCGAACGCAAACCGACCTGTCGCGGCGGTCAGACCTGCACGGCGTGGAGCCCGAGAAGCTGACGCAGTTCAGGCACCAGGCCGCCTTCGGTGTCGACCCGGTACTCCTGGGGAAGCTCCAGCAGATAGGTCCGGCCCACCTGGATCTCGACAGGCGAGTCACCCCCGTGCTCGCCGAGCAGGCGCTTGAGGGCGGAGAGCCGATCCTCGGTCACGCCGGAGGTCGGGAAGTGCAGGCGCAGTGCGCCGCGGGTCTCGGCGGAGAATCCCTCGAGTTCGATGCTGATGAGCTTCGGCTCCTCCTCCCGCCGGTCGAGACGAGCCCGCAGGATCACCACTCCCTCGTCGACGAGCAGGGCGTCCTGGGTCTCCAGCGAGCGTGGGAAGACCGTGACCGGGATCATCCCGGTCCGATCGTCGAGGGTGAAGGTGGCCATGTATGCACCGTTGCGTGTCTGGCGCCTGGCCAGCGACGTGATCGCCCCCGCCACGGTGAGGACCGATCCGTCGGGCAGTTCCGCCAGTTCCGCAACGCTCCGTTCCCTCCTGGCGGCGAGCAGTTGCTCGATGCCCTCGAGGGGGTGGTCGCTGATATAGAGCCCGAGCATTTCCTTCTCGTCGGCCAGCATGCGTTCGCGGGTGGCATGCATGTCCGGTACGGGGGGTTTCCGGTTGTAGCCGGTTGCGACGTTGGTGTCGCCGAAGAGGCTCAACACGCCGGCGTCGCGGTCGCGTCGCTCGGCAATGGCCGCGTCGATCGTATGGCCGTGCACGTTGATCAGACCCTGCCGGGGATGGCCCAGCGAATCGAAGGCACCGGCCTTGACGAGCGAGGCGACGGTTCGCTTGTTCAGCACCGAGGTGTCCACCCGGTCGCAGAAGTCGTCGAAGTCGCCGAACCTGCCACCGTCGGTTCGAGCGGCGATGATGTGGGCTGCATCGGCGGTCCCGACGTTGCGCACGGCGGAGAGCCCGAAGAGGATGCGCCCCCGGTCGGGAGAGGCCGGGTCCAGGACCGGCGTGAAATCCGAGAACGACTCGTTGACGTCGGGGACCACCACGTCGATCCCCTGCAGGCGGCACTCCAGCAGGTAGGGCGTGAGACGCTCCATCTTGTCCCTGACGCTCGTGAGGAGCGCGGCCATGTACTCGACCGGGTAGTTCGCCTTGAGGTAGGCGGTCTGGTAGGCCAGCAGGCCGTAGGCGTAGGAGTGGCTCTTGTTGAAGGCGTAGTCGGCGAACGGCTCGATCTGGTTCCACCACTGCTCCCCCACCTGGCGGCCGTACCCGGTGGTCTCGCAGCCGTCGATGAACTTCTCCTTCTCCTCCGCCATCTTCTTGCGGATCTTCTTGCCGCAGGCTTTCCGGAGGTTGTCGGCCTCCTCCAGGCTGTAGCCGGCGAATTGCTGGGCGATCCGCATCATGGACTCCTGGTAGATCATGAGCCCGTAGGTGTCGGCGAGGATCTCCGTGGCCGCGGGGTGCAGGACATCCACCTTCGCCCGCCCCATCTTGCGGTCGGCATAGGTGATGTGCATGTTGTCCTTCATCGGACCCGGCCGGTACAGCGCCACGAGGGCGGACACGTCGTTGATGTTGCTGGGGAGCAGGGAGCGCAGCAGGGCCCGTACGGGCGGGCTCTCCAACTGGAAGATGCCGGTCGTGTCGCCGCGCTGGAGCATCTCGTAGGTGCGATCGTCCTCCAGGGGGATCGCGTCGGTGTCCAGGTCGAGACCGCGCAGCCGTGCGACGTGGGCCGCCGTGTCCGTGATGACGTCGAGGGTGCGAAGGCCGAGGAAGTCCATCTTGAGCAGCCCGAGCTCCTCGACCGCGTCCATGTCGTACTGCGTGACGATCGGGACGTCCTCGGCAGCCTGCCTGTCGGCCGGCTTGCGCTGGATGGGCACGTGCTCGGTCAGCGGGTCGGGTGAGATCACGACGGCGGCGGCGTGGATCCCGTCCTGCCGGCGCAGCCCCTCGAGGCCCAGCGCCACGTCCACGACCTCGCGCACCTGGGCATCCTCGGCGTACATGGCGCGCAGGTCGCCGGCCAGCTCGTAGCCGGCGCTGTAGGCGCTGTCGCGCTCCAGGCACGCCTTCAACGGGGTCGTGCGGCCCATGATCGGCTCGGGAACGGCCTTGGCGATCCCGTCGCCGGTGGCGTAGGGGTGGCCCAGCACCCGCGCCGCGTCGCGCACCGCGGCGCGGCCCTTGATGGTGGAGAACGTGATGATCTGCGCCACGTGGTCACGCCCGTAGCGGTCGGCGGCGTAGCGGATCAGGTCGTCCCGGTAGCGGGAGTCGAAATCCATGTCGATGTCCGGCATCTGGCGCCGGCCGGGGTTCAGGAAACGCTCGAACAGGAGGTCGTAGCGCAGCGGATCCAGATTGGTGATGCCGAGGCAGTAGGAGACGGCGCATCCGGCGGCGCTGCCGCGGCCGGGCCCGACGCGGATTCCGGCGGAGCGCGCATAGCGGATGAGGTCCCAGACGATGAGGAAGTAGGAGGCGAAACCCATCGTGTTGATGACCTGCAGTTCGTACGCCAACCGGTCGGAGGTGGACTCGGCCAGCCGCTCGCCCCAGTGGCGCCGCGCTCCCTCCAGCGTGAGGTGCTCGAGATACGCGTCGGCCGACTCGAAGCCCTCCGGAACGGGGAAGGGAGGCAGCTTGATGTCCCCGAAGGCGATCTCCACATTGCAGCGCTCGGCGATGTCCAGCGTGCTGTCGCAGGCCGAGGGCACCTCGGAGAACAGCGCCCGCATCTCCGAAGCCGTCTTGAGGTAGTGCTCGTCACCCTCGAAGTGGAACCGGTTGGGATCGCTGCGGATGCTTCCGGTCTGCACGCACAGCAGGGCGTCGTGGGCGAGAGCGCCGGCTCGATCCGTGTAGTGGCTGTCGTTCGTGGCCAGCAGCGGCACGTCCAGCTGCCGCGCGATCTCCAGGAGCTGCGGCATGATCCGCTGCTGGGCGGCGATCCCGTGATCCTGGAGTTCCACGAACGTGCCGCCCGGCCCGAAGATGTCCCGCAGGCGAGCCGCGTAGGTCAGAGCCGCCTCGAAGTCGTCCTGCAGGAGCGCCTGGCAGACGTGGCTCCCGAGACACCCCGTGGTGGCAAGGAGTCCCTCGGCATGGTCCGAGAGCACTTCCCAGTCCACCTTGGGCTTGTAGTAGTAGCCCTCGAGGAACGCCCGGCTGGCGATCTGGATGAGATTCCGGTAGCCGGCCCCGTTCTCCGCCAGCAACGTCAGGTGGTAGTAGAGCTTCTGCCCGGTGGCTGTCTCGCCACCGCTGTCGTCGACGCGACCCCGGCGGGCCGGCCGCTCGCGACGATCCTCGTGGGCAAGGTAGGCCTCGATACCCAGGATCGGCTTGACACCGCCGTTGCGACAGGCCTTGTAGAACGGGATGATCCCGTACATGTTCCCGTGGTCGGTGATCCCGAGCGCCGGCTGGTTGTCCGCCGCCGCCGCCTTGACCAGTTCGTCGACGCGCGCTGCGCCGTCGAGCATCGAGTACTCGGTGTGGACGTGCAGGTGTGCGAATCTCTCGCCACCTCCAGAGACTCTCCCCACGATGTCCCCACCTCCTGTGGACAAATGACAGTCCTGTGTTTTCACCGCCGACCATAGCCGAGCAGGGTGGGATCTGCTGGGGCGAGGACTTTGGCCACCGAACGGTGCGATCACCGCGAGCCGGCGGGACCGCACCCGGCTCGGAGACGGTTCAGAGATAGGTGCCCGGTCGCTCCTCGGAGGGGAGGCTCTCCGTTGCGGATCGGATCGGGGGCAGCTGGCCCCGCATGTCCGCCAGTTGCCGGCGAGCCAGAACCTGCTGCGCGTAGAGCGTCGCCTGTATGCCCTGGATCAGCCCTTCCAGCCAGCCCACCAGCTGCGCCTTGGCAACGCGCAGTTCCCCCTCCGTCGGCACCTCGGTCTCGGGGAACGGCTGTGCCAGCCGCGCGAGTTCGCCACGCAGGTCCGGCGAGAGCGCCGAACCGAGTTCCTGCAGCGAGATCTCGTAGATGTCCCGCAGCCGGTCGCGGCTCCGCTCGTCGAGCGGAGCCTCCCGGACCTCCTCCAGCAGACCCCGCAGCATGGCGCCGACACGCATCACCTTGGCCGGCTGCTCGATGGCGTCGCCCTGCGATTCCTCCTCGAGGCCATCATCGGCCTCGACGATCTCCGCCTGCTCGGGCACCGGTGTGGGCTGATCAATGCTGTCGGACATGCTGGCCGGCTCCGGGTTCGAGGGTTATCCGGTGGACGTGACGTTAGCGGCCCCGTCGCGGGCTCCAACGGGCGCGGCCACCTCCCGACCACCGGCGGCGGAACCGGTACGCTCGCAGGCGTGAAGGTCTCGACCAGGGCGGACTACGCCAGCCGTGCCTTGCTGTCCCTGTCCCTGCACGAGGAGGACTCGCCCCAGTCGGCGCGCGACATCGCCGACCGCACCGGTCTCCCCCAGCCCTACCTCGAGCAGATCCTGCTGGCCCTCAAGGGCGCGGGCCTGGTCCTTTCCAAGCGCGGCGTGGGTGGCGGCTACCGGCTGGCGAGACCCTCCGATCGGATCTACCTCAGCGAGATCGTGAGCGCCGTGGAGGCGCCGATCGTGGCCGACGACTTCGGGGAACCGCACAAGGACGGCGCTTGCGATCACGAGGGCCAGTGTGTCCTCCTGGCGGTCTGGGCCTCCGTCGGGGTGGAGATGCGGCGCCTGCTCTCCTCCTTCAGCCTGGCGGACATCGCGGCCATGGCCGGCGGGACCCTCCCCTGGCCCGACGGAGCCGAGGCGACACCGAACTGAGCGCCCGGCACCGTCCCGCCACTAAGGGGAGAAGCCGGCCACGAGCGCGGACAGGTCCTGCGGCAGAGGGCTCTCGAACTCCATGACCCGGGCGTCGTCCGGGTGGTGAAACCCCAGGACGGCCGCGTGCAGGGCGGGGCGACCGAGCCGCGGGAGCGCCGGGACCTCCCCCGGGCCGGCCTCGGCGGCCCGGGCACCGTAGACCTCGTCGCCCACCAGGGGATGACCGATGGCCGCGAGATGGACCCGGATCTGGTGAGTCCGGCCGGTCTCCAGGCGGCACCCGAGGTGGCTGACGGAAGCCGGTCGGCGGTAGCGCCGGCGCACCTCGTAAAACGTTCGCGCCGCGCGTCCTCGTTCCGTGACCGCCATCTGCGTGGGACGGCGCCCTGACCGCCCGACCGGCGCATCGATGACGCCCCGGTCGTCGACGACAGTGCCCCAGCAGATCGCCTCGTAGCAGCGGCGCACCGACCGGCCGGCCAGCTGCCCGACCAGCGAGTCGTAAGCGCCCTGGGAGCGGGCGGCGACCAGCAGGCCGCTGGTGCCGGCATCGAGTCGATGCACGATGCCGGGCCGGGATCGCTCGCCGACGCCCGCCATCTCCGGATACCGCGCCAGCAACCCCGCGCAGAGCGTTCCTGTCGCCCTGCCGGCACCCGGGTGGACGACGAGCCCGGCCGGCTTGTCCACGACGACAAGGTGCCGGTCCTCGTGGACCACCACGACGGCGACGTCCGGTTCGGGTCGAGGATCGGCGGGACTCCGGTGCCGTTCGAGAGCGTCACGCGCCACGACCACTTCGTCCCCTGCGCGCAGCCGGAGGGCTCGGCCGGTCCGCGTGGTGCCGTTCACCTGCACCGCACCGGCCGCCACCAGGGCTGTCGAGGTGGCACGGCTGCACTGCCACAGAAGAGACACCGCACGGTCCAGCCGCTCGCCCGCCAGAGCCGGCGGGACCGAGGTGCTCACGCTTCGTCCAGCAGCGGCTCGCCTCGGATCCCCGAGCGGACACCGAACGTCAGGAAGAGCACCACGCCGACGGATATGGCGGCGTCTGCGAGATTGAACACGGGCCACCACTGCGCGTCCACGAAGTCCACGACACTGCCGCCGAAGAAGCCATCGCCCCGGAAAGCCCGATCCCCGAGGTTGCCCAGCGCGCCACCGAGCACCAGTCCCGCGAGGGCAGCGACGCCGCGACGCGGGGTCGACCAGGTCAGACCGAGGAGCAACAGGGATACGACGAGCGCCGCGATGGTGATCACGGGAGCCAGCGAGGTGCCCAGCCCGAATGCCGTGCCCTGGTTGAACACGAGCCGCAGACGGATCGTCCAGAAGAGGTGGATGCTGTCGTCCCGCAGCGCCCGCAGCGCCCAGAGCTTCGTCAACTGGTCGGCGAGAAGGACCCCGGCCGCGACCGCGATCAGCAGCAGGCGGTTGTTTCTCACACAGCCCGAGCCGCGAGCCTCAGCGGCGTCGGAGGCCACCGGCCTTGTACTCGACCCGCTCGGCTGCCCAGGGTATGGCACGCAGGCGCTCCTTCTGGATGGGCTTTCCGGACACGATGCAGATGCCGTAGGTCCCGTCCTCGATCCGCTGCAGAGCCTCGTCGATCATCTCGACGGCAGCGCGTGCGGCCGCGCTCAGAGCCAGATCCCGCTCGCGCTCCACTGCCCAGCTGTCTCCCTCGCCGGACTCCTCGTCGAATTGAAGATCGCCCGGCTCGCGATCGTCGAGCAGCGCTGCGGCCTCGGCGGCCATGGTTTCGGCCGACCGCACATACCTGGCACGCTCCTCCAGCAGCCTGTCGCGCTGTTCGGTGAGAAAGGCGTCGTCGAGACGCCGGCCCGAGGACGTCCCCGGGTTGTTGTCGGGAGAACTCCCGGATGGGGCCACCTGCTCCTCCTGGCGATCTCGGCCGGTTGCCGCAGCGGGCGATGGGCGGGACAACTCTAGCCGCGGGCCATCATCGCTCCGCTCGCCGGCCGGGGGCCCGCCCGTCGCCGCGGCTCGCCGCGCCTCGATCACCGCAAGGCGCGGCGCCGGGGCACTTCGGCGGTATTTTCCTACGCCATGGGTGATGTGCCGGCGCGGTATCCCGATGTTGATCCGAAACCTGACTTCGCGGCCATCGAATCCGAGATCCTTCGCATCTGGCAGACCGAGGGCACGTTCAGGGCCTCCGTCGACGCTCGCCCTGCCGGGGAACGCGGTGCCAACGAGTACGTCTTCTACGACGGCCCACCGTTCGCCAACGGCCTCCCCCACACCGGAAACCTGCTGACCGGCTACGTGAAGGACGTGATCCCGCGCTACCAGACGATGCGCGGCCGCCGCGTGGAGCGGCGTTTCGGCTGGGACTGCCATGGCCTGCCTCCGGAGATGGAGGCGGAGAAGGAACTCGGCGTCGCGGGCAGGCGGGCGATCACCGACTACGGCATCGATCGGTTCAACGCACATTGCCGCCGCTCGGTCATGCGGTACACCGACGAGTGGCAACGGTACGTGAATCGCCAGGCCCGGTGGGTCGACTTCGAGAACGACTACAAGACGATGGATCTCCCCTTCATGGAGAGCGTCATGTGGGCGTTCAAGCGACTCTGGGAGAAGGACCTCGTCTACGAGTCGTACCGGGTCCTGCCGTACTCCTGGGGGGCGGAGACGCCGCTGTCCAACTTCGAGATCCGCATGGACGATGCGACACGGCCGCGGACCGATCCCGCCATCACCGTGGCGTTCCGCCTGCTGCGCGCTCCCGGCGATCCCGCCCCGATGCACCTGTGGGCCTGGACGACGACGCCGTGGACCTTGCCGTCCAACCTGGCGCTGGCGGTCGACCCGGAGACCGACTACGCCGTCTTCGAGGAGGCGACCCCCGGCGGCCCGCAGCGCCACCTGCTGGCCGCCGGTGCCGTCGAGCGCTACAGCAGGCAGCTGGACGATGCCCGGCGCTGCGGATCGGTGCGAGGGCGGGATCTTCTCGGTCGCCGCTACGAGCCGATGTTCGAGTACTTCGCAGGAACCGAAGGCGCGTTCGTGGTGCTCGGCGCAGATTTCGTGGACATGGCCGAAGGCACCGGGATCGTCCACATGGCGCCCGGGTTCGGCGAGGAGGATCAGCGACTCTGCGAGGAGGCCGGCATCGACGTCGTGGTGCCCGTCGACGAGTTGGGCCGGTTCGTCGAGCCGGTCACCGACTGGGCCGGCAGCAACGTGTTCGAGGCCAACTCAGGGATCATCGCCCACCTCAAGTCGCGCGGCCTCGTCGTCCGCCACGACAGCATCGTCCACAACTATCCGCACTGCTGGCGCACCGACACGCCGGTCATCTACCGCGCCCTCAACTCCTGGTACGTCCGGGTGACCGCCGTCCGGGAGCGCATGGTGGAACTGAACCGGCAGATCAACTGGATTCCCGGCCACGTGCGCGACGGGCGCTTCGGCAACTGGTTGGAGGGAGCCCGCGACTGGTCCATCAGCCGCAACCGCTTCTGGGGTTCCCCCGTGCCGGTGTGGCGGTCGGACGATCCGGCCCGGCCACGCCTCGACGTCTACGGGAGTCTCGACGAGATCGAGCGGGACTTCGGGGTGCGACCCACCGACCTGCACCGCCCCTTCGTCGACTCCCTGGTCCGGCCCAACCCGGACGACCCCACCGGGAGCTCCGTCATGCGACGCGTGCCGGACGTGCTGGACTGCTGGTTCGAGTCGGGGTCCATGCCGTACGCCCAGGTGCACTACCCCTTCGAGAACAAGGACTGGTTCGAGAACCATTTCCCGGCCGACTTCATCGTGGAGTACGTGAACCAGACGCGTGGCTGGTTCTACACGCTGCACGTGCTGGCGACGGCCCTGTTCGATCGCCCCCCGTTCCGCAACGCCGTCTGCCACGGCGTCGTCCTTGCCGCCGATGGGGCGAAACTCTCCAAGCGCCTGCGCAACTACACGGACCCGGAGATCATCTTCGGTCGGCAGGGCGCGGACGCCCTGCGGTGGTACCTGATGTCCTCGCCGGTGCTGCGCGGCGGCGATCTTCGGATGAGCGACGCGGGCATCGACGCGGTGGTGCGCGGCGTCCTGCACCCGCTGTGGAACGCCTACGCCTTCTTCTGCATGTATGCCAACGCCGACGGCTTCCATGGAGCCTGGAACGCCACCTCCGATGATGTCCTGGACCGCTACGTGCTGGCCAAGACGCGACATCTCGTCGGGGAGGTCGCCGAGCGACTCGACGCCTACGACCTGCCGGGAGCCTGCGGGGAGATCGAGGCGTTCCTCGGGACGGTCAACAACTGGTACATCCGACGCAGCCGGGATCGCTTCTGGGCGCCCGCAGCACAGGCCGACCGGGCGGAGAAGCAATCCGCCTACGACACCCTCTACACCGTCCTTGCGACTCTGGTGCAGGTGGCCGCGCCCCTTCTTCCCCTGGTGTGCGAGTCGATCCATCGCGGTCTCGGCGCCACCGGCAGCGTGCACCTGTGTGCCTGGCCCGACGCCGAAGCGCTACCGGCCGACGATGAACTGGTCGAGGTCATGGACCGTGCACGCGAGGTCTGCTCGGCGGCGCTGGGTGTGCGCGTGGCGCGCGGCCTGCCGGCACGCCAGCCTTTGCGGTCGGCGCGGGTCGCCGGCCGCGGGGGCGCCGCTCTGGCGCCGTTCGTCGACCTCATCGCCGCGGAGATCAACGTCAAGTCGGTCGTGCTCACCGAGGAACTCGACGACGACATCCGCTTCGTCCTGCGCCCGCGAGGCGAGGTGCTGGGACCACTGTTGGGCCCGGCGACGCAGGCGGTCATGTCTGCGGCCCGCGCCGGCGAATGGACGCGGGCCGGCGACGGGACCATCGCCGTGGCCGGCCACCGGCTCACGGCGGAGCAGTACGAACTGGTGCTGGAGACAGCCGAGGACCGTCCCAGCGCAGCCCTCCGCAACGCCGATGTCGTGGTGACCCTCGACACCGAACTCGATGACGGCCTCCGCGCCGAGGGGGCGGCGCGCCACCTCGTGAGGATCCTGCAGCAGGGCCGGCGCGACCACGGTCTTCACGTCGCGGACCGGATCGAACTGACGCTCGACGTGCCCGCGTCGCTGGCCGACGCGATCGCGCCGCACGAGCGGTACGTCGCCGAGCAGGTGCTCGCAGTCGCCGTCCACCGCGCCGAACTGCAACCCGGCGAGAGTGTGGGCTCCGGCACCCTCGACGGCCAGGAGATCCGGTTCGCGATAGTCCGCGTCCAGTGACCGGCCGCCGTCCTAGGCGACCTCCGGCGACCCGCCTTCCGCGGCGGCCTGCTCGAGCCGGGCGAGGAAGGTGTCGCCGCCGGAGTGGGCTCCTCCGGTGGGGTCCTCTTCGCCGTTCTCGCTATCAGTGGTCTCGGGACCGCCGACCTCAGGCAATTCCTCGAGAGCCGTGTCGATCAGCGCCAATTCGCCGGCGGCTCCCTGGCGTCGCTCCCGCAGCTTCCCGCGGAGCTCCGCCACCGCTGCCTCGAGATCGTCGTGCCGGCGCTGGAGATCCTCCACCGCCGCGAGATTCCCACGCCGAACCTCCTCGATGGCCGCCCGAGCCCGCTCGGCGGCAAGAGCCGCCATCGGCGCGCTCGCTTCGGCGAGCAGTTCTTCGAGCGCCTCGGCCGCCTCGTTGAGGAACGAGTCCACCTCGGCGGCGTCGTAACCCCGGAACCGCTCCGTGAACTGAGCGTCGCGCAGGACGGCGGGCGAGAGTTCCATGGATTCAACCGTAGTGCTCGGCGGCCGCGGGCAAGCAGATCCCGCCGCCCTCGGTACCGCTCAGCAGATCCGACCGCGCACGTAGAAGAGCACCACCATGACGATCGTCGGGGCGAAGTCGAGGGCTACGTTGCCGATTCGCAGCGGCCGGAGCATGCGGCGCAGCGGGCGGAGTACCGGGTCGGTGACCATGATCAGTCCACCCGCGAGAGTGGCCGCCACGCCCCCGGGTCGGATCGGAAACCAGCTCAGGACGGCGCGCGCCAGGAACGCGAGGGCGAACAGGAGGAGCAGCCAGCACAGGACGACCATGGGATCGGACTCGGAGTATCAGCCCTCGGCCGGGAGAGTCCGTTCCTCGAGAGCCACGCGAACGTCGCTGGGTGTCAGCAGGTACACGCCGGGAGTCACCCGCTCCACCTGCCCATCGAGGGCGTAGCAGAGTCCCGCGGCGAAATCCACGAGTCGGCGGCGCAGGTCGCTGCTGGCATCCTGGAGGTTCACGATGACCGGCTGGCGTTGCTTGAAGTGATCGCCGACCTCCTGTGCCTCATCGAACACTGCCGGCGAGACGACGATCGGCCGTACTGCCGCCGGCGATGAGCGAGGGTGCGCCAGCGTGGGACGGACCATCGGCTCGGCGGCGATGGTGTCCGGGGCGGGTCTCGCCGTCCCCAGCGGGGTGGGTTCGGGCATCGACATCGGCTCGACCGCTGCCGGATACCGCTCCACAGGCGCCGCCCCGTAGTGCTCGGGGGCGGGACCCCGATGCGGTCCGCCGAGATGGCCGGCGTACGGCTCGCCCTCGTCCGGTCCAAGGCCCAACCAGTTGACGAAGGATTTCAAGGCCGACATGGACTCTCCTTCAAAAGCGTGCGGGGGATGTGCCTCGCCTCGAGCGACGAGTGCTCACGGAATCGCCGAGTATCCCTTGGTGTGTCGGTAGGCGTGGCGCTCGTGAGCATGTCCATCGCACCTCGTCGTTTAGGCCAGTGTAGTCACGTCCGGATCGCGGCGTTGCCCCCCGGCCGCCGACGGGGGCTCCTCGAGGAGGACGCGTCCCAGGCGCAGCAGGTTCGAACCTTCCGCCACCGCCAGCGGGAAATCACCACTCGTGCCCATGCTGGCCACGGGAAGTCCGAGTTCATCGGTCAGCGCACGCACCAGGCCGAACTGCCGACGAACCTCGTCCGGTGATCCGGGAAGCGCCATCGACATCAGACCTGCGGGGCGCAAGCCCAGGTCGGCAGCCTCGGCGACGAGCTGCCTGGCCAGCTCCGGCTCGCAGCCCCCCCGACCGGGGACCACCCGTTCGGCAACCTGCACCAGTATCTCCGCACCGGGGTCGTGCCGCGCGATCTCCCCCAGCAGGCGCCTGCGGTCCACGCTCTGCCAGAGCCGGACATGAGGCGCGAGGTGCCGGACCTTGTTCGTCTGCAGTCTGCCGATGAAATGCCAGCGCGCTCCGGGCACAGCGCTCACCTTGCCGGTGAACTCCTGGGCGTAGTTCTCACCGAGTTCGTCGAGGCCGGCCTCGACAGCCGCAGCGGCGGTCAGGCTGCTGCGCCCCTTCGTCACCACCACGATCCTGGTGGCATCGGGATCGCCCCCGGCGTCGGCGATCCGCTCGCGGACGGTGCTCAGGCGCGCACCGATGGCCTCGGCCCGCGTGATCAACTCGGACCGATCCACGTCGCCAGCACGTGGCGCTCGGCCTCACCTCGAGCGCGGTGGGAATACCAACGTCCGGCATCGCACGCCGTGCACTGCCCGGCCTCGACGATCTCCTCGATGCCACTGCGATCGAGGGCGTACCGCACCGCCGCCGGAATGTCGAGCGCCGGAGTGCCCCACGCCGTCCGCCCGATCACTGCGGGTCCGAGATGGTCAGCCAGGTCCGCCAGCGGCTCGGGTCCGAATTCGTAGCACTCGGCATGTATGCAGGGGCCGAGGTAGGCACGGAGATCCTTGCCACCGAGACGTCGCACCGTCGCGGCGGCGGCCTCGATGACTCCGGCGGCGAGACCGCGCCACCCGGCGTGAACGGCGGCCACCACTCCCTCCCGGGCCACGAGGGCCACTGGAGCACAATCGGCCGTCCGAACCGTGAGAATCGCGCCGGGCATCGACGTGACCGCGGCATCGGCGAGCGCACCGTCCCGGTCGCCCGGGGACGCCACGACGACGACCTCTGAGCCGTGCTGTTGCCGGAGCCCCGTCCACAGGTCGGCGGGAGTCGTGTCTCGCAGCGCCGGATGTCCGTCCGCGAAGTTTCCCGCGCGGCGGTCACTGAAGCGGATCCGTGCGCGCCCGTCGCCGTTCAGATCGAGCGTCCATTCCAGCACGGGCGGTGCTCGCCTCAGCGGAGGAACGAGGGTATGTCCAGATCCAGATCGTCCTCGTCGTCAGCAGCGCTCTCGGTGGGCTCTGCGAACGGATCGGGAAGGTCGCGGCGCGCCGATGCTGCGTCGGTCTCGCGACGGGAGGAGGACTCGTCCCAGCGATCGAATCCGGCGGCGATGACCGTCACCCGCATCGACTCACCGATGGACTCGTCGATGACCGTTCCGAAGATGATGTTGGCATCCTCGTGCGAGACGCCGCCGATGACCTCGGCGGCCTGGGTGACCTCCATGAGTCCCATCTGAGAGTTGCCCGAGATCGTGAGCAGCAGGCCGCGTGCACCCTCGATGGAGGACTCCAGCAACGGGCTCGCGATGGCCTTGCGGGCCGCGCTGGCGGCGCGATCCTCGCCGGAGGCCGTGCCGACACCCATGAGAGCGGAGCCGGCATCGGCCAGCACGGCTCGCACGTCGGCGAAGTCCGTGTTGATGAGGCCAGGGGTCGTGATCAGATCCGTAATCCCCTGCACACCTTGCAACAGCACGTCATCGGCCATCTGGAAGGCGCTCAAGAGGGTCGTGTTCTCCGAGACCTCATTGAGAAGTCGATCGTTCGGAATCACGATCTGGGTGTCGACCTTCTCCTTGAGGCGTTGGATCCCCTGCTCGGCCTGCAGCGCCCGCTTGCGTCCTTCGAAGCGGAAGGGGCGGGTCACGACCGCGATGGTGAGCGCACCGAGATCACGCGCGATCTCGGCGATGATCGGAGCGCCGCCCGTGCCGGTACCACCGCCTTCCCCGGCGGTGATGAAGACCATGTCGGCACCGTCGAGCGCCTCGCGCAGCTGCTCGGCAGCAGAGTGTGCGGCAGCCTCTCCGACATCGGGATCGCTCCCGGCACCGAGGCCGCGGGTCAGATCGCGACCGATGTCGATCTTGATATCGGCATCGCTCATCAGCAACGTCTGCGCGTCGGTGTTGACTGCCACGAACTCGACGCCTCGCAGACCGGCCTCGATCATCCGATCAACGGCATTCACGCCGCCGCCGCCGACGCCGACAACCTTGATGACTGCCAGGTATTGGTGTGGGGTGCTCACGGGATCCTCCCGGGACTGCTGCGGAATGCTCCGCACGCTGTTTGTTCGGTGCTGTCTGGTCGATTCGCTGTCTTGCTCAAAGAGTAAAGGTCTACTTAAGCCTTATCATTATCTCTCGCTCAACAGGAAGTCTATCTACAGGGATATGACCGCGTCAACACCGGCGTTGCAGCCGCGCGCACGTCCAGGACGTCGAGACAGCGCAGGTTCACCTTCTCGAGAAACGTCTGCACTGCCAGGAGTTTCGCATCCATATCGGCGCCGCCACCGAGGATGATGCGGCCAGACATGTGCAGGTCGAGCACGTAACCCTCGTGGGTTACTTCAAGTGTTCGCACGGCTGACCGGACCGGCTCATGGAGATCCCCGGCAATGGCTATCGCCTCTCGTTGCTCCTCCACGAGCCAATCACCGGGTGTCGCCTCCAAGACGTTCAACCCGAGGATCGGCACGGCCTGCTCCGTGAGTGCCGGTGTGAGATCCAGGACCCTGCCGCCCGCTCCCACGAGTGCCCAGTTGCCGGGCATCGCCACCGCCGCCACGGGGACTCGCTCGGAGACCTCGAACCTCACCCTGCCGTCCCAGCTGCGAGTCGAGTAGACGTCCTTCACCCAAGGAAGGCGGGCGATACGGGCGCGGGCGCCCGGCAGGTCCAACCCGAGCAACGGTTGCCCCCGGTCAATATCTGCAGCCTCGAGAATCTGTGCCGCCTGGGTCCTCTCCGCACCGGTGACCGTTATGCGATCCACGTCCAGCAACTCGCTCCGCGTCGCCAGGTATCCGCAGACCAGAGCGAAGGAGACCGCCAATCCGATCCACAGCAGACGACGCCTCCGGCACTCGTCCGAGCGGGCTGCCGCGACCACATCGGCACGGCGCTGAGCGATGCGTGGGTGCGGTACACCCGGTGCCTGCACTGTCATCCGAGGCTCCTGAAGGGTCCGGTGAATCCGACGAGATGGGTCTCGGGATGTAGCCGGATGCCACTGTGCTCCTCGACCCGGCGAGCCACTTCCCGCATGAGGGAGAGGACGTCTGCCGCGGTTCCCCCGGGATCCGCCTGGATGAAGTTGGCATGGATCTCCGAGACCGAAGCACTGCGGTGACGTAGGCCCTTGCATCCCGCCGCCTCCACGAGCCGTCCCGCGAAGTCGCCCGGAGGGTTCATGAACACCGATCCCGTGTTGGCACCTCCAGGTTGGTTCCGGCGGCGCCACCGGACGACTTCCCGGATCAGGCGCTCCTCGTGCTCCCGGTCGCCGGCGCGCAACAGCATCTCAACCTCAACCACAACTTGAGTAGACGCCAGAGCTGAGGACCGGTAGCCGAGCAGCAGATCTTCAAGACCGAGACGTTCGCTCTCTCCGGTCGCCAGGTTGGCGATGTCCACCCGCCGGACGACTTCACGCATGTCCGATCCGTGCCCGCCGGCGTTCATGCGAATCGCGCCGCCGAGGGTCCCGGGGACTCCGACGGCCCAACTGAATCCACCGAGCCCGGCACCTGCACACTGACGGGCCAGGACCGGCAGCGGTGTGGCTCCACCGGCGATCACCACGGGAGGTTCGATCCTCGCGACCGCGAACGCCGTACCGAGGCGCAACGCCAGACCGTTGAAACCGCAATCTCCAACGAGGAGGTTCGATCCGAGTCCGAGGACGAGAGTCGCCCAGTTCTCCGCTGCGGTCACGGCCGCGAGACTCCGAAGGTCTCGCTCCGAGCCGACCTCGACCAGGAGCGCGGCGTGGCCACCGACACGGTAGGTGGTCAGGGCGCCGAGCGGCGCGCCGACGGCGATCCTGCTGTCCGGCATCCGGGCGCGGAGCGATTCTGCAAGCCCCGGCCAGTCGTGCCGCCCGCCCGGCGCGCCAGGTTCGTTCACGAGCCGAGCTCCGCCATCAGCTCTTCGGGCAGGGTCGTGAGATCACCGGCGTTGAGGGTGAGGCAGATGTCGCCCGGGCGCAGTTCGTTCACCAGGTAGCGCGAGAGGTCCTGGCGGTGCGGGAACCACCCCACCCGCTTGTAGGGCTCGACGTCGAGCACGGAGTCGACGAGCAACTTGCCGCTGACGCCCGGTCGCGGGGTTTCACCGGCGGCGTAGACATCGGTGAGAGCGACGAAGTCGGCATCACGGAACGAGGCACCGAAGTCGCGCCACAGTGCCGCGGTGCGTGTGTAGCGGTGAGGTTGGTACACGCACACGACCCGCCGCCAGCCACCGCTTCTCGCCGTGGCCAGGACGGCGGAGACTTCTCCGGGGAGATGGGCGTAATCGTCGATGAACGTGACCCCGCCGGCCTCACCCCGGAACTCGTAGCGGCGTGAGACCCCGCCGTAGTGAGCCAGAATCTCGGCGGCACGGGCCAGGGGCACACCCAGGTGACCGGCACAGGCCATTGCCGCGGTCGCGTTCAATGCGTTGTGCACCCCCGGAACCGGCAGCCGAACCCTCACCGCGTCACCCTCGCGGCGCTCCAGCCTGAACTCTGCCCCGGTCCGGGTCGCTGTCAGGTCCGAGAGGCGGAAATCCGCTCCGGCGGACCATCCGTAGCCCACTGCGCCCGCGTGGGCAGCGGCAAACCGGCGACCCCAGGGATCGTCGACACAGATCAGACGCAGTCCCACGACGGCGCCGAGGAACTCGTCGAACGCTCCGTACAGCCCCTCGACGGAGCCGTAGCGATCCAGGTGATCGGCTTCGACACTGGTGACCGCTGCGGCGTCGGGAGCCAACTGCAGGAACGTTCCATCGCTCTCGTCGGCTTCGACGACCAGCCACTCCCCCGATCCCCACACGGCCCCGCTCCCGATCTCGTTGACGTCGCCGCCGACGATGCAGGACGGCCGGCAGCCCGCTTCGTCGAGAATCAATCCGAGCATGGACGCGGTCGTCGTCTTGCCGTGCGTGCCGGCGACCGCGAGCGTTCTGCGGAGTCGACAGATGGCGGCCAGGATGTCGGCACGGGAACACACGGGGATCCCGGCGCGGCGTGCCTCGACGATCTCGACGTTCCGATCCGGCACCGCGCTGGAACGCGCCACGAGGTCCGGCCTCCCTCCCTCCGGCACCCCGGCGCCCAGCCGCCACGGCTCACTGACATGCTCGGCTCGGTGCCCGACGACCACGCCGAGCCCGCGCGCCCGGAGGCGTTCGAACGCCGCCGAGACCTTGAGATCCGAGCCGGTGACCAGATGTCGGGTATCGGCGAGCACGGTCGCGATGGCGCTCATTCCGGCGCCGCCGATGCCGACGATGTGAATGTGGCGGATGCGATCGAGGTCGACGTTCACGGCGTCGCACCGCCATCGCCGAACGTGCGGAGGAGTTCTGCCACGCGCTCAGCGGCCTGCGGCGACCCGGTGACCGCGGCGGCACGCTCCATCCTCGCGAGTCCCTCCGGATCGGCGAGGAGGGCGCTGATCTCGCCGGCGAGACGCTTGCCGTCCAGTTCCCGCTCGGTGATCACGACGGCGGCGCCGGCATCGGCCATCACCCCGGCGTTCGCCATCTGGTGGTCGCCCGTCGCGGCCGCCAGGGGCACGAGCAGCGCGGCGCGACCCGCCACCGCCAGTTCAGCCACGATGGAGCCACCGGCGCGGCTGACGACGAGATCCGCCGCGGCCAGAGCCACCGGCATGTCCTCCTCGTAGGCCACGGTCTCGTAATGGAGCGTCTCCGGGCTCCCGCGGCCGGTGATCGGAGTATCCGCGGCGGCCGAATCACCCAGAACGTGCCGCACGGCGACATCTCCCCGTCCAGCGAGCAGCGCGCAGGCCTCAACCGTCGCGGCGTTCAGCTGCGCCGACCCGAGGGAGCCCCCGACGACCAGGACGAGCTGCCGTCCGGGATCGACGCCGAGGAGGTCGCGAGCCTGTTGGCGCCGATCGAAGGACCCTGTCCCAGCATCACTGGAGGGATGGAGCTGAGCTATCGCCCCGCGCACCGGGAGCCCGGTGACGACCTTGTTGGCGAGGACGGTCGTGGGGAACGCCACCGCGCAGGCGACCGCCCACCGTGCCGCCAGCCGGTTCGCCGCTCCGGCAGTGGCATTCGCCTCCAGCACCACGACGGGGATCCCGCGCAGGCGCGCCGCCAGCGCACAGACCGCGCTCACGTAGCCGCCTTGCGCCAGCACGACCCGTGGGGCCGTGCGCCGGAGCAGGCCCCAGCACTGCCAGACGCCCCGGGCGAGGGCCGCACCGGCGGCGACGTTGGCGACGGTCGGCCGGCGCTGCAGACCGCGGGCATGGATCGCTGTCGCCGCGAATCCGGCCGCAGTGACCGCGCCCGCATCCAAGCGACGCCGGCTCACGACGAAATGGATGGCGCTACGGGTCAAGCCGTCGCCCACGAGCGCATCGGCCACCGCCAACCCCGGGTAGACGTGGCCGCCGGTACCGCCGCCGGCGACCACCGCCCAGGTGCCTGAGCGAGCGGGTGCGCCGGCGACCCGGCGGCTCACCTCGACCTACCCTGGCGCGCCACGTTCATGAGGATCCCTGCGGCTGCGAGGTTGACGACGAGACTCGAGCCGCCGTAGGAGATGAACGGGAGAGTGACCCCCATCGTCGGCAACAGGCCCTGTGCCACCGCGATGTTGCCGAATGCCTGCAGTACGAACCAACCGGTGATCCCCGCCGCCAGGAACGCTCCATACGGATCAGGGGCATCGCGGACGGCCCGGATTCCCAGCACGCCCAGGCAGAAGAAGGCCCCGACGACGATGCCGGCGCCCAGGAGCCCCAATTCCTCGGCGATGATGACGTAGATGAAGTCGGTGTGGGCATAGGGCAGGAAGGCCAGGCTCGCTCTCCCGCCCCCGGGCCCGAGTCCGGTCAGGCCCCCGGAGGCGATTCCCACCTGCGCCTGCACCGCCTGGTAGCCGATCCCGTACGGATCCGACCAGGGGTCGAAGAAGGAGAGGAGACGCTGCCGGCGGTAGCTGAACAGGAAGGTGAACAGGACGACCGCGCCGGCTCCCACTGCCAGGATCCCCGCCAGTTGGCGACCCGGAAAGCCCGCTATGAACAGCACGACGAGCAGGATCCCGGCGAGGAGCACGACCGTACCGAGGCTGGGCTGAGCGAGGATCAGCGCCGACATCGCTCCGAAGACCGCGGCGAGCGGCAGCAGAACCGTCCTGATGCTCCCGAGATCGTCGAAGCGACGAGACAGGAGCGAGGCTGCGAAGAGGACGAGCGCAAGTTTCGCCGCCTCCGATGGCTGGACGACGAGTCCGGCCACCCGGATCCAGCGGGACGAGCCGTTCGCGGTGATCACCAGCGGGGAGGGCACCAGCAGCAACGCCAGCGCTCCGAGCACCACGACGACCACCCCGCCTGTGAGGAGGGGAGCGCGCCAGCGGTGGTAGTCCACGCGCATGGTCACGACGCCGACGACGAGTCCGATCGCCAACCACATTCCCTGCCGGCGCGCGTGGTGGAAGGCGGATCCGGCGCTGTCGATGGAGGTGACCGTGGAGGACGTGAGCACCATGACGAGGCCGAGCACGCAGAGCATCACCACGACGACGAAGAGGCCGATGAAGGTTCCCGAGCGACGACCCACCGGTGGCCGGAGCATCGATCGCGCCCCACCCGGGCGAACGGTCGCTGCGGTGCTCATCACCCCTCCCCGGTCACCGACGCCCGCACCAGAGCGGCGAAATGCTCACCGCGCCGGCGGTAGGAGTCATAGCTGTCGAAGGAGGCGCAACCGGGTGACAGGACGACGGCGTCGCCCGCGAGTGCCAGCTCACCGGCCGCGGCCACGGCAGTTTGCATGTTCCCGGCCCGCACCACCGGCACCCGGCCCGCGAAGATGGAACAGATCTCGGCTGCCGACTCACCGATGGCGACGACGGCGCGCACCGACGGGGCCGTGGCGAGGCAGCGAAGGTCGAGGCCCTTGTTCCGCCCGCCGGCGACGAGCACGACCGACTCGAATGCCGCCGCCGCAGCGAGCGCCGCCTCCGGAGTGGTCGCCTTCGAGTCGTTGTACCAGCGGTTCGCCGCCGTCTCGGCCACCAGTTCAAGCCGGTGCGGGAGACCTCGGAACGCCTCCAGGGCAGCCCGCAGATCCGCCAGGGGTGCCCCGGCGGCCAGCGCGCAGGCAGTCGCCGCCTCTGCGTTCCGCAGGTCGTGCGGGAAGCGCCTCGGCAGCCCGACGATGTCGAGGACGGCTTCGCCGCAGGCCCGGAGTGCTCCATCCCGGGCGGCCACGTCGCTTCCCGGCGTGCCGAAGGTCACCACCCGCCCCGCCGCGGGGCGACGGTCCCGCACCACCGGATCGGCGTCGTTCACGACGGCCGCGTCGTCGCTTCCCAGATTCCGCCAGATCGCCGCTTTGGCCTCGGCGTAGGCCTCGAGTGAGGCGTGCACGTCAAGGTGGTCCGGCGAGAAGTTCAACCAGGCGGCAACCGCCGGCCGGAACGACCGGCTCCGTCCCAACCGGAACGACGAGGCCTCCACCACGAAGAGCGCGGGCCTCGGATCGGCGATGGCGCTGACGAGGGGCAACTCGTTGTTGCCGGCCGCCACCGCCGCCCTGCTCGGCGCCAGGGCCGCCGCCACCAGGGTCGTGACCGTCGTCTTGCCGTTGGTCCCGGTGATCGCCACGACGGGCCGATCGTCCCAGAGCGCGGCGAGGTCGAACTCGCTCATGATCGTCGTACCCGCCAGCACCGCCGCGCGGATCGCCCGATGCCGGTCCGGCAAGCCCGGTGTCGGCAGGAAGGTGCCGCAGCGACCCATCAGCGCGGCAAGGGACTCCTCGTCATCGGGTGCGGCGCAGAGCGACACACCGATCGCCGCCAGGGCTCCGCGGGTCTCCACCGACGGGGCGTCGTCGATGGCGATGATCTCACCGCCCCGCTCGACCAGCGCCGCGGCCACCGCGCGGTTCGTGGCGCCCATGCCCCACAGCAGGACCGGCGCACCCGGCATCGAGGTCACGGTGCCGTCCCCGCCGAGCGGGAATCCAGCAGCGGGAAGTAGTCCGCATAGAAGAGACCCAGTGCCACGGCTGTGGCGAATCCGGCAAGGAGCCAGAACCTCACGATGACCCATGTCTCGTGCCAACCGCGTTCCTCGAAGTGGTGATGCAGTGGCGCCATGGCGAACAGGCGGCGCCCGCCCATCGATCTGAACACGCCGATCTGCAGGATCACCGAGAGGGCTTCCATCACGAACAACCCGCACATGATGGGCAGCAACAGGTGCGTGTTGGTGGTGAGGGCGAGGCAGGCCAGCGCCGTGCCGATGGCCAGCGAGCCGGTGTCGCCCATGATGATCTGCGCCGGCGCGGCGTTCCACCACAGGAAGCCGACACAACCGCCCAGCATCGCCGCACCGACGACCGCGAGGTCCAAGGCGTGCGGCAGCTGGTACAGGTCGACGTGCCGGAAGGCCCAGTAGCCGATGATGGTGAACGCCGCGAAATTGAAGATGCTCGAGCCTGCCGCCAGCCCGTCCAGCCCGTCGGTGAAGTTCACGCCGTTGGACGTTCCCGCGATGATCAGGATCGCCCACAGCACCCATCCCACCGGACCGAGATCCCAACCGATGCTCCCGACGCGGGTGAACGACAACTCCGTGCTGACGTCGGTCGTCAGCACGGTCAAGGTGGCGAAGCCTGCGCCCACCGCGCAGAGACCCAGCATCTTGGCGCGCTTGCTGAGGCCCCTGCTGTCCATCCGCGTCACCTTCAGCCAGTCGTCCAGCAACCCGACGCAGGTGGCGGCCAGAATGGCCAGCATCACGAAGATCCCCGTCCGCGTGAAGATGCCGCCGTGGATGAAGTCACTGCCGGCGTAGCCGGCGAAGGCACCGGCGACGATGGCGAGGCCGCCCATGGTGGGCGTGCCCTGCTTGTGGACGTGAGTCTCCGGTCCATCCTCGCGAATCGGCTGAGCCAGGTTCCGCGCCCGGAACAGCGCGATCAGCACCCGTGTTCCCACCAGGGACACCACGACCGCGATGGCGGCGGCGAGCAACAGCCGGATCACTTGGCCGCCACCTCCGGGCCCGCGGCGACGAGCAGCTCGCGCACCACCTCGCGATCGTCGAAGGGAAGTACTCGCTCGCCGATGATCTGTGTCGTCTCGTGACCCTTGCCGGCCACGATCACCACGTCACCGTCGCGAGATCCTTCCAGCGCAGCCGCGATCGCACGCCGACGATCCAACTCGATCTCCGCCGAGCCCGTCTCGGTGCCGGCCATGATCGCTCCGGCGATCCGCGCAGGATCCTCGCACCTGGGGTTGTCGGACGTGATGATGATTCTGTCGGCGAAGCGCGAGGCGATGGCTCCCATCGCCTCGCGCTTGCTCGTATCCCGATCGCCGCCGCAGCCGAAGACCACGGTCAGGCGAGCGTGCACCGGGGCGAGGTTTCGCCCCGTGCTCAGCAGCTGCTCCATTGCTGCAGGAGAATGTGCGAAGTCCACGATGACCGCCGCGGGCTTCTCGGCCACCACCTCGAAACGTCCGGGCAGGCGCGGCGCGCGCTCGAGCCCTGACCGGACGTCCTCCGGGTCGACGCCGAGAGCCTGCGCGGTCGTTGCCGCGACGATCGCGTTCGACACGTTGTGCGCGCCACCGAGGGGCAGTGAGATCTCCGTGCCCCGCCAGCGGAACCGGCTCAGCTTGGCCGAGGAGTCCAGCACCTCGGCATCGGCCAATGAGCAGCGCCGCACGTCACCGGTGACCTCGGCGGCGAGACGCCGGCCCCACGGGTCGTCGGTGCAAACCACGCTGATCGCGGTCCGATCCGCCCCGAAGAGCATCCGTTTGGCAGCGAAGTAGTCCTCCATGTCCCGGTGGTAGTCCAGATGCTCGGGCGAGAGATTCGTGAAGGCCGTCGCGGAGAACCCCAGCCCGTCGACCCTCTTCTGCGACAGCCCGTGCGAGCTGACCTCCAGAGCCACGGCCGCCGCCCCGCCACGGCGTGCGCTCGCCAACCGCTGGGCCAAATCGCTGGCGCGCGGCGTCGTGAGGGCCCCGTCCAGGGAGCCGACGGTGGCGCATCGTGTTCCCGCCGCGCCGAGGATGGCACTCAGCAGATGCGTGACGGTGGTCTTGCCGTTCGTCCCCGTCACGCCGACGATCTCCAGATGCTCCTGGGGGGATCCCGCCTGCGCCAGCGCCAGGGGACCCACCGCCGCCCGCACCTCGGGAACCACGGCCTGCGGCAGCGCCACGGGGAGGGGCCGCTCGACCACCAGCGCCACGGCTCCGGCCGCCGCGGCCGCGGCGGCGAAATCATGACCATCGTGGGATCGCCCCGGCATGCAGCAGAAGAGCGCTCCGGCACTCACCTCACGGGAGTCCTCGCACACCGCTGCAATCGGCGGGTCGATCCCCTGAGCGCCGGCGGGGAGTCGCAGCTCGTGGGAGATCCGGCTCCGGTGCAGCAGTACCCGCAGAACCGGCTGCTCAGCCATCGCCACCTCCCGCCGCCGTCGCAGCCAGGATGACGTCGGGCTCGCCGGTGCCCGGCGGGGGCACCATGAGCCGCCGGAGAGCGATCTGCGCGAATTCGGCGAACGCAGGCGCCGCGGCACTCCCGCCGTAGATGGTGGTCGTGGGCTCATCGATCAGCACCACGATGGAGAGTTGCGGGTCGGATGCCGGGGCGAAACCGGCGAACGCCGCAACGTAGCGATAGTTCCCGGCCGCGTCCTCGTAGCCACCGTCGGGGTGGGGCTTGCGAGCCGTGCCCGTCTTGCCCGCCACCTCGTAGTTCTGAACCTCCGCCCTCTTGCCCGTTCCGTCGGCCACCACCTCGCGGAGGATCCGGCGCATGTGGACCGCCGCCGTCGTGGACATCACGCGGCGAGGTGAAGTCGTCGTCTGCGGGGTCGTGATGGTGCCGTCCGGCGCGATCACCTCCGCCACGATCCGTGCAGGTACGTAGACGCCGTCGTTGGCGATGGTGTTGAAGGCCAGGAGCAGTTGCAGCGGGGTCAACGAGATCCCCTGGCCGATGGCGATGGTCGCCAGGGAGGTGCCCGACCAGTCGGCCACCGGCAGCAGGAGACCCGGCGACTCGCCGAAGAGCCCGAGCCCGCTCGACTGGCCGAGCCCGAACCGCCGGAGGTAGTCGTAGAGGCCGGACGGACCGAGCTGGCCGCCCCAGAGGATGGTGCCGATGTTGGAGGACTGCACGACGATGTCGCGCACCGAGTAGTCGAGAGTCGGGTGAGGGCTGTAGTCCGTGAACTCCGAGTCGTGAACCGTCAGGCGGTCCGGCACCGGGCGGGTCGTGGCGGGCGTCGCCAGGCCGGCGTCCAGCACGGCGGAGAAGGTCAGACCCTTGATGACCGATCCGGGTTCGAAGGCCCATGTCAGCGCCTTGTTCTCCGCGCCGGTGATCACCTCGCCCTCCTCGTCGCGAGTCGCCGTGGACATGGCCAGGATCTCCCCGGTGGCCGGGCGCCCGACAACGATCACTCCACCCTTCGCGTCGGTCTCCCGGACCTGATCCGAGAGGATCCGGGCCGCCTCGAACTGCAGCAACCGGTCGATGGTCAACCGCAGGTCGGAGCCGTGCACCGCGGGAACCGCCTCGTTGTGCCCGCCGGGGACGCTGCGCCCACCCGGGTACTCCTCGCGACTCACCGAACCGGGTGTGCCCACCAGGACGTCGTTGTAGAGGAGCTCGATTCCGGAGGTGCCGTTGTGGTCGAGGCTCACCGAGCCGATGATCTCCGCGACGGTACCGCCCAGTGGGTAGACGCGGCGCGCTTCGGGGAGCGTGCCGATGCCCTGCAGGTCGAGCGCCTCGACCTGCTCGGCCCGCTCCGGGGAGACCTGCCGTTGGATGTACACGAACTGGCCGGGAACGGACATCTTCTGGGCCAAGGTCGTGACCTCGGTTCCCAACACGGGTGCAAGATCCTGCGCGCTGGCCAGCGGATCGGTGATCTTGGAGGGATCGGCGAAGACCGTCGCCCACTCGAGCGACGTGGCCAGCGGCTCGCCGGAGCTATCCAGGATGTCCCCGCGCAGGCCCATCGTCTGCGTCGTCTGGATCCGATGATCCTCACCCCAGGCAACGATCCTGTCCGCCTGGCGGAACTGAAGGTCGAACGTCCTCCAGACGAGTCCCGAGGCCATGGCCATCAGCGCCAACACCAGGAGGGCTCTGCGGCCCGGCGACCGGAAACGGCCACGTCGCGGCGCACCGCCGGCGGGAGGCCGACCTGTCGAAGGGCCCCTCGCTGACCGCGGTGATGTATCGCGACGACCACGGGCGGGGCTCACGGCGCGGGAGCTTCCGACGGGACCAGGTAGACGATCGTCGTCGGCGTCACCATCCCGAGGCGGTCACGAGCCTCGCTCCGCAGGACCGCCGGCGACAGCAGCTGGGCTCGCCGCAGGCGCAGCTCGCGGTCGGTGACGGTTGCCTCGCTGATTTGCTCGTCCAGCTGATCGATCCGCCCCTGGGCCTCGGTGACGACCGCCTGCAGGGCACCGATGACGAACAGGCCGGCAGCAAGGGCCGCCAGCACGACGAGCCCGATGCGACCGACCCTGATCGGCCTGGCGCGCGTCGTCGGGACGACCCGGAGCGGAGACTCCCCGCGTGAGGTCGGAGCGGGTGTCTGCGGCGACGGCTGCGGACGGTTCACGACCCGGGAACCTCGAGCTTCTCGAACGCGCGCATACGGGCACTCCGCGAGCGCGGATTCGCCTGCACCTCAACCGCGTCCGGTCGCTGCGCACCGCGGCCGAGCAGGCGGATGCGTCCCACGGCGCCACACACGCATCCCAGACGCGGGGGGCAGGAGCAGCCACCGGCGGCGGCGTCCCTCAGCGTCTCCTTGACGATGCGGTCCTCCCCGGAGTGGTAGCTCAGGACGACTCCCCTGCCCCGAGGCACCAGGAAACCGATGGCCTGGGTGAGAGCCGAACGGATCTGCTCGAGTTCGTCGTTGACCGCTATCCGCAGCGCCTGGAAGGTGCGCTTGGCAGGGTGCCCACCACGACGCCGGCTCCGTGCAGGGATGGCTGAGCGCACGACTGTGGCCAACTCCACGGTGTCGCGCAGCGGCCGGCTCGCCACGACCGCCCTGACGATCCGCTGGGCGTGGGGTTCCTCGCCGTACCGGCGCAGCAGGCGCGCCAGGCGCTCCGCGGGCCATTCGTTGACGATCTGAGCGGCGGACAACCCGGAACCGGGATCCATGCGCATGTCGATCGGGCCACCTCGGCGATAGCTGAATCCGCGGCCGGGATCGTCGAGTTGCATCGAGCTGACCCCGAGATCGAAGAGCGCGCCCGCGAGACAACCGATGTCCCACTCGACGAGCGCCTCGCCCAGACCGTCGAAGCGTCGTTGCTGCAGCCGGACCTCGTCCGGAAGTCGCTCCGCGGCCGCGGCCAACGCCCCGGGATCGCGATCCAGACCGACGCAGGTCAGATCGGGGCGCCGCTCCAGCAGGGCCGCCGTGTGACCCCCGGCGCCAACGGTGGCGTCGAGAAAGATCCCCGCCGGGATCGGTTCCAGCGCCTCGACGACCTCGTGGAGCATGACCGGGTCGTGGCCGCCGCTCCCGGCGGCATCATGAGTGGCCACGGTGCCGCCGCACCCGTCGCTCGCCGTTCAGCAATCCCCCGGTTTCCAGGACCTCGCGGAGATTTCTCCCAACGCAAGGGGTGTGGCAAGTGGGCGGAGTAGGGATTAGCTGTCCTCCTGTCAACCGGGGGATTGCTGAACGGCGAGTTCGTGCCGGGTGATCGTTCACAGCCAACTGCTCTCGGACCAGGGACCCAGGCCCGTCTCATCGGTGTAGGCGCCGGCACCGCCGACGGACTCCAACCAGACATCGGTGTTCCACAACTCGATCCGCTCGCCGACGCCGGCCACGAAGACGCTCGCATCGCTGCTGCCGGCGTCAACGGCGAGGACGTCGCGCAGGGGCTCGGGGACGACGATGCGCCCCTGGGCGTCCGGCCGCACGGGATAGCCGTTTCCGGAGAACCAGCGCAGCAGGTTCTGACCGCTCCCCCGCGTGCGCACCTCCTGCTCGAGCCGACGGTACGCGGCATCAAAGCTCTGCTGGCGCCACAGGCCCAGGCACGGACTCCCCGGCACGCGGCCGAGAACGCAACGATCGTCGGCCTCCGCGCCCTGACGGAACTCCGGGGGTAGTGAGACACGCCACTTCCCGTCGATTGAGCGCTCGTGGCTGCCGGAGTATGTTCTATCCATGTTGGCTCGTGGCTCGAGATCTCTGTGCCGGGCGCCCCGTACCGCGACCCGACCAGTCAGAGTATAGGGATTAGTCCCCTCTCATCACCACAATACCCCACTACTCCCCACCAAGCAAGGCTAACGAGCACAAGGCGCCCCACACGGCAATCCCCCGGCCGCGCCGAGACGAGGGGTGCGCCGGCAAGCCCTGGGCTGCAGCGGACCGGCGGGGGACGTGCGAACCGTGCCGCTAACCCACGGCTCGCGCCGCCGTCAGTGCCGCGCGGAAGGCGGCGAGCATCCGGTCCTCGGAGACTTCGGGGGCGGCGGCGGCACCGGCAAGGTCCCGCGCCAGGGCCTCACGCTCCGGATCGGGCAGCGCACAGAGGCCGGCGAGTTCGGAAGGGTTCCACCGCAACAACAACCCCGACTGGAATCGTGCACAGGTGCCGCTCCGCCGCTGAGACAGACCGACGACCTTGCGTCCCGCTACGAACACCTCACCCGGACCGCGCCCTGCGTAGCAGACGAGCGAGCCCCAGCGCCCGGCCTCGTAGGCGCCCTCGTGCACCTCTCCGGCGATACCGCATTCGGCCAGCGCGCGCTGCCAGGCGCGGCCCAGCCAGAGGAAGGCGCGGCCGACATCGGGATGCCACAACGGATCGTCCCGCGGTACCACGACATCCACCCACAGCAGATCCGCCGACGACACGAGCACCACCCCGCCACCGGAGCGACGCCGTAGGATCGGCAGGTTGCGCCGGCGCGCCGCGACCGCATCGACCACGCCCGGCCGCTGCCCGCTGCCGAGCACGATCGCTCCGGCGACCGGACGCATGATCCAGATCTCCCGTCTCGGCCGGGGCCCCACGGCGATCCCATGGAGAGTCCGCACCGATCCGGTCCGCTCGACGGTCGTCCAGGATCCCCCCGGGTCGGTCGGCGGCACCGGTGCGCCGCTGCACCTCACGCCGACAGGGCTCGGTCGTCGCGCAGGTAGGCGCTCCACTGGTCGGGGACCTCGTCGGTGCTGAGACGGATCAGCGCGGTCCATGTCGGCGGTTGCGGCGTCCGGCGAAGGCCCATACCGATCTCGCTGGGCAGTCGATCGCGTTTGCGCGTGTTGCAGCGCCGGCAGGCAGCCACCACGTTGTCCCAGGTGTGACCTCCCCCGCGACTGCGCGGCCGGACGTGATCGATGCTGTCGGCGCGACGCCCGCAGTACTGGCAGCTGTGGTTGTCGCGGGCGAGCACACCTCGCCGACTGAGCGACCCCCGCCGCAGGTGGGGCACGCGGACGTAGTACTGCAACCGCACGACCGAGGGGATCTCGACGCTCAGACGCTCCGACCGCAGCACCACACCCGAGAGATGCACCGCATCGGCCTTGCCGTCGAGCACGAGTACCGCGGCGCGGCGGCTCGGCACGACGCTCAGCGGCTCATCGGTCGCATTCAGTACCAGGGCCAGGCTCACGATCTCACAAGCTAGCCCCATGGCGCGCCATGCCCCCTCCACGTCGTGCACAGAATCGTCGGAACGATCGCGCCCAGGTGAGCCACGTGACGACATCGCTGACCGATGGATGCCGCGACGGATCGCCATAGGCCGTCACCGAGCGGAACGACCTGTAGGGAGTCGAAACGGCTGACCGCACCTGCCGGAGCGACTCCCTCCAGAGTGAGGGTCGCCGGACCACCTCCCAGCCGACGGCAAGCGCCAGGGCGCCGAGCCGGCGATGTCGAGCGGGAATGCGACTTCTCCGGCCCACCACCGGCGTACCCTAGTGGTCGCGGCGAATCCGGTTGGGTTCGGTGTCGAGCACCATCGGGACCCGCCGAGAACACAGGCGAGCACGCACCGGATCTGCCAACGTGACCAACGCGAACCCCGAACCGACATCTTCCCTCCCCGGCCAGGCAGGTTTCGCGTCGACCTTCGAGGCGCTCGCCACCAACATCGAGCGCGTCGTCAAAGGCAAGCGCAGGCTCGTCAGGCTGTTGCTGCTCTGCCTCTTCGCAGAGGGCCACGTGCTCCTGCGGGATCCCCCGGGCGCCGGCAAGACCGTCCTGGCCAGGACGGTGGCCCGCACTCTCGGACTGGAGTTCGGCCGCGTCCAGTTCACGCCGGACCTCATGCCGAGCGACGTCGTCGGTGTGTCGCTGTGGAACCCCGTCCGGAACGGCTTCGAGTTCAGACCGGGTCCGGTCTTCGCAGGCCTCCTGCTGGCGGACGAGATCAACCGCACCTCGCCCCGGACACAGGCCGCGCTGCTCGAGGCGATGGCCGAGCGCCAGGTCACCGTCGACGGGACCACCCATGGTCTGGCCTCGCCGTTCCTGGTGATCGCGACGGAGAACTCCGAGGAGATCGAGGGCACCTTCCCGCTCCCGACCAGCCAACTCGACCGCTTCGGGATGAGCCTGAGCGCGGGGTTCCCGGACCGTGCCGCGGAGGCGGAGATCCTGGAGTCCCATCGCCACGGGACGCCTCTGGACTCACTCCCCTCGGTCACCGACACCGCCACGGTTCGAGCGATGATCGACGCCGTCCGCTCGGTCCATGTGGCGCCCGCAGTGCGGGACTACCTCGTCGATCTGGCCTTCAACAGCCGCGCCCACGGCGCCATCGCCGGAGGGATGTCACCGCGCGCCACCCTCGGGCTTCAGCGCACCGCACAGGCACGAGCAGCTGCCGCCGGCCGGAACTTCGTGCTCCCCGACGACGTGAAGGAGGTGGCGCGGCCGATCCTGGCGCACCGCATCACCCTTCACCAGAGCGCGCAGTTCGCCGGCACCACTCCCGTCGCGGTGATCGACGAGATCCTGACCGACACACCCAGCCCACCGGTGAGCGTCCGCTGACCGGACCACCGTCTTGACCCGAGCCGGCGTACTGACCCTGCTTCCGGCCCTGGTGTTCGGGGCGGCGGCGCTGCTCTTCGGGCTGCCGGAGTTCTTCTTCGTCGCGACGACCTGCGGTGGCCTGGTGCTCGTGGCGGGCATCAGGGTCCTGTTGCGGCCTCCCCTGCGGATCGCCTGCACGCCGGCCCGCAGGCGCATCCCCGCCGGGACACCGCTCGCCATCGGCCTGCGCGTCAGCAATGGCGCCCGGCGGCGCACTGCGCCGTCGGGCGAGTTCATCGACGATTCGGCCGACCTGCCGGGGGCGGTGCTCAGCCTTCCTCCGTTGCCCTCCGGAGCCATCCTCGAGGAGCGCTACCACCTGTCAACCTCCAGGCGCGGCTGGCGTCACGTCGGACCGGTGTGGGTCGAGGTGACCGATCCCTTCGGGCTCGCGCGGCACCGGCACCGTGCCGCCCCACGCGACAGGGTTCTCGTGTGGCCGCGGATCGAAGACCTGGCAGGCTTCTCCGAGACCATCGAGGACGCCACCGAGCGGCGGCGGCGCGCCCGGATCGTTCCCGGCGCCGAGACGGACCTCCACAGCCTCCGACGGTACGAGCCGGGCGACGATCCGCACCGGATCCACTGGCCATCCAGCACCCGCCACCAGGAACTGCTCGTTCGCCGATTCGAGACCGTTCAGCGGCCGGAGACCCTGCTGTACCTGGAGACGGACGCCAACGCCGCCACTCCCGAGGTCTTCGAGCGGATGGTCTCAGCGACCGCGGGGCTCGCCACCCTGGCCGCTGCCGATGCCGGGTCGGTTCGGCTGATGACCCGCGGCGGATCCGAGGTGCGCGCCACCGGGAACCCGGTACCGATACTCGACGCCCTCGCGTTCGTCGCGCAGAGCCACCCCGAGGAGCCGGCGACCCCGCTGCTCCCGGCCGGTGCGGCGCGGATGATCCTCGTGGCCGTCGTCGGTGACATGGCTCCCGACCGTCCCGATGGGCTACCCAGGTTCCCCGGGCGCCGTGTCATCCTGCAGTTCTGGCAGGACGAGGCACCGTCGTCCCATCGCGACGTCGTCGCCATCGGACCCGAGGACTCGACGGCCGCACAGTGGCAGGAACACCTCGCGCGGCGCCCCGGGGCCGCCCGGGAGCGAGACCCGCCGACCGCAGCCCCGGTGACGGGATGAGGCGGACACCGCGGCCGCTGCCGGCAGCATCGTCCCTCCCCACCGAGATCCTCCTGGTCTCGGTGAGCGTCACGAGCCTGCTCAGCGGTCTCCGGCTCTTCTCGGACGGGTCGTTCCTCCTGCCGGCCATCGGCTCGACTCTCCTGGCGCACCTGCTGGTGGCCCTCGTGCGGCGCGCCGGTCGCGGTGTCGGCCTGGGAGCCCTGGTGTCTCTGGTGGGCGTCGCCGCGCTGGGGCTCTGGGTGCACTACCCGCACACGACCCGCTACGGCTTGCCGCGGAGAGCCACCCTCGAAGCTCTCTCCGACGACTTCCGGGGCGCATGGGACCTCATCGCTTCGTCTCAAGTGCCCCTCGCCCCCGAGACCGCCCTGGTCATCACCACGGCGGCCGTCGCCTGGCTGATTCCGGTTCTCGCCGACTGGGCCGCATTCCGGGTCGGTGTGCGGGCCGAGGCTCTGGTCCCCGCAGCCATCGTCCTCGTGATCGTCTCGCTCTTCGGAACCGACGACGGAACGATCCTCTATCCGGCCCTGGTGGTGACCTGCGCGGTGGCGTTCGGGTTGGCTCACCAACGCATCCGGCTGCCGGTGCGCCGGGAGGCGGGTGCCGTCGAGCGCCGCTGGCTTCGGCGACCACTCGGGCTCGTCGCCGGTGCTCTGGCGGTGGTCGGTGGAATGCTGGTCACCGCCGCACTGCTGCCCGTGCTTTCCGACGGCCCGCTCCGGACGCTGCTCGACCCCGCCGCGGAGCCGCCCGAGGGCGGGCGGAAGGTCGTGCTGAGCCCCCTCGTCGCACTCCCCGGGCAACTCCTGCAGAACCCCCACCAGGAACTCTTCACCGTCCGCAGCCCCCAGCGGGCCTACTGGCGACTGACGGCCCTCGGCGACTTCGACGGCACGGTCTGGTCGCTCGACGAGAGGACCGGGGCGGCCACCGATTCCCTCACAAGCCTGGCCACCACGACAGGTCCGGTCACCGAGGTCACGCAGACCTACCGGATCGACGCTCTGGCGGCAGTGTGGTTGCCCGCGGCCTACCAGCCCATCGGCTTCGAGACGGCCGCGACCTCGTTCAGGGCGAGCTTCGAACCGGCCTCGTCGACCCTGCTCGTCGGTTCGGGCCAACGCGACTCCGACGGTCTCACCTACACCGTGCGGTCCGCCGTGCCGAGTTACGAGCCGGACTTCCTCGCTTCGCTGCGCAACGATCGCTCCGACGTCCCGCCCGGATTCACCGACGTGCCCGCCGGCTTGAGCCCGCTGAGCGCCGGGCTCAAGCCGGCGCTCAGCGGGCTCGCCGCCGACGTCACCGCTGGTCGAGCAGGGCCGTACGAACAGGCCCTCGCCCTGCAGGACTGGTTCCGCAGCAACTTCGAGTACGACCTCGATGTGGCGCCCGGCCACTCCAACTCTCGGCTGGAGGATTTCCTGCTCGCAGAACGGAGGGGATACTGCGAGCAGTTCGCCGGCGCCTTCGCCACCCTGGCACGGACACTGGGACTGCCGGCGCGGGTCGCCGTCGGCTTCACCCCGGGGATCGCGCTGGAAACCGACGACGAGAACCGCACGCTCTACAGCGTCCGCGGCGAGCACGCCCACGCCTGGCCGGAGGTCTTCATCAGTGGCGCGGGGTGGGTGGCGTTCGAGCCAACCCCCGGGCGCGGCGCGCCCGGGGCGGAGGACTACAC
>CAZTZI010000143.1:0-2615 GCA_964618115.1 uncultured Acidimicrobiales bacterium
GGCCTCGGCGAGGGCGTCCATGGCGGCGGCGTCGGACACGTCGGTCGGCACGGCGGTGGCCTCGACACCGGCGGCGGTGAGCTCGGCCGTCGCCTGCGCCAGCGCGGCCTCCTCCACGTCGGCCAGAACGAGGCGGCACCCGGCGGCGCCGAACCGGTCGCCGATGCCCCGGCCCAGGCCGCTGGCCGCCCCGGTGATCACTGCCACCTGCCCCTCGAACGGGCCGTCGGCGGCCGTCTCCGGGCCCCCCGGGCTCATGACGGTGGCCCCGTCACAGCCGCCCCTCCAAGGCGATCCGGTGCGGCCATCTCAGCACCCCTTGTAGTTCATGACCGCCGTGAGCACGTGGTCGATGCGCACCAGGTCGGCCTGGTCGGCCATCACCGTGGCGATGTCCTTGTAGGCCATCGGCGACTCGTCCACGAGCCGCTCGGCACGGTCAGCCTGCCAGGCGCGCCCGGACATCGAGGAGCGGAAATCGTCGATGGAGAGTTCGCGCTTGGCCCGCTTGCGGCTCATGCGGCGCCCGGCGCCGTGGGCCGCGGAGTCATAGGAGTCGGGGTTGCCCAGGCCCGTGACCACGTAGCTGTCGCTGCCCATCGACCCGGGGATCACGCCGCGGTCGCCGGCGCGGGCCCGGATGGCGCCCTTGCGGGTGATCCACACCCTGCGGCCGCCGTGGGTCTCCTGGGCTGCGTAGTTGTGGTGGCAGTTGATGCGCTCCGCCTCGCCGGGGCGCCGGCCGACGGCCCGGCCCAGCGCCGCCAGCAGGGCGTCCATCATGATCTCGCGGTTGGCGAAGGCGTAGCGCTGCGCCCACAGCATGTGGGTCACGTACCGGTCGAAGTCGGGGTCGCTCTGCAGGAAGTAGGCCAGATCGCGGTCCTCCAGCGCACGCTGCTGGTCGGCGCAGAGGCTGCGAGCGCCGGCGATGTGCCCGGTGGCCAGCCGGTTGCCGACGCCGCGGCTGCCCGAGTGCAGCACGCACCACACCCGCTCGTCGGTGTCGAGGCTGACCTCCACGAAATGGTTGCCGCCGCCGAGGGTGCCGAGTTGCGGGCCGGCCTTGGCGAGATCCTTGCGGCCGAGGGTCTCGGGGTGCGGCAGCGGGTCGCCCGCCAGCCAGCGCTCGGCGGCCTTGGTGGTCCGGCGATGGGCGGCGAACCCGGCGGGGATGGCCTGCTCCACGTCGGCCAGCAGCCGCTCGAGGCTGTCGGGCAGGTCGGCGGCGCCGAGGCCGGTGCGCACGGCGATCATGCCGCAGCCCAGGTCGACACCGACGGCCGCGGGGATGATCGCTCCCTCGGTGGGGATGACCGATCCCACCGTCGCCCCGATACCCACGTGCGCGTCGGGCATGAGCGCCACCGGACCGGAGACGGCGGAGCAACGCGCCGAGGTGAGCGCCTGGCGCAGCGTGCCCTCCTCGATGGCGCTGCCCCACGAGCGCAGCAGCTCGCGCTCGCCGGTGCGCCCGATCCGCTCCATCATTGCGTCGACATACAGCGCAGGGCCGACGGCATGAACGCGGGAGGCTCGCCGGCCTGCCCGATCCGCTCGGTCATTGCGACTACCGGCAGCCGGCGCCTGGCGGGCTCACCGGCAGACACGCCTCTGCTCCTGCCTGCCGTCGCCTGGATCTCGCGGCGGGGACGTCACGCCCGACCCATCACTCGGGAGACCGCCACCTCAATCACCCGCCGGTCGGCCCCGCGGTCGCTGGGGGGGCGGTAGCGGCGGGCGTAGCGGCTGACACCCTCGGCGCAGCGCTGCGGGTCGGCGGTCACCACGGCTGTGCCTTCCAGCGCCAGCCAGCGCCCGCCGTCCACCTGGCACAGGGTGACCTGCGTCGGGCCGGCGGCCTCCAGCAGCTGCACCTTGCGCGCCCCGGCGAAGCTGATCACCCTGGCGAGGCCGGCCTCGCCATCCCATGTGAACCCCACCGGCGTGACGTGCGGCGCGCCATCGGGGCGCGGGACGCTGAGCGTCGCCAGATGGCGCTCTGTCATGAACAACTCCGCCGCCGAGGGCAGCGCATCGGGTCTCCACGCCATGGGCGAGTCCTCCTCCGGACGCAGACGCGATCTCATCGTACGGGCGCCCCGGAGCGATGCCCGGCCGTTACGGTATGGGCCGACCACTCGACCTCCCCCGGAGCCGCACGACGACCATGGGCCTGTTCCGCAACACCAACACGCTGGACCGTCCGTTCACCCGCAACGAGATCGTGATGGCGACCGAGGACCTGCCGGGCGTCCCGGCGCGGACCACCGGCAAGGTGAAGGTGGTGAACGGCGTCACCTGGCGGCGCTACTGGGTCTTCTTCGAGAACGGCGTCCACCTCGGCTCCCTGGACAGCCACGAGTTGGTGCGCCCCGAGGACTGGGACCACTTCCTGGCGGCCCGCGCCGAACGCGAGGCCGCAGCCGCAGCCGCAGCAGCCGCAGCCGCAGCAGGCGCCACCGCCGGCGACGACACCGCTACCGCAGCAGCCGCCGACGACGACAGCCCCAACGCCCACCTCCGCGCCATGGTCCCCGCCTACCTCCTAGAAAGAAGCGCCTCAGCCAGAGCCCGCCTCGGAGCCTGAAGCGGCCGAGGCCGGCCAACTGCAG
>CAZTZI010000144.1:0-2966 GCA_964618115.1 uncultured Acidimicrobiales bacterium
CGGCACAGGTACCAGATCTCGCGGGCGCGCCGGACACCCACGTGACGCGCCAGATACGCCGTTCCGAAGCCCGCATCGAATGATCCCACCCGGGGACCGGCCTGGCCGAAGACGGCGTGGTCGGCCGCGATGGATAGGTCACAGACGACGTGCAGGACCTGGCCGCCGCCGATGGCGTACCCGTTCACCGCCGCGATCACCGGCTTCGGGACGTCCCGGATCAAGCGTTGCAGGTACTCGTCCTGGAAGACGCCGTACTCGCTCGGCCCGTAGTCACCGGTCTCGAGACGCTGCTTCTGGTCCCCGCCCACGCAGAAGGCTCGCTCCCCCGCACCCGTGAGCGCGATGACACCCACGGCGGGGTCACCCCAGGCCAGCTTGAAGCAGTGGATGAGTTCGTCGATCGTGCGCCCTCGAAATGCGTTGAGGCGCTCGGGTCGATTGATCGTGATCCACGCCAACCCGTCGTCCACCTCGTAGAGAACGTCGTGCAGTTCACCTTGTCCCAACTGATCGCTCCTTCTCAGGCCTTGCGAACACCGGCGAGATCGTCGGCTTCGGCCGGCGGTAGGCATCCCAACTCGACCAGCACCTCGCGAGTGTGCTGGCCGAGTGCCGGCGACGGCGTCGAGTCGGCGTTCTTGCCACCGTCCAGCCAGAACGGAACCCCCTGCGTCATGACCGTGCCGGCAGTCGGGTGATCGAAGCCGAGCACCATCTCGTTGTGACGGATCTGCTCATCGGCGACGACCTGTTGGTAGTCGTACACCTGCCCCGCCGGAATCCCGGCCTCATCGAACACACCGAACCACTGCTCCGTCGAGCGTGTGGTGAGCACCCCCGACACGAGTTCGTGAAGCTCGGCCGAGTTCTCGACCCGCGCTTGGTTGGTGTTGAAGCGGGAATCGTCCACCAGGTGCTCGATACCCAGCACGCCGCACAGGATCCGCCAGTGCTTGCTGTTGACGACGGCCAGGACGATGCAACCGTCCTGCGTCGGGAAGACATCGGTCGGTGCAGTGAACGGGGATCCGGCGCCGAGCCGCTCGGGCTGCTCGCCGGTGGCCAGGAAGCTCGTGAACCAGCAGGCCTGAAGGGCCAGGAATGCGTCCCGCAGCGACACGTCCACTCGCATCCCTTGCCCCGTGCGGCCCCTTCGAACCAGCGCCGCATTGATGCAGGCCGCTGCTGTTGTCGCTGCGTAGACATCCGCAGCGTTCGTGCCGACCTTCACCGGCGACCCGTCCCGCTCTCCGGTGATCGCCATCATCCCGGACTCCGCCTGGAACAGCAGATCGATCGCAGGACGGTGCGCCCCCGGGCCGGTTGGCCCGAATCCCGAGACCGCGCAGTAGATCAGCCCGGGATTGAGAGCCGCGAGCTCCTCGTAGCCGAGCCCGATGCGTTCGGCGACGCCGACTCGATAGTTGTGCAGGACCACATCGACCTGCTTCACGATCTCATGCACCCGAGCCACCGCCCCGGGTTGCTTGAGATCCAGGACGACACTCCGCTTCCGGCGGTTGACGGACATGAAGAAGGCGCTCTCCCCCGCCACGAACGGCGCGAATTGGCGAGCCATGTCGCCCTCCGGCGGCTCCACCTTGATGACGTCGGCACCCAGGTCGGCAAGGAGCATCCCGCAGTACGGAGCCGCCACGAGAGCACCCAACTCGAGAACGCGGACCCCCTCGAGGGGCCGCGCCTGTGAACTCATCCCCGAAGGCCGGGTGACGTTCCCGGCGGGTGAGCGATTCAGTCCATGACGACGACGGACCGCAGCACCTCGCCACGTTCCATCTTGTGGAATGCCTCCTCGACCTCGTCGAGCGCGATGGTCTCGCTGACGAAGCCGTCCAGGTTCAGCCGCCCCTGCAGGTAGAGGTCGATGAGCATCGGGAAGTCCCGGCTGGGCAAGCAGTCGCCGTACCAGGAGGACTTCAGCGCGCCGCCCCGGCCGAACACCTCGATGAAGGGCAGTTCGATGGTGGCGGTGGGGTTCGGCACGCCCACGAGCACCACCGTGCCGGCCAGATCGCGCGCCTCGAAACACTGCCGGTAGGTCTCGGGCAGGCCGATGGCCTCGATGGCCACGTCCACGCCGTTGCCGCCGGTAAGTGCCTTGATGGCCTCCACGGGGTCGGCCTCGCGGCTGTTGACGGTGTGGGTGGCGCCGAACTGGCGCGCCCACTCCAGCTTCCGGTCGTCGATGTCCACGGCGATGATCGTCGAGGCGCCGGCCAGGCGGGCACCCTCGATGGCGGCATCGCCCACGCCCCCGCAGCCGAACACCGCCACGGAGTCGCCGCGGCCCACGCCGCCGGTGTTCATGGCCGCCCCGAGACCGGCCATCACCCCGCAGCCCAGCAGCCCGGCCGCTGCCGCGCTGGCCTCCGGCGACACCTTCGTCGCCTGCCCGGCGGCGACGAGCGTCTTCTCCACGAACGCCCCGATGCCCAGCGCCGGCGACAGCTTGGTGCCGTCGGCCAGGGTCATCGGTTGCTGGGCGTTGTGGGTGGCGAAGCAGTATTGAGAGCGTCCCCGCGCGCACGACCGGCACTGCCCGCAGACGGCTCGCCAGTTGATGATCACGAAATCGCCGGGGGCGACCTCATCGACACCCTGGCCGACCGCTTCCACGATGCCGGCGGCCTCGTGGCCCAGCAGGAACGGGAAATCGTCGTCGATGGCGCCCTCGCGATAGTGCAGGTCGGTGTGGCACACCCCGCACGCCTGGATCGCCACGAGCGCCTCGCCGGGACCCGGATCGGGCACCAGGATCGTCTCCATCTCCACCGGCGCGCCCTTCGACCGGGCGATCACGCCTCGCACGCTCTGAACCATTGCGGCCTCCCTCGTGGATCCTGTCGAATCACCGGCAGGTTAGCCCCGCCGCAGCCGCCGGGCCGCAGCGATTCCACCGCCGCCCCCGACCGGCGAACCAGCAACCGAGGGAGGGGGCGCCG
>CAZTZI010000145.1:0-4014 GCA_964618115.1 uncultured Acidimicrobiales bacterium
GGGTCGGCTCTGCAGCCCGGACGACGTGGCGATCGCCACGCTCTTCTTGGCGTCGGGGCTGTCGTCGTTCGTGACGGGCATGTCTCTCACCGTCGACGGCGGGATCCTGGCCCAGCCCATGGAGGGATACCCCGAGGACTACGGACCCGGCAGCGACTGACCGACCCAAGGCAAAACGAGCCAGACCATGCGAGAGACCAACGAACGGCTCATGGAGACGTTCTTCGAGGGCGTCAACAGCCACGATCCCGACCTGTTGGTGTCGGTGCTGGCCGAGAACTGCGAGATCAACGACGAGGGTGCCCCCTTCCCCTACGACCGCGCCGGCCTCCACGAGATGCACACCGCGTTCTACGAGCACTTCCCCGACGCCCGTTTCGAGATCCTCCACCGCATCGTCGAGGAGAACGGGGCCTGTTACGTCTACCGGGCCACCGGCACCGGGCGGGGGGAATGGCCCGCGGGCAACGACATCGAGGGCGCCCGGATGGACCTGGTCGAGGTCCTGGTCTCCAGGGTCTCAGATGGCGCCATCGTCGGTCTCGACTTCCACATGGACACCGAGATCCTGAAACGGCAGGTCTGGCGAGACTGACCCGGTGGCGGCACCGGGCTGCCAACACCCGGATTCCGGCTCTCGCCGGAATGACGAGAACGCGAGGGAGGGGACGCCGGGGGCCGGCCGGCGGAGCGATTTCGCCAGACGCTCCCGACGACGGCCACCGGCGGCCCCGACCGGACCGGCGCGGTCAGTCGGCTGCGGCGAGCAGGGCGCGGGCTTGGCGGGCGAGAGGTTCGTCGATCATCTGGCCCTCGAACGACACGGCGCCGGCGCCGGTTCGCTGGGTCTCCTCGTAGAGCGCCAGCATGCGCCTCGCCCGGTCGACCTCGTCGGGCGACGGCGTGAAGACCCGGTTCGCCCAGGGCACCTGGGCGGGGTGGATGCAGAGCTTGCCCTTGTAGCCGAGCGCGCGGCCCTGGGAGGCATCGGCGGTGAACACCGCTTCGTCACGCAGCTTCACCACGACCTGGTCGAGCGCCACGACGCCTGCCAGCCGGCATGCCACCGCAACCCGGGACCGGGCGTAGTGGACCTCGGTGTTCTCCGGTGTCCGGATGCCGCCCAGGTCGGCGACGTAGTCCTCGGCGCCGAAGTAGGCAGCCACCACCGGGGGGCGTAGCACCTCGGCCGCGTACTCGACCCCGGCGACGGTCTCCAGCCCGGCCATCACGCCGAGCGGCCCGATTGCCTCGAGGCGCTCGGCCACGAGGTCCACGGCTGCCGCCGACTCCAGCATCGGGACGACGAGGCCGGTGAGTTCGGGCACGATCGCCTCGGCCATGTCGCCTTCGAACCACTCCGTGTCGACCGCGTTGACGCGCACGAAGATCGCCAGGTCGGGATGCGACCGCCGCAGCTCGCGGGCGGCGGCCGCGGCCACCGGGCGGGCCTGGGCCTTGCCGCTCGGCGCCACGGCGTCCTCGAGGTCGATGATGACCCCGTCGGGACCGCTGCGGGGCAACTTGGGCAGCAGTTCAGGGCGGCTCGCCGGTGCGTAGAGGGCGCTGCGCAGCCGGAGCCCGGGATCGCTCACGACGCCAACTCCGGCCGGTCGCGAAACTGCTCCAGCGCCTCGGGATTGGCGATGGCCTCGGTGTTGCGCACCGCCCGCCCGCACACCACATCACGCACGGTCATTTCGGTGAGCTTGCCGCTGCGCGTGCGGGGAACGGCGTCCACCGCCACCACGCGCGCCGGGACGTGGCGCGGTGAGGCGTTGGCGCGAATGCGGTCGCGGATACGTTGGGTCAGCTCGCCGGTCAACTCGCCCCTGAGCCGCACGAACAGCACAATCCGGGTGTCGCCCTGCCATGGCTGGCCGATCACGATGGCCTCCAGCACCTCGGGAACCGACTCGAGGCAGCGGTAGATCTCGGCGGTGCCGATGCGCACCCCACCGGGGTTGAGGGTGGCATCGGAGCGTCCGGCGATAACCATCCCGCCGTTGGTGGTCCAGCGGGCGAAGTCGCCCTGGTGCCACACGCCGGCGAACCGCTCGTAGTACGCCCGGCGGTAGCGGGGCCCGGGGGATATGCCCAGAGCACTGTTCGAGGCGGCGGGGTCGCGACCGGTGTCGTCCCAGAACCCCAGCGGCATCGAGGGGAAGGCGTTGGTGCACACCAGCTCACCCTGACGGCCCGGCGGGCACGGTTGCGCCTCGTCGTCGTACACGTCGATGGCCAAACCCAGTGCAGGTCGCTGGATCTCCCCGGCATAGACCGGCGCGGTCGGGTCGCCGTTCACCAGGCAGCCGCACAGGTCCGTTCCGCCGGAGATCGAGGCCAGATGCACGTCGGACTTCACCTCGCTGTACACGTACTCGAACCCCTCCGGCGAGAGCGGCGACCCCGTCGAGGTGATGGTGCGCAGCGTGTTCAGCCGGTGCGTTCGCCGCGGCGACAGGCCCCGCTTGGAGGTCGCCTCGATAAATCCCGCGGCAGTGCCGAACAGCGTGATCCCCTCGTCGTCGGTGAGATCGAAGAGCCGCACCGGGTCCGGAGCCCCGTCGTAGAGCACCAGCGTGGCCTCGCTGGCAAGGGCCGACATCAGCCAGTTCCACATCATCCAGCCGGCGGTCGTGAAGTAGAACACCCGGTCGCCCGGGCGCACGTCGCAGTTCAGGCGATGCTCGACGAGGTGCTTGAGGAGCACTCCGCCCGCCCGGTGGACGATGGACTTCGGCACTCCCGTCGTACCCGAGGAATAGAGCACGTACAGCGGGTGATCGAACGGCAGCGGCACGAACGGCGGCGCCGCGCCGGCAGCCGATCCTCCACCGGCCAGGAAGTCCTCCCAACCGACGGCACCGGGCAATCCGGACAGGTCGGGCTCGGGATTCAGGAACGGCACGACGACGAGATGCTCGAGCCCCTCCAGCCGGGAGGCGATCTCCCCCAGGCGATCGAGGCAGTCGAACTCCCTGCCGCCGTAGCGGTAGCCGTCGACGGCCACGAGGATGCGAGGGCGGATCTGCCCGAACCGGTCGACGACACCATTGGCCCCGAAATCGGGCGAGCACGACGAGAACACGCCGCCGAGTGCGGTCGTGGCGAGCATCAACTCGCAGGTCTCGATGATGTTGGGCAGCCAGGCCGCCACGCGGTCCCCCGGGCGGATGCCGGGGCCGTCACCCAGCGCTCCGGCTATCCGCCGCACGTCGGACTGCAGTTGCGACCAGCTCAGTTGGCGCCGCCCGCCGGCTTCGCCGGTGAAGATGATGGCGGGAGTGTCGTCGTCGCGCCGCATCAGGTTGGCGGCGAAGTTCAGCCGGGCGTCGGGGAAGAACCGGCCGTTGTAGATCTCCGCAGCCGGCTCGATGATGCGCTCGCCGCGGGACTCGGCGATCACCTCGCAGAAGTCCCAGGCTCCCGACCAGAACGCCTCGGGCTCGCTCACGGAGAAGGCATGGAGATCGGTGTAGTCGGCGAACGACCCGTGGCCCTGGCGTTCCAAGGCCTCACAGAACGCCCGCAGGTTGGTGGACTCCGCCGCCTGCGGCGACCAGAGCGGACCATCCCGCGGGCCGGCGACGGCGTTCGGTGGGGATCCGGATTTCATGCGAGCGCGAGCATTGCACACCGCCCCGCACCGGCAGAACCCACGGCGGCGACGACCGCACGCCTGGCCGCGCCGACAGCGATGCCCCGGGGATCCAACGGGCGGGGCCTCGATCTCCCACCCGCCCGCCGACGAGAGGCGCAGCCGCCGGTTGTACGATCATCGGCATCCGGCGCCACCGGCGCGCAGAGAGGAGCCCACGTGACCGACCCGCTTGCGCACCTCTTCCCGCCGCTGCGACGCACCGCGCGACGCCCTCACCGGCGTCGTGCATCGATCGTCGTGACCGCGCTGGCGGCCACCGGCGCGCTGCTGCTCGCAGCCTGCGGTCAGCCGGACCCGGAGCCCGCTGCTGTACCCGAGCCTCCGCCGCCTGCGCCCGAACCCCCACCACC
>CAZTZI010000146.1:0-24469 GCA_964618115.1 uncultured Acidimicrobiales bacterium
GTAAACACCCCCCAACCCCGGCCGCCCGCGCCACACCGGCCGCCGCCGCGCCGGCCTGACCGGAGGTGTCCTGTGACATGCCTGGCGGCAGAGGACAGCGGCTACGAGAGTCTTGTCACTCCAGGGGAGCGATCTTGCCAGGGTCCTGGCGCTGCTCCGCTCGCTGCCAGGCGTCTCGGAGCTCGCGGCGGCGCTGCATGGCCCATTCGGTGACCATGTTCTCCGCTCTTCGCGGCAGTCGGCCATCCGTGACACGGAGATCCTCGATGCGTACGGTGGCCTTGTGGCTGCCGTACTCGGCATGGAAGTGGGGCGGCCGGTGGTCCCGGAAGTACATCCGGATCACGATGCCGTAGAAGCGGCAGATCTCAGGCATCCGCGGCGTCCCGCAGCCGCGGGAAGAGTTCCTGTGGCGACATGCCGGTGATCTCCAGGTAGAGCGCGTCGCCGCACAAGTCGATTCTCTCGCTCCAGGCGATCGAGCCGGCGGGGCCGAGATGCACACCGGCGAAGAACGAGTGGTCCTCCCAAGCCGCGAACACTCCGTCGCCCGCCATGTCCGACAGGTCCACCTCGCCCTCGACCCCGTCGTCGTAGCGGAGCCAGATCCGGTACGGCTCCAGGGCGCGCACCTCAACGGGACATGGCGTTCGATCACTCCAAGGCACCCCAGCAGCCTACGATCATCACCGCATCACCGGGCAAGCCGTTCAACGGCGGCCGCGCTGTTGCAGTCCGTCGTCAACAACCACGCCCTCATCGACGGCAACAAGCGCTTGGGCTGGCTCGCCACGGCGGTGTTCCTCGAACTCAACGGCGCCAGCGTCACCGCGGCCCCCGACAGCGATGTGTACGAGCTCGTGATGCGCGTGGCGGCAGAGGACGTCGCCGTCGAGGAGATCGCCGACCTCCTGAGGGAGCTGTCTGAGCCCTCCCGCCCGTCGGCGGCGGGCTGACCACCCGTCGCACCGAGAACCTCCCGCCGCCACGTAAGAGCGCCAGAGGCGTCACCTCATCGGGATCCAGATCCCGCCCGACCCTCGCAGTGGACCAGAAGATTCGGGAGGGTTCCCGAGACCGCTTCGGATCGTGTCGTCGCGGACACTGATCCGCAGGGGCCGGTTCGCCTACGTCGGCGGGCTGTCCTGCACGGGGGCCGGTCCGAGGCGCGGGGTGACCAGTTCGGCGTCGACGGTGGCCCAGAGGTCCAGTACTGACGGGGCCGCGAAGAGGCGGTAGCGCTTGCGCCCGACGTTGCGTTGTTCCAGGACGCCCGCCTCTGCCAGCGCGTTGACGGCGGGGCCCACCCGGTTCGGCGAGACGCCTAAGCGGCGGCTGGCTGACTCGACGGTCAGCACCGGGGTCCCCGGCAACATCCGCAGGAGCCGGTCGACGCTGGAGTTCGCCCGCACCGTGCCGAGGTCGAGCCGCCATGCCTCCTGCAGGGCAGAGACGTCGTCGCAGTAGGCGAGCGCCCGGTCGGCGGCCTGGCCCATTGCGGCGTCGAACAGCCACAGCCAATCGACGACCGCGGCTTGGCGACCGGCGCTGTCTGAAGCCCCCACGTGCGCGCAGCGCTGCAGCGCTGCGACGTAATCGTCGGCGCGACGCGCCAGCACGACGCTCACCGGCGGCACGAATCGCGGCGCGACGCCGCGCCGTGCCAGCACCACGTGGATCAGCGCCCGGCCGGCACGTCCGTTGCCGTCGCCGAAGGGATGGATCATCTCGAACTGGGCGTGGGCCAACGCCGCCTGCAGCAGCGGCGGATGCTCGTCGCCGTTGACATACTCGATCAGGTCCCCCAACACCTCGAGGACGTGCTCGGGCGGTGGCGGAACGAACCGCGCGCCGATCGGTGTGTACGGGCTTCCGCCGATCCAGTTCTGGCGTTCACGGATCCGCCCGCCCGATTTCGCTTCGGGCGAGCGGCGCATCAGTGTCCGATGGACCTCGAGCAGATCGCTGAGGGAAAAGCGATCACCGCGCCGCGCGGCCTGCACCGCCGCAGCCATCGCCAGCACGTTGGCAGCCACCTCCTCAGCCTCACGATCCTCCGACTCGACGTCTCGTTCGAGGGCCGAGGCGGCGACCGCCAAACGATCCGCAGGCACCGCCAGGCCTTCGATCCACGACGATCCGACCGACTCCGCGCGCAACAGGAACCGCCCCAAGCCCTCCAGATCGCGGCTCTGCCGGCCATTCAGGGCGTGGATCGCCGCCTCCGCCTCGGCGAGGCTTCCTGCCAGGCGCGCCGGGATCGCGAACTCCCAGCCGCACAGAGGATCCGGCACGAACGCCTCGTAATGGCCGCTGAGACGATCCGCGCGGCGCGGGCCCTCGAAAGCCGGCGACCAGTAGCGCTGCACCAACGCACCCATCCTGCACCCCCTTTCCTCGCAAGACCGTGACCTGGCAAGAGTCTAACCAACGGTTTCTCAGTAACCGTTGGCTAAGTGAGCCGGCGTCACGCTCGAAACGGGTCGGCCTCGACGATCGCGGTGACCGTCTTGCGGCCCAGCCCGGCCGCCTCGGCGATCTAAGGAACCCGGGGCACGATCCCGGCCACCTCATCTAGGCTCGGTTCATCCGGGCTTCGAGTCTCGCCACGCCGATCCGTACGCGATGTTGAGAGTCGCATTGCCGTGAGCAAGCGACTCTTCACCGCCAGCCGGGTGGTCCCCGCCGCTCCCGAGGAGATCTTCGCCCTGCTGGCCGATCCGGCCCGCCATGTCGAGATGGACGGCTCGGGAACCGTTCAGAGGCTCGTCGCCGGCCGGGGGCCCATGCGCCTGGGGTCGGAGTTCACGATGGCCATGAGGGCGTTCGGCATTCCCTACAGAATCACCAGCAGGGTGACCCATCCCCACCATGCTGCCGTTCGGGCTGGCGGACACCGTGTTCAGCACCCTCGACCTCACCAGCCTGTTCCGCACGATCCGGCTGTACGCCCGGCACGTGCTGCCGCGGCGCCCGAGAACCAGGGGCTGTCGACGTTGAGTGTCCTCCTCACCGTCGGCCGTGCCGGCGAGCGCTCGAACGTGTTCAACTCGATCTTGATCCGCATCCGCCCTCCCCGCACGAAGGTGGAATCGAGCCGCATCTTCGGGTACCGGCGCACGTCGGTCTGCACGCGGTCGAACCCGACGGTCGCAGCCACCTCGCGCAGCGCGTCGAGGGTCTCTCCGACGCCGCCGGCGGATCGCCGGACATAGTCGAGGTCCTCGCTGTAGCGCCATGGCCGGTCCAGCCACACCTTGTGGAGACAGGTGCCACCTCGAAAGACGAGTTCGTTACACAGCAAGGGATGGTTGGCGATCTCGATGATCAGCCGTGAGAGCACGAGATCCTGCTCGATCTGTTCCAGCGTCGGCCACGGCGCGTGTCGTTGCCAGTGCGCGATGTCGGCTTCGGTGATCACAGGTCGTGCTCGATCGGCGTGTTCGCCACGACATGCCACCGCGGGTCGCGATGGCCCCCGCCGCCGGCCGGCGAGAGCGGCCGGTAGCGGCTGCGGGCGACGAGTTCCCGGAGAGGCGCGGTGTCGAGTCCGGCACCGACTTCGGTGGCCATCGAGTCGATGATGTATCCGGCCCGTTGCGTGACCGCGGCCGGGTAGGCCGCACCGACCGATGCCAGCTCGTGCGGGTCGAGGATGTCGTCGATGAGGAAGTCGCCGATGACGGTCGCGACGTTGGACAGACCTGCACCTTCGTGTGGTGACTCCACGAGGTCGAACACGGTCACCTCCGGCGTCGACACCCAGATCCGTCCCGTCGGAACGTTGTGCTGCAAGCGTGGACGCTGCCCGGCTGTCGCACGCTGGATGAACTGGAACCGACCGCGCCCGATCCGCCGTTCCCGCAGTCGGGCCGGCGTCACCACCTGAAACACCATCGGTGCCTGGTGGGATGCCCCGTGGATGGCGGCCGCAGAAAGGAAGCCGACATAGTACGGATGCCCGAGGTGCTCCATCAGTTGGTGGACGAAGTGGCTCGGCGGCGGGGCGCCGGCGACGCGATATTCGGCAGGCACGGGCACCCAGGCCCCCTTGGTGACCGAGATCACCTTGCCCGCCTCGCGTGCGCGCTCGAGGCTCGCCGGGACCGACGACGCATCAACGCCGAGGATCTCGGCGACCTCGGGCGTCGTCACGAAGTGCCGCCCGCGGCTGATCAGCCAATCGGCAAGCTCCCTCGGGGGGACTTTCTCCCCGATCATGTCCTCTACTGTATCAAACCTCGGCAAAATGCCGGTGTTAGATACGTTGGACGGCAGTCGGCCGCAACCAAGGACGCCGGATGAGCAGCACCACCGGCTCCCCGAAAGCGTGCGAACAGCCCGACGCGGACCGCCGGCCGTGTCCTCACAGGGGGTGCGGCCGGTCTAGGTGGAGTTGTCGTAGACCGCCTTCTCGAAGTCCAGGAAAACGCCCGGCTGACGAGGACCCGCCCCAGTCGACCGTTGCCGTCGCTGTAGGGATGGATCGCCTCGAACTGCGCGTGCAGCAGCGCAGCCCGTGACACCGCGTCGAGGTCGTCACCGCCGTCGGCGAACGCCACGAGGTCGTCCATGAGCGGCGGGATCTCCGACGGCGGCGGGGGGACGTAGGCGGCGTCGGCGGGCGAGGTGCCGCCTACCCATCCCAGCACCGAGCGGAACGCGCCGACCATGCGGGCGGGCAGCTCGCCGTGGCGCATGAGGCGATACGTGGGTCTCGGTGAACGGGCGATTCTCTGGACAATCGCACCGGTGCCGTTCTGGTCGTCGCCGGCATGGATGGCGCCGGTAGCGTTTGCCGGATGGATCAGCCGGCGACCTCCCGCGTGCCGGAGCGTCCGACGCTCGACGGGCTCGAGGATCGGTGGGGCGCCTGGTGGGAGGCTGCGGGGGTCTACCGGTTCGATCGGAGCCGGGAGCGGGCCGAGGTGTTCTCGATCGACACGCCGCCGCCGACGGTCAGCGGGTCGCTGCACGTGGGGCACGTGTTCAGCTACACGCACACGGATCTCGTCGCCCGCTACCAGCGGATGCGGGGACGCGAGGTGTTCTACCCGATGGGCTGGGACGACAACGGCCTGCCGACCGAGCGCCGGGTCCAGAACTACTTCGGCGTGCGCTGCGACCCGTCCGTGCCCCACGAGGAGAACTTCCAGCCGCCCGCGGACACCTCCGACGAGCCCGTTCCCGTGGGGCGGCGGAACTTCATCGACCTGTGCCTGCGGCTCACCGAGACCGACGAGCAGGCCTTCGAGGACCTCTACCGGCGCCTCGGCGTGTCGGTGGACTGGAGCCTCACCTACACCACCATCGGCGAGCGCTGCCGCCGGGTGTCGCAGCGGGCCTTCCTGCGCAACCTGGCCCGCGGTGAGGCGTACCAGGCCGAGGCGCCGTGCCTGTGGGACGTCACCTTCGGTACCGCCGTGGCGCAGGCCGAACTGGAGGACCGCCCCCGCCAAGGCGCCCTGCACCGCCTCGCCTTCGCCCGCAGCGACGAGGGTGGGAACGTGCTGATCGAGACCACGCGGCCGGAGATGCTGGCCGCCTGCGTGGCGCTGGTGGCACACCCCGACGACGAGCGCTACCGGCCGCTGTTCGGCTCGACGGTGCGCACGCCGCTGTTCGGCGCCGAGGTGCCGGTGCTGGCCCATGCTCTCGCCGAGCCCGGCAAGGGCACCGGCATCGCCATGGTCTGCACCTTCGGCGACACCACCGACGTCACCTGGTGGCGCGAGCTGGAACTGCCGGTGCGTCCCGTCATGGGACCCGACGGGCGGCTCCTGGCCGAGGCGCCCGACGCCTTCGACAGCGCCGATTCCCGGGCCGCCTACGCCGAGATCGCCGGCCTGACCGCCAACGCGGCCCGCCGGCGCATCACCGAACTCCTCGGGCAGTCCGGGGAACTCGTCGGGGAGCCGCAGCCCACCACCCACGCCGTGAAGTTCTTCGAGAAGGGCGACCGGCCTCTGGAGATCATCACCACCCGCCAGTGGTACCTGCGCAACGGCGGGCGCGACCTGCCGCTGCGCAAGGAACTGCTGGACCGCGGCGTCGAACTCGCCTGGGTGCCGGACTTCATGGGTACCCGCTACGCCAACTGGGTGGAGGGTCTCAACGGCGACTGGCTGGTGAGCCGCCAGCGCTGGTTCGGGGTGCCGATCCCGGTGTGGTACGCCCTCGACGGCGACGGCCGGCCGCGCTACGACCGCGTGCTGGCGCCCGACGAGGCGTCACTGCCGATCGACCCTGCCTCCGACGCCCCGCCGGGCTACGACGAGTCCCAGCGGGGCCGGCCCGGCGGCTTCGTCGGCGACCCCGACGTGATGGACACTTGGGCCACCTCGTCGCTGACGCCGCAGATCGCCTGCGGCTGGGAGGAAGACCCCGACCTGTTCGCCCGCACCTTCCCGATGGACGTGCGCCCGCAGGCGCACGAGATCATCCGCACCTGGCTGTTCTCCACGGTGGTGCGCGGCCACCTGGAGCACGACTCGCTGCCCTGGCGGCGGGCGGCCATCTCGGGGTGGGTGCTGGACCCGGACCGCAAGAAGATGTCCAAGTCGAAGGGCAACGTCGTCACGCCGGTCGGGCTGCTGGAGACCTACGGCGCCGACGCGGTGCGCTACTGGGCGGCCTGCGGGCGCCCCGGCACCGACACCGCCTTCGACGAGTCGCAGATCAAGGTGGGGCGCCGCCTGGCCATCAAGATCCTCAACGCCGCCCGCTTCGTGCTGGGCCTGGCCGGCGCGGATGATGACGGTGCCGGCGCTGCCGTCGAAACCGACGAGACCCCTGCCCCGCCATCGAGGCAGAGGCCGGAATCCACTGAAGCCGCCGCCGGGGCGACCGCGGCCCGTGCCGCCACCGAGGCCATCGACCTGGCGCTCCTCGCCAACCTCGGCGAGCTGATCGACGCCGCCACCGAGGCCTTCGAGGGCTTCGACTACGCGCGGGCGCTGGAGCGCACCGAGCGGTTCTTCCGGGACTTCACCGACAACTACATGGAGCTGGTCAAGAACCGGGCCTACCGGGACGGCAGCGACGGCGCCAGCGCCCGGGCCTGCCTGCGGATCGCCCTGAGCGTGCTGCAGCGGCTGTTCGCGCCGTTCCTGCCCTACGCCTGCGAGGAGGCCTGGTCATGGTGGCAGCAGGGCTCCATCCACCGGGCACCGTGGCCGCAGCGATCCGAACTGCCCCCCGCCGGCGACCCCGCCGTGCTGGCCGCCGCCTCAGAGGTGCTGGGCCAGGTGCGCCGCGCCAAGAGCGAGGCCCGCCGCAAGCTGCGCACCCCCGTCACCCAGGCACACGTCACGGCGCCGGCGGACTTCCTGGAGGCCCTGGCCGCGGCCGGCGGAGACCTGTGCGACGCCGGCAACATCGTCGAGTTGGTGCTGAGCCCCGCCGCCGACAGCGAGGCGCCGAGCATCGAAGCCCGCCTGGCGGCTGAGTAGGCAGCGCCGGCGACCGAACCAGGCCCGACCGCGAGGGAGGGGTGCGGGGGGCGGCTCGCGGAGCGATTTCGCCGGACGCTCCCGACGACGGCCGCCGGCACTCCGACCGGACCCGACCGGGGCCCGAGGGTCAGTCGCCGTCGGCGTCGGAGACGACCGTGCGGTGGCGGGGCGGCTCCACGGTCTCGATGGTGGCGGGATCCGGCGCCTCGGCCAACCGGTGCTGTCCCTGGTCGCGCAGCCACAGCGTGCGCTGCGGGAACGGGATCTCGATGCCGGCCTCGTCGAACGCCTCCTTGATGCGCAGCCGCAGCTCCCGCTCCACCTTCCACTGCACCGAGGGCTCGGTCTTGACCACGAGACGGATGGCGATGCCGCTGGCGCCGAGGCTCTGGACGCCCCACACCTCCGGCGCCTCCATGAGTTCGTCGCCGCCCCACTCGGGGTCGTCCCACATCTCGTTGGCGACACGCTGGATGACCCCCTCGGCGAAGCGCAGGTCGGTGTCGTAGGACACCTCGACGTCCAGCAGTGCCCGGGACCAGAGCTGGGAGTAGTTGCCGACCCTGGCGACCTCGCCGTTGGGGACGTGCCACACGGTTCCCGACACGTCGCGGATCGTCGTCGTGCGCAGCGACACCGCCTCCACCGTCCCGGTCACGGGACCCACGTCGATCACGTCGCCCACGCCGAACTGGTCCTCGACGAGCATGAACAGCCCCGACATGAAGTCCTTGACGATGGTCTGGGACCCGAAGCCGATGGCCACGCCGGCGATGCTGGCACCGGCCAGCAGCGGACCGATGTTGATGTCGAAGACACCCAGCATCATGAGGGCGGCCACGCTCCAGACGACTGCGGTGATGACGCTGGACAGCACCGAGGTGAGCGTGTCGGAGCGGGCCTGGGCGCGCTTGTTCTCCTCGGCACCCGCCAGGATCTTGATCGGGCCCTGGGCGCGGATGCCGGCCAGGCGAGCGCTGGTGGTCGTGGCGACGATGCGCTCGGCGGCGAGACGCACGCCCCGACGCGCCAGGCGGCTCACGATGTAGGCCCCGAGGCCGATCAGCACGACTTTCATGGGCCGCTCGACCACCCACTCGGTGGCCGCGGCCAGGAAACCGTTGCCCGTCCGGTCGAAGACCCAATTGCAGATGCGCGACGGATCCTGGCCGCAGGCGTCGAGCAGCCCGGCGGCCTCGTCGTCTGCCTCGGCGACCTGGGCAAGTTGCGAAGCGGTGCTCATCGTGGCACTCCTCAGGAGGGGCGGAGCCGCGCCCTCGGGGAGGCTCCGATCGAGTCGTTCGGCTGGACACACTACGAGGGCGCCGACCAGCGCGCGGCCGGACGGCCGCTCGAATTCGCCCAGACAAGGTTTTCTATCTATAATTCTCTTGTTTGCCAGTGAATCGAAGGGAATAGCTTCAAGATGCGGTCATCGCAGCCGGCACCCCTCTACCGGATCGGGCACGCAGCCGAGTTGCTCGGCGTCTCGGTCGACACCGTGCGGCGCTGGGCCGACGACGGCCGACTGGCGGTCGTGCGCACCGCCGGCGGCCAGCGCCTCGTGGACGGCGCCGATCTGGCCCGACTCGCAACCGAGCGGGCGGACGATCCCGGCGAGGGCCGCAGCCGGGTCTCGGCGCGCAACCGCTTCGCCGGGCTCGTCACCCGGGTCGTCGCCGACGACGTGACGGCGCAGGTGGAGATCCAGGCCGGGCCCCACCGGGTGGTCTCGCTCATGACACGCGAGGCGGCCGAGGACATGGGACTGGCGCCGGGCACCGAGGCCGCCGCGGTGGTCAAGTCCACCAACGTCGTGGTGGAACGCCCCGGCTCGTGAGCCTCGGTGCCTGAACCCCCCGGTCCGCGCCGCCTCCGGGCGGCCCTGCGCGCGGCGGCGCTGGTGGCCGGCGGCGCGGCGCTGGCGGCCGCGGTCTCCTGCGGCGACGGGGGGAACGGGCCCGCGGCCGGGCGGCGGAACGTGACCGTCTTCGCGGCCTCGTCGCTGACCGACGTGTTCGGCGACATCGCCGCCGCCTTCGAGGAAGCGCATCCCGACGTCGAGGTGACGCTGCAGTTCGCCGGCAGCAGCCGGCTCGCCGCCCAGATCAACGCCGGCGCTCCGGCCGACGTGTTCGCCGCCGCCGACGAACCCGCGGCAGCACAGGTGGACGCCCGGCGCGTGACGACGTTCGCCCGGAACCGTCTGGCCATCGCGACGCCGCCCGACAACCCCGCCGGCGTGACCGGTCTGGATTCCCTCACCGACCGCGACCTCGTGCTGGCCCTCTGCGCCCCCGACGTGCCATGCGGCGCGCTGGCGGAGCAGGTGGGCGGGCCGCGCCTGGTGGCGGCGGCCGACACCCGCGAGCCCAGCGTGCGGAGTGTGCTCACGAAGGTGCTGCTGGGCGAGGTGGACGCCGGCGTCGTGTACGTGACCGACCTGGCAGCCGCCGGTGCCGATGTCGCCGGCATCGGTATCGAGCATCCCGCCTCGACCCCGTATCCGCTGGCGCTGCTCAGCGACAGTCCCGACGCCGCCGCCTTCGCCGACTTCGTGCTGTCGCCGCCGGCGCAGGACCTGTTGGCGTCGGCGGGATTCGAGGCCCCATGAGCGTCGGCCGGTCCCACGATCCCGCCGGCGCCGCGACCTTGGGGGCGCGCCGGCGCGGCGGCAGGGCCGAACGGCAGCGCCGGGAGACCCGCACCCGCTCCGTCGGCGGGCTCTGGCTGCCGGCAGGTGCGGCGCTGGCGCTGCTCGTGGCGCCGATCATCGGCCTTCTGCAGCGGGCGCCCTGGAGCGACCTCCCCGCATTGCTCGGCTCGGCGCGGGTCCGCGACGCCCTGGTGCTCTCGGCGGCGACCAGTGCGGCCGCGGCCAGCGCGTCGGTCGTGCTGGGGCTGCCCTTGGCGCTGGCGCTGTCACGCTGCGGGCCGACGCTGCGACGGCTGATGCGGGTCGCGGTGCTGCTGCCGATGGTCCTGCCGCCGGTGGTGGGCGGCACCGCCCTGCTGTTCGCCCTCGGCCGGCGCGGGCTCGTGGGACGATGGCTCGACAGCTGGTTCGGCTGGTCGCTGCCGTTCAGCACCGCCGGCGTCGTGGTAGCCGCCACCTTCGTGGCCATGCCGTTCTTCATCGTGACCGCCGAGGCGGGCCTGCGCAGCGCCGACGCCGGGCTCGCCGAAGCCGCCCGCACGCTGGGGGCACGGCGGTCGGTGGCGTTCCGGCGCATCACCCTGCCGCAGGTGGCGCCGTCGCTGGCCGCCGGGGCCGCGCTGGCCTGGGCCCGCGCCCTGGGGGAGTTCGGCGCCACCATCACCTTCGCCGGCAACCTGCGGGGCCGGACGCAGACGCTGCCACTGGCCACCTTCGAAGCCCTGGAGGCCGGGCGCCCGGCCGAGGCCATCGCCCTCAGCGTGGTCCTGCTGGCCGTCTCGGTCGTGGTGCTCGTGGCGCTGCGCGACCGCTGGCTGACCCGATGAGCCAGCCGGACGGGGGAATCTCCGCAGACGTCCGGGTGACCCTCGGCGACTTCACTCTCGAGGTGGAGTTGGAGGTCCCGACCGGTTCGATCACTGCCGTCATGGGTCCGAACGGCTCGGGGAAGACGACGCTGCTGCGCTGCCTCGCGGGGCTCGAGCCGGTCGACGCGGGACGCGTCAGCCTGGCGGGACGGCTCGTGGACGACCCCGCCGGAGGGATCTGGGCGCCTCCCGAGCGACGCCGGGTGGGCTACGCGTTCCAGGACGTGCGGCTGTTCGAGCACCTGAGCGCGCTCGACAACGTGGCCTTCGGGCCGCGCTGCGCGGGCGCCGGCCGGGCCACCGCTCGCCGCAGCGCCTCGACGGCCCTGGACGCCGTGGGCATGACCACACTGGCCCGAGCCAAGCCGGCCCGGCTTTCGGGCGGGCAGTCACAGCGCGTCGGGTTGGCGCGGGCGCTCGCCGCCGGGCCGGAGGTGCTGTTGCTGGACGAACCGTTCTCCGCCACCGACATTGACGTGCGGCCCCTGCTGCGCCGGCAGGTCGCCGCCGGCGGCGCCACCGTCGTCCTCGTCACCCACGACCCCGCCGACGCCGCGGAGTTGGCCGACGAGGTGCTCGTCCTGGAAGCCGGCCGCATCTCGCCCTGAGGCGCCGCCCGGGCACCTGCCGGCCGGCGAGGGCGGGGATGCCGGTGGACACCGTAGGCGGCCATTCCGAGCTGCCGGAGCGCCACCGGTAGCGCCGCCCGGGCACCTGCCGACAACCGCGGGGAGAACCGCGGACGCCATCGAGCCACAGATCGGACGCCCCCGAACTCCGGCGGCGCCGAGCGATCGTCGATGTCTCCGCGAGAGTCGTCATCGCTGGGATCGCCGCAAGGACGAACGCCTGAGCAGCGCATTCTCCTGCTCGTTTGCCACGGCTCGCCGAGGCAAATTACAATCATGCAACTACACGTAGGTAGTTCCGTGGCGGGCCAGAGTCATTCTCGGGGCCCTGCCACGGTTCCAACGAGCGGAGGCACCGGCGTGACTGTCGTCGAGCACTCAAACAAGCAAAGCGCCGAGACGCCGGCCGGGCCCGAGGGCAACGGCCACAGCGCCCACGTCGCCCCCGAACCCGGTGCCCCCGAGGCGCGCACCTTCAACTCCCCGATGCGGGTCCGCAAGCGCGACGGCAGCCTCGAGCCGGTCGACGTCACCAAGATCGTCCGCCGCGTCGAGCGCTGCAGCGGCGACCTCGCGGGCGTGGACTGCATGCGCGTGGCGACCCGCACCATCAGCGGCCTCTGCGACGGCGCCACGACCGTGGAGCTGGACGAGTTGGCCATCCGCACCGCCGCCGCGCTGATCTGCGAGGAGCCCAACTACTCGCGGCTGGCCGCCCGCCTGCTCGCCACCTACACCGAGGAGGAGGTCCGCAACCAGCGCATCGGCAGCTTCTCGCAGTCCATCGCCGCGGGCCGCCTGCTGGGGCTCATCGGCGAGGAGGCCGCCGACTTCGTGGAGACCAACGCCGGCGCGCTGAACGACGCCATCGACAACGAGCGCACCGACCTCTTCGAGTTCTCCGGCCTGCGCACGGTCTACGACCGCTACCTGCTGCGCCACCCCGAGACCCGCAAGGCCATCGAGACCCCGCAGTACTTCCTCATGCGGGTGGCCTGCGGGCTGTCCACCGACCCCAGCGACGCCATCGCCTTCTACCTCCTGATGTCGTCGCTGGAGTACCTGCCGTCGAGCCCCACGCTGTTCAACTCGGGCACCGCACACCCGCAGATGTCGTCGTGCTACCTGCTGGACTCGCCCGCCGACGACCTCGAGGCCATCTACAACCGCTACACCGACGTCGCCAAGCTCTCCAAGCACGCCGGCGGGATCGGCCTGTCGTACAGCCGCATCCGCAGCAACGGCTCGCTCATCCGCGGCACCAACGGCCTGTCCAACGGCATCGTGCCGTGGCTGAAGACGCTCGACTCCTCGGTGGCGGCGGTCAACCAGGGCGGGCGCCGCAAGGGCGCCTGCTGCGTCTACCTGGAGACCTGGCACGCCGACATCATCGATTTCCTGGAACTGCGGGAGAACACCGGCGACGAGGCCCGGCGCACCTACAACCTGAACATCGCCAACTGGGTGCCCGACCTGTTCATGCAGCGCGTCGAGAACGACTGGCAGTGGTCGCTTTTCGACCCCAAGAAGACGCCCCACCTGGTGGACCTCTACGGCGAGGACTTCGAGCGGGCCTACGTGGAGGCCGAGGAGGCGGGCCTGTACGAGCGTCAGATCCCCGCCCGGCACCTCTACAGCAAGATGATGCGCACGCTCGCCCAGACCGGCAACGGCTGGATGACCTTCAAGGACACGTCCAACCTGAAGTGCAACCAGACCGGCGCCGAGGGCCGCGTGGTGCACCTCTCCAACCTGTGCACCGAGATCCTGGAGGTGACCAGCGCGGACGAGACGGCGGTCTGCAACCTGGGGTCGGTGAACGTCGGGCGCCTCGTGCGCGACGGCGCCTTCGACTTCGAGCGCCTCGGCGAGGTCGTCCGGACAGCGGTGCGGTACCTCGACCGGGTGATCGACATCAACTTCTACCCCACCGGCGAGGCGCGGTCCTCCAACGAGGCGTGGCGACCCGTGGGGCTCGGCATGATGGGCCTGCAGGACGTGTTCTTCAAACTGCGGCTGCCGTTCGACAGCGACGAGGCGCGGGAACTCTCACGGCGCATCTCCGAGGAGATCTACTACTGGGCGCTGTCCACCTCCGCCGACCTGGCCGAGCGTTCGGGCCCGCACCCCAGCTTCGCCGAGACCCGGGCCGCCGCCGGGAGGCTGCAGATGGACCTGTGGGGCGTCGGCGTCACCGACGAGGCCCGCTGGGACGCCCTGCGCGAGCGCATCGCCGCCGTGGGTCTGCGCAACTCGCTGCTCATCGCCATCGCCCCCACCGCCACCATCGCCTCGATCGCCGGCTGCTACGAATGCATCGAGCCGCAGGTGTCCAACCTGTTCAAGCGGGAGACCCTCTCGGGCGAGTTCCTGCAGATCAACCACTACCTGGTGCGCGACCTGCAGGAGTTGGGGCTGTGGACCGGGGGGATGCTGGAGTCGCTGAAGCGGTCGCACGGCTCGGTCGCCGACATCTCCGGCATCCCCGAGGAACTGCGCGAGCTGTACCGCACCGCCTGGGAGTTGCCGCAGAAGGCGCTCATCGACCTCGCCGCCGACCGGGGCGCCTTCATCGACCAGAGCCAGTCGCTGAACCTGTTCATGGAGACGCCCACCATCGGGAAGCTCTCGTCGATGTACCGCTACGCCTGGCGCCAGGGCCTGAAGACCACGTACTACCTGCGCTCCCGGCCCGCCACCCGCATCAACCAGGCCACCCTGGCGAACGGCAACGGCGCCGCCGCGACAGCCTGCTCGCTGGAGAACCCCGAGACCTGCGAGGCCTGCGACTGAGTCCGCACCAGCCGGGCGGCTCCGCAGGCCAGGGACTCGAACGGCCCGTGATCCAGTCGAATTGCGTCCGAGCGAATTACACGGCTAATATTTCACTGTTGTAATTCGCGGCGGCGGGCACTTGCCCCACGGCGCTTCAGCAAGGCCTGCGGTCGCAGGCCCGAACCAAAGGAACCAGACGTGACGATCCTCGAGTTCCCGATCCAGAAGATCGCTGCACAGCCCGAGCCGGCGCCGGACCCCCGGGGCGCGCCCGCGCCCGGGGGGGCGAACCTGCTGGACCCGGGTTTCGAGCTGACGCTGCGACCCATGCGCTACCCGGCCTTCTACGACATGTACCGCGACGCCATCAAGAACACGTGGACCGTGGACGAGGTGGACTTCTCCGACGACATCATCGACTTGGACCGCAAGCTGCTGGCCTCGGAGAAGCACCTGGTGCAGCGCCTCGTGGCCTTCTTCGCCACCGGCGACTCGATCGTGGCGAACAACCTGGTGCTGAACCTGTACAAGCACATCAACGCCCCCGAGGCCCGCATGTACCTGTCGCGGCAGCTCTACGAGGAAGCGCTGCACGTGCAGTTCTACCTCACGCTGCTGGACAACTACATGCCCGACCACACCGAGCGCCACGCCGCCTTCGCCGCGGTCGAGAACATCCCGTCGATCCGGCGCAAGGCCGAGTTCTGCTTCCGCTGGATGGGCTCCATCGACTCCCTGGAGCGGCTCGACACCCCCGACGACCGGCGCCGGTTCCTGCTGAACCTCATCTGCTTCGCCACGTGCATCGAGGGGCTGTTCTTCTTCGCCGCCTTCGCCTACGTGTACTTCCTGCGCTCCAAGGGGCTGCTGAACGGGCTGGCCGCCGGGACCAACTGGGTGTTCCGCGACGAGAGCTGCCACATGAACTTCGCCCTCGAGGTGGTGCGCACCGTGAAGCAGGAGCAGCCCGAACTGTTCGACGACGCACTGGCGGCGGAGATCGACGAGATGCTGGCCGAGGCCGTGGAGTGCGAGCACCAGTTCGCCGAGGACCTGCTGGGCGAGGGCGTGCCGGGCATGTCGGTGGCCGAGACGCGCCAGTACCTCGAGTACGTGGCCGACCAGCGGCTGGCACAGCTCGGCCTGCCCCCCCGCTACGGCGCCCGCAACCCGTTCTCGTTCATGGAACTGCAGGACGTGCAGGAGCTGACGAACTTCTTCGAGCGCACCGTCTCGGCGTACCAGGTGGGCGTCGAAGGCAACGTGGTATTCGACGAGGACTTCTAGAACGCACAGGTCCGGATCCCCCCCGATCCGGGCCCAACAGATCGCCTCTCTCCCCCAAGAGGCACCTCGGCCGGGCTCGGTGCTCACCCCCACCGAGCCCGGCCCTCTTCTCCGGCCGGCGTTCGAGTTCGATCAGTTGCCGATCCGAGCGCTCAAGGCGATTGCTCTATCGGTCCGCGGCGGCGAGGAGTTCGGCCGCGGCGCGGGCGGGTCGGAGGTTGCCGGCGCGGACCTGCTCGGTGAGGTCGGGGAGCAGGGCCTGGACCTGGGGGTCCCGGCGCAGGACGGCCAGGATCTGCTGGTTGGCGAGGTGCCACATCCAGCGGACGCGCTGGTCGCCGCGGCGCTCGCTCCAGCGGCCCGCCCGGCGGAGCGTCTCGGCGTGGGCCTGCACCTGCGCCCAGAGATCCTCGAGGCCCGTGCCCTCGAGCGCGCTGGCGGCCAGCACCGGGGGCTCCCAGCCGGGGCCGCCGGGGGCTTGCACCCGCGCCCCGAGATCATCGAGGCCCGTGCCCTCGAGCGCGCCGGCGGCCCCGGGGGCCGCCGACCCCGCGGGGTGCGCAGGGCCCCCCGGATGCAGCAGGCGCAGAGCGGCGGCGTAGTCGGCGACCGTGCGCTGGGCAGCTGAGCCCAGGTTGCCGTCGGCCTTGTTCACCACCAGCACGTCGGTCACCTCGAAGATGCCCCGCTTGATGCCCTGCAGCTCGTCGCCGCCGGCCGGGGTGGTGACGGTCAGCACCGTGTCGCAGATGTCGGCCACGCCCGCCTCGGACTGGCCCACGCCGACGGTCTCGACGAACACCACGTCGTAGCCGGCGGCCTCGGCCACCTCGACGGCCTCCAGGGCGGCGCCGGTGACACCGCCGAGCGCCCCACCGGAGGGCGACGGGCGCACGAACGCCTCCGGAGCCGATGCCAGGCGGGCCATGCGGGTCTTGTCGCCGAGGATCGAGCCGCCGCTGACCGCGCTGGAGGGGTCCACGGCCAGCACCGCCACCCGGTGGCCCCGCTCGCAGAGGTGGACACCGAGCGCGTCGATGAGGGTGCTCTTGCCGGCGCCGGGCGGGCCGGTGACCCCCACCCGGTGGGCGTCGGCGGCGTGCGGGGCCAACCGCTCCAGCACTTCGCCGGCGACGGCCCGGTGGTCCGGGTGGGTGCTCTCGACCAGTGTCACCGTGCGCGCCAGCCAGGTGCGGTCACCGGCGAGCACACCGTTCACATACGCCTCCACAGCCGGCGACCCGCTGGGGTCGACCGGTCCGGGCGAATTGTCGGAGTTCTCCGACGGGCCGGCCGTCACGGCGTCAGCCGTTCTTGGAGGCCGCTGAGCAATCGATCGCGGACGCGGCCCGATCCGCCGGAGCATGGATTGCGGCCCGCGCCGGGATGACCGCATGGATGCGGCGCGGCACTGGTCAGCACTCGCCTAGGCCTGCCGGGCGGCCAGGGCGTCGAGCAGCTCGCCGGCGGCGTCGGTCAGCGACGTGCCCGGCCCGAACACGGCCGCGGCACCCGCCTCGAACAGCATCGGACGGTCCCGCTCGGGAATCACGCCGCCGACGACGACCATGATGTCGGCCCGCCCCAGCGCGCCCAGCTCGGCGATCAGCTCGGGCACGTGGGTGAGGTGCCCGGCGGTCAGCGACGACACGCCCACGACGTGCACGTCGTTCTCGACGGCCTGGCGGGCCACCTCCGCCGGCGTCTGGAACAGCGGCCCGACGTCCACGTCGAAGCCCAGGTCGGCGTAGCCGCTGGCGACCACCTTCTGTCCCCGGTCGTGACCGTCCTGGCCGATCTTGGCCACGAGGATGCGCGGCCGGCGGCCGTGGCGGGCAGCCGTCTCCTCGACCCGGCGGCGCACGGCCGCCACAGACTCGTCCGCGCCGGCGGCCTGGCTGTACACACCGGAGATCGTACGGACTTCGGCGACGTGGCGGCCCCATGCCCGCTCGAGGGCGTCACTGATCTCGCCGACGGTGGCCCGCGCCCGGGCGGCGCGCACCGAGAGGTCCAGCAGGTTCCCGTCGCCGCCGGCCGCGCACCGCGTCAAGGCCGCCAGGGCGCCGTCGCAGGCGTCCTGGTCGCGTTCGGCCCGCACCGTGGCGAGGCGGGCCGTCTGGGCGGCCAGCACCTCGGCGTTGTCCACCGCCAGCAGCTCCACCGACTCGGGCACCTCGGGGCGGTAGCGGTTCACCCCGATCAGGGCCTGGGTGCCGGCGTCGATGCGGGCCTGGGTGGCGGTGGCGGCCTGCTCGATGCGCGCCTTGGGCACACCGGCCTCGATGGCCGCCGCCATGCCGCCCATGCCGTCGATCTCGTCGATGTGCTCGCCGGCGCGCCGGGCCAGCCGGTCGGTGAGCCATTCCAGGTAGTAGCTGCCGCCCCACGGGTCCACCGGGGCGCAGGTGCCGCTCTCGTGCTGCAGCACCAGCTGCGTGTTGCGGGCGATGCGGGCCGAGAAGTCGCTCGGCAGCGCGAGCGCCTCGTCGAAGGAGTTGGTGTGCAGCGACTGGGTGTGGCCCTGCGTGGCAGCCATGGCCTCGATGCAGGTGCGGGCCACGTTGTTGTACACATCGTCGGCGGTGAGGCTCCAGCCCGACGTCTGGCAGTGGGCGCGCAGCAGCAGCGACCGGGGGTCGGCGGGCTCGAACCGGCGCATCAGGGCCGCCCACAGCAGCCGGGCGGCGCGCAGCTTGGCCACCTCCATGAAGAAGTTCATGCCGATGCCCCAGAAGAAGCTCAGCCGGGGGGCGAAGTCGTCGATGTCCAGGCCGGCGTCGAGGCCGCAGCGCACGTACTCCAAGCCGTCGGCGATGGTGTAGGCCAGTTCCAGGTCGGCGGTCGCCCCGGCCTCCTGCATGTGGTAGCCGGAGATGGAGATGGAGTTGAAGCGGGGCATCCCCGCGGCGGTGTAGGCGAAGATGTCCGAGACGATCCGCATGGAGGGCCGCGGCGGGTAGATGTAGGTGTTGCGGACCATGAACTCCTTGAGGATGTCGTTCTGGATGGTCCCGGTGAGCGCCGAGTGGGCGACCCCCTGCAGCTCGGCGGCCACGACGTACATGGCCATGACCGGCAGCACGGCGCCGTTCATGGTCATCGAGACACTCATGCGGTCCAGCGGGATGCCGTCGAAGAGGATCTGCATGTCGGCGACGGAGTCGATCGCCACGCCGGCCATGCCCACGTCGCCGGTGACCCGCGGGTTGTCGGAGTCGTAGCCGCGGTGGGTCGGAAGGTCGAAGGCCACCGAGAGGCCCCGCTGGCCGGCCGCCAGGTTGCGCCGGTAGAAGGCGTTGGACTCGGCGGCGGTGGAGAACCCGGCGTACTGGCGGATCGTCCAGGGCCGGGTGAGGTACATGGTGGGGTGCGTCCCGCGCAGGTAGGGGGCGAGGCCGGGATAGCCGTGGGGGGCCTCGAGATCGGCCACGTCAGCCGCGCTGTAGAACCGCTGCAGGTCGATGCCCTCGGGCGTCCGGTGCGGTTGGCCGTCACCGCCGGACCGGGATCCCGCTGTGGGCGAACCGCACGCGGCCTCGGACCGCACGCCGGCGGCGGGAGGGACCGCGGTGCGGTCGCCCGGCGGCGACCAAGGCACCGTCGAGAAGTCGGGGATCGCACTCACGGTGAGCCCTGCGAACGGGCGCGCCCCCGACTCGTCGTTCCGGCGGAGCCCGGAATCCGCCGCCGGGGCTGTCCGGGCGCGAGTGCCGGTGGCGCTGCGACAGCCTCGGACATGGTCCCTCGGGCCGGCCCCCGGCGCCCCCGCCCGGGCGGCACTCGCCGTGCGGCAGGCCCCATCACGACTGCTCCGGACCGGGGCGGCGCAGCGGCAGCGCGGGGACGCGCACGGCGGCGTCCGCCGGGACGGCCGCCCCGTCGATGCGGTCCGCCGGCGATCCGGCCGGACCGCGTTCGGGGGCTCCGTCGTTCGTCGGCGGGGGGAAGCACGTCACGCCGACGACGTGCTCGGCACCGGCGGCCAGACGCTCGCGGCGACGAGCGGCGGCCTCGTCGATGGCGGCGGCCACCGAGCCGTCCAGCAGGGCGGCGGTCATCCCGCCGGAGGCCTCGATCTCACCGAACCGCTGCCAGGCGGCCTCGGCGAGGCGGGCGGTGCGGCCCTCGGCGTACCAGGCGCCGCCCGCCGGGTCGATGACGGCGCCGAGGTGCGCCTCGTCGGCCAGCAGGTGGCTGATGTTGCGGGCCAGGCGCCGTCCCCGCTCGCCGGGAGGCCCGAGGGCGACATCGTGTGGCAGGACCGTGATGCACTCCGCCCCGCCGGCGGCCGCGGCGAACGCCGCCGTCGTGGCGCGCACCAGGTTCACAAACGGATCCTGCGCCGCGAACATGGCCTCGGAGGTGACCGCCCAGCAGCGCAGCGCCCGTCGCTCGGGGACCGTTGCGCCGCAGGCCGCCAGGAGGCGATCCCAGAGCGCCCGCGCGGCGCGGAACTTGGTCATCGTGGCGAACTGGTCGGACGTGGCCGCCAGGCGCGCCTCGACGTGCGGCGCCGCCCGCTGCGGCTCGATGCCGCCGGCCTCCAGGGCGCGGAGGTAGGCCACGCCGGTCGCCAGCATGCAGGCCAGCTCGAGCGCGGGCGGCGCCCCGGCGTCGGCGTAGACGGTTGCGTCCACCGTGATGGGCCGCCCGCCCGCCCCGGCACCGGGGGTTTCGCCGGCGACCGACACCAGCGGGACCAGGTCACCGAGCGCCCCAGCCGGGTCCCGGAGCAGGAACCCGTGCCGGGCGAGTGCACCGAGGGGGTCGGCGCTCGCAGCGAGGCCACCGCGGGCAGCGGCCGTGGCGAGTGCCCCGGCGGCCTCCGCCGCGGCGACGAACCAGGGGCCGCCATCGACGATCACGGGGTTCTCGGCGGGGTTCACGCCGGCGAGGGCGGCCAGCAATTCGCCGGGGGCCGGCGGTCGCCGCAGCCGCAACCAGACCGAGGAGGCGCCGCCCGCCACGTCGGCACGGATCGCCGCGGCGGTCTCGGCGGGATCGGTCAGATCGTGGCACTGGCGCAACTCCCAGCGACCGGCGCGGCGACGCGCCCCCCGGGTGAACGGCGCCACGCCCGGCAGACCCGCCGGGTCATGGGAGGTCGGGAAGTCGGCGTCCGTGTAGAGGGGCTGGACGTCGCTGCCGTCGTCGGTGCGGCCGACGAGGCTGTCCCACGACTCGCCGCGCAGGCCGCGCCGCACCAGGTCTTCCCAGTCACGGCGCGGGGGGGCATCGAACCGCAGCAGCGACGCCACACCGTCGGAGGTCACCCACCCAAGGGTACGACTGTCACCGCCCGGCGCGCGAGAATTCGCCGACCGCACCGACGGCCTCACGCTCCCCGACGGGTCGCCACCCGGCGCGCGAGAATTCGCCGGTGGCCCGTGGTGCGTTCCGACCCCGGCGCTGGCCGCTGGCGCCGGTCGCTCTGACGGCACTCGTCCTCGTGGCCGCGGCGTGCGCGGTCGATCCGGCGGGAGGCGCCGACCCGCAAACACCGTCCCGACCGGACGGCGGGAGCGAGTCCGACCCGGCCGGGCCCGCCGAAGCCGGCCAGGGCGGGGGGCAGGGCACATCCGCCGGTGCAGCGGGCCGCGCAGCAGACGGTGCATCCGCCGGTGCGACGGGCGGCGACGGGCGGCTCGACACGTCGCCGGCCGGCACCGCCGGCACGGGCACGGGCGACGGCCAGAGCGGCCACGTCTCCAGCGAGGCTCCCGGCGACGGGCACGGCACGGCCGTCGGCGGTGGGACAGCCGGCGGGGGCAGCGCCAGGAGCGACGGCGGCGGCACTCCGCCCACGGGGTCCGGGGCCACAGGTGGCACCGGCACGGCCGGCGACTCCGCCGCCGGCCCCGTCGCCCCTGCGGACGCGCCGCCGGTCGCCGAGCCGGGGCCGCGCTTCCCCGAGCCGCTGGGGCTGACCCTCACCCGCGTCGCCGAGCTCCCGGTGCCGCTCGCCCTCGCCTTCCGAGCGCAGGAGCCGGAGTCGCTCTACGTGGCGCTGCGCTCCGGTGTGGTGGCGCGCCTGCGGAGCGGCGGCGGCAGCGCCGACGCCGCGCCCGCGCTGCGACTCGACGGCGACGCGGTCCTGGACATGACCGCACGCGTCGCCACCGAGGGCGAGATGGGGCTGCTGGGGCTCGCCTTCTCGCCCGCCGGCGACCGGCTCTACACGTCCTCGGTGAACCGCCGGCAGACGAGCGAACTGTGGGAGTGGCCGGTGGCGCCCGACGGCGGCGTGGACGCCGGCGGGGGCCGTCTCGTGCTGTCGCTGCCCCAGCCGTTCTCGAACCACAACGGCGGCGACGTGACGTTCGGCCCCGACGGCTACCTGTACCTGGGCTTCGGCGACGGCGGCGGCGGCGGCGACCCGCTGCGCGCCGGGCAGGACCCCCATGGTTGGCTGGGCACGATCCTGCGCATCGACCCGCGGCCCGGTCCCGCCGGCGAGCCCTACACCGTCCCCGCCGACAACCCGTACGCCGACGGCGTCGACGGGGCGCCGGAGGTGTGGCTGTGGGGAGCGCGCAATCCGTGGCGGTTCTCCTTCGACCTCCTCAACGGCGACCTGTGGGTGGCCGACGTGGGCCAGGACCTCCTCGAGGAGGTCACCCGACTGCCGGCGGCGGCGGGAGGAGCCGGACGGGGGGCCAACCTGGGCTGGAGCGCGTACGAGGGCAGCGCCCCGTTCTGGTCCAACACCGAGCCGCCGGGCCACGTTCGCCCGACTGTCGAGTACCGCCACGGGGAGGACCGGCGCTGCTCGGTGACCGGCGGCTACGTCTACCGCGGCGGCCGGCTGCCGGGGCTCACCGGCGTCTACCTCTACAGCGACTACTGCGACGGCGCCCTCTGGGGCTACAGCGACACCGCGGGCGCGCACCAACTGACCCTGGCACGGGGCGAGCCGCCCCCCGGCGCGGTGCTCTCCTTCGGTCAGGGCCCCGGCGGCGAGGTCTACGTCCTCACACCCAACGCTCTCTGGCGCCTCGAACCGGCCTAGCTGGTTGGTTCCAAGGGGCAGGTCGGCGCTGTCGGGGTTCGACTCCGAGCGGCGGTTCGTGCCCTGGGCCCGGGCGAACCTGCGGGGGTGGTTCCCCTATGTGCCCGACCATGCGGGCTGCAACAAGCGGCTGCGCCGCAGCGCCGCGCCGCAACCGGCTCGACACCGGGGACGACCCACCGGCACCCGGCTGCGGGCCGGGGGGCGCGGGATGCGGGGCCGGACTACGCTGGCAGGCGCGCCCCGCAGCCGCAGCGTGCCAGACACAACGGTTGCCAAACACAACGAAAGAAGTTAGCATTGCCTGAAAGTCAGCGAGAGGATGTGATGTGCGTGACAGAAACGCTCACCCACAACGGCCCCGGCGCCGACCTCGACGCGCTGTACCCCGACGGCGAGCCCTTGCCTGAGTCCGAGCCCCACGAACGCGTCCGCGGCGACGCCGCCGCGGTGCTGCGGCAGCGCTTCGACGGCCGCGACGACGTCTTCGTCGCCTCCAACCTCAACGTCTACTACCGCGAAGGCGAGCCCGCCTCGGTGATCGAGCCCGACGTGGTCGTCCTCGCCGGCGTCGCCGCCGCGGAACTCCGCGGCATCCGCAGCTACCGCACCTTCCAGCACGGCGGCGCGCTGCTGTTCGTCCTCGAAGTCGCCTCCGCGAGCACCCTCAGCGCCGACCGGGGCCGCAAACGCGCCACCTACGCCGCCCTCGGCGCCGCCGAATACTGGCGCGTCGACCCCACCGGCGGCCAGCTCCATCCCGAGATCCTCCACGGCGAACGCCTCCACCACGGCCGCTGGGCGCCCATCGAGATCACCGCCGACGCCGCTGGCGCCCGCCGCGGCCACAGCACCGCCCTCGACCTCGACATCGCCTGGCACGACGACGAACTCCTCTTCCACTCCCCCGGCAGCGCCCAGCCACTCAACAACCTCGCCCGCGCTGAAACCGCCCGCCAAGCCGCCGAAACCGCCCACCGCGCCGAACGGGCCGCCTACCGCGCCGAAAAGAACGCCCGACAGGCCGCCGAAGCGCAGGCAGCGGCGCAAGAGGCAGAGAACGCCAGACTGCGACAACTGCTGCGCGACCACGACTCCCCCGACGCCGCCCCGCCCTCCGAGCCGCCCACATAGCCACAAACCACACCCACCCGCCGACGCGACGGCGGGACCCCGACATATGAGTCGCTGATCCACGCCATGGATGTCGAGCCGCACCCGCGGCGCTGGTTGATCCTGTACATCCTGTGCCTGTCGCTGACGATGGTGGTCATCAGCATGAGTTCGCTGAACGTGGCCCTGCCTTCGATCCAGCGAGAGCTGGGCGCCGGCGGATCGGACCTGCAGTGGATCGTGGACGCCTACGTGCTGGTCTTCGCCGGCCTGCTGCTGCCGTTCGGCGCCGTCGGCGACCGCTGGGGACGCAAGCGGGTGCTGCTGGCCGGCATGGCCCTGTTCGGTGTGCTCTCGGCCCTCGCCGCCTTCTCGACGAGCCCGACGCAGATCATCGTCTACCGGGCCGGTATGGGGCTGGCGGCTGCGCTCGTCATGCCCGCCACGCTGTCGATCGCCACGGTGATCTTCCCGCGCGCCGAGCGTCCCAAGGCCGTCGCCGTCTGGGCGGCGTTCGCCGGGGCGGGAGGCGCCATCGGACCGCCGGTCAGCGGGATCCTGTTGAACTTCTTCTGGTGGGGATCAGTGTTCCTCGTGGCGGTCCCGGTGGCCGCCGTGGTGCTGGTGGGCGCCGCCTGGATCGTGCCGGAGTCCCGGGACGACGAGCGACGGCC
>CAZTZI010000147.1:0-5544 GCA_964618115.1 uncultured Acidimicrobiales bacterium
ACGCGGCACGCCACGCTCTGATCGATGCCGACCTGATCGCCTACGAGGCCCCGCTCTACCAGGTGCTGTCGCTGGATCGGCCGACCACCGTCGAGCCGGCGGCGAGGCGCCGGAACGGGGGACCGCGGTCGCTTGCCGATCGGTTAGCTGACCCGAGGTAGCAGCGATGATCGACTACGCCACCTACCGCCACATCCATCTCCTGCACGAGGTCGACAAGCTCACCCTCACCCAGATCGCCCGGCAGCTCGGCCTGCATCTGCAGACCGTGCGCCACTGGCTGGACGAACCGGCCTACCGGCCACGCAAGACGCCGCCGCGGCCGAGCAAGCTCGATCCCTACAAGCCGCTCATCCGGCAATGGCTGGAACACTACCCCTACACCGGCACGCAGATCTTCCAGCGCCTGCGCGAGAACGGCTTCACCGGCGGCATCAGCATCGTGCGCGAGTACATCCAACGCGTGCGGCCGCACAAGGCGCCGGCCTTCCTAAACTGTTGTTTCCCGCATTAGTTCGTTAGAAGCCCAGGATCATTTCGCAAATTCACCCATCACCGAACAAACGGGCGCGATGGAGCAAAGCAAGAAATCCCGAGTTGTTTCCCCACGACCCGAGTGGTTCTTGCGGCCCGCCATTCCCAACCAGATTGATTAAGCTCATGGCGCGCGCGGACAGTGACTCCGCCGGGCCACGGCCAAGTGCAGCTTCGTTTTCGGACGGGGCTTACCGGCGACCAATACGTTACGACCCAAGGCTGGCGCTGTTCCGCTTCGCCCTGAGCGCCTCCATTCAAAAACCTCCCCAATCTTGGGGACGCGAAGGCGCTCGCCCGTCCCTACACTCCCTCGCACGGTTTGGGATTCCGGGGACAGGGAGTGCTGACGCTCGAAGGCTGGTTGGCGAAAGAGGCCGACGTGCTGCTCAGCAACCTGGACGAGTCCAACACCGCAAGCGCGGTTGTCGGCAAGTCCAATGCCGATCCAACCGAAAAGTGCACGCAAGCGATTCGATTCAGGACTGGCAGCAACGACCGAGGGTACAACCTGACATCCGTGAAGGCCGCTTTGGCGGATGCTTCGGAGTCGGAGGCGAGCGCCACTCTCGAGAAGGACACGTGTTACTTCGTGGTGTTCGACTCGACGGCGCCTCCGTGGCCTACCTCGATGGCGGCGATCAGGCGCTGTCCGACGCCGATGCCGAAAAGGAGGGGTTCCAGGTCGATCTCGCGGTCGGCGACAACAGGATCCAGGTGAAGGTAACGGCTGCGGACGGAACCACCACCAGGAACTACACGCTGGCGATCACGCGGGCGGAACTGCTGGGTTCTCCCGATGCGCTCATCGGCAATCTGGATGAGCCCGGCAGTCAAGGCCGATTCATCGGCACGAAAGACAGGTTCACCTTCGCACAGGGTTTTGAAACGGGTGACCATGAGGCGGGCTACGCGCTGACGTCAGTGAAGCTCATCGTTTCGCAGACCCAGTCCGGTGCCGGGTTGAGGGTCAGGATCTTCAACAGCACGGCGGGAGGCCTTCCGCAGGAGAGCGCCCATTCCCTGGGCCGGGCGCCGGATGCAATCGGTGTCAGGACATTCGAAGCGCTTTCGAACGCCACGCTTGAGGCAAGCACGAGGTACTTCGTGGTGATTGATTCGGATGCCTCGAACACCAGCAAGGGCTGCAAAATCTCAGTGACATCGTTTGACTTTCTCAACAGCGTCGCCTGGGTGGAGCATGGACCAGCATCGACATGTGCATACCGTGGACAGGGACTGGTACACAGATCACCGTGTGCCCTTGCTCGAGATCAACGGCCATGCCGTGGTTCCCTCCAGCGACGCCACCCTGAGCGGCCTTGGCCTGACCCGGGACGACGGCGGCACCGAGATCGCCATCGCGCTCAACCGGGCATTCAGCGCGACCGTCACCGACTACGCCGCAATCGTGGCCAGCGGCGTGCACCGGATCACGATCGACGGGACCAGGGGCGACGGCGGCGCCACGGTGCTTTACCTCGACGGCGCCGGCTCGGTGCTGACCGACGCGGACGCCAATGCGGCGGGCTTCCAGGTGAACCTGAACCTCGGCGTCAACACGATCAGGGTGAAGGTGACGGCGGAGGACGGCGAGACCTCCGAGGTCTACACGGTGACCGTCGGCCGCGGCCCCGTCGCGCCGCTCTGGTCCACGACCCTAACCGTGGGTGGGGACGCCACGGGCCGGGGGTTCTCGAGCCTGCCCAGCCCCGACGTGGGCGGGCTTGCGGACGATGAGTTCGAGCACGCCGGCCTCACGCGGCGGGTGCAGATCGTCGTCGCCTCGCCGGCCGGCGTGACGTTTCGGACCCGCAACGGCGGCGACACGTTCGGCGGCCTGGTGCTGGAGTGGGCGGGCGAGGTCCTGCCGCTCGACGGCGCCACCCGCAGTTCCAACACCTTCACCTGGAACCAGGCGTGGCTAAACGCCAACGCAGCCTCGCTGAACGCCGCCGGCTACGAGACGACGCTGCCCACGGGCGACACGATGCCGGTGTGCCTGCGCAACAGCCTGCAATCCTGCTCGGCGGCGTTGGCCGCACTGTCGGCGTCGAACCAGGAGCCCGAGTTTGACGACGGCTCCAGCGCAGCGCGCTCGGTGGCGGAGAACGCGGCGGCCGGCACGGCGGTGGGCGCGCCGGTGGCGGCGACGGACGGCGACGGCGACACGCTGACCTACGGCCTCGCCGGCACGGATGCCGCGGACTTCACCGTCCACGCGTCAACCGGGCAACTGCGCACGGCCGCGGCGCTGGACCACGAGGCGGGCGCAATCCGTTCGGTGACGGTGAGCGCGTCGGACGGCAAGGGCGGCGGCGCGACCATCCCGGTGACGGTGGCGGTGGCCGACGTGGACGAGCCGCCGGACGCCCCGTCGGCGCCGACGGTGTCGGGCGCTTCGAGTACGTCGCTGTGGGTGTCCTGGAGCGCGCCGGGGAACGCAGGGCGACCCGCGCTGACCGACTACGACGTCCAGTACCGCGCCGGCGCGAGCGGCGCCTTCGCGGACTGGGGGCACGCGGGAACGGCAGCCTCCGCGACAATCACCGGGCTGTCGGCGGACACGGCCTACCAGGTGCAGGTGCTGGCGAGGAATGCGGAAGGCGCCAGCGGGTGGTCGGCGACGGGCGAGGGGCGCACGGAGGCGGCGGACGAGATGCTTACGGCGCGGTTCGAGAACGTCCCCGCCGAGCATGACGGGTCGAGCGTGTTCAGGCTCGAGCTCGTGTTCTCGGAGGCGGTGTTCGACGGCACCGAGCCGTTCGACAAGAACCAGGCGATCCAGGACGCCCTCCAGGTGACCGGTGGCACCGTCGCGGGCAGGCGCCGGGCCGACCCCAACGTGTACGACCGGTGGATATTGAGGATCAGGCCTTCCGGCGACGGCGACGTGACGGTCGGCCTCCCGGCGACGACCGGCGGCTGCAGTGCCGCCGGTGCGATCTGTACGCCGAACGGCCGTCCGCTGTCGATGCCGGCTTCGGCGACTATCGAGGGACCGCCGGCGGAGGCGCCTGACGCGGCGGAGGGCGACGTGCGCCTGGTCGGCGGCACAACGGCGCAGGAAGGCCGGGTGGAGATCTACCACAACAGTGAGTGGGGCACGGTGTGCGACGACCGGTTCGGTGCGGACGAAGCCGCCGTGGTCTGCCGGCAGCTCGGCCTCACCGGCGGCGAGGTGCACCGCGAGGCCGCGTTCGGCGAGGGCGCGGGGACCATCTGGCTGGACGACGTGCAGTGCGACGGCACCGAGTCGCGGCTGGCGGACTGCACGTCGGTGGGCTGGGGCGTGCACAACTGCCGCCACTCGGAGGATGTGGGTGTCTCCTGCGGGGCGGCGTCGGGCATATCGCTCGCGAGCGCGACGGTGTCCGGGTCGGCGCTGACGCTGCGCTACGACCGGGCACTGGACGGCGGCTCGATACCGTCGCCGGGCGACTTCGTGGTGGAGGCGGGTTCGGCGGCCGGCGTGGCGTCGGGTTCGGCGGCCGGCGTGGCGTGGGGTTCGGCGGCCGGCGCGGTGGCGATCCCCGTCGAGTCGGTCACGGTGGAAGGTGGCGAGGCCCTGCTGGCCTTGTCGCGGCCCGTCGGGCGGTCGGAGAACCTGTCCGTCAGCTACCTGCCGGTACCGATGCACCCGCTGCAGGACGTCTCGTACAATCCGGCACCGAATCTCAGCGGCCAGCCGGTCCGGCACGCATCAGCCGCGGCAGTCGCCGAGACGGCCGCGCGGGACGCGATACCGCCGGAGTTGCCTGCGGAACCGCTGTACGAGGCCGGCCCGGGTGGCGGCAGGAAGATCGAGGTGCTGGACCTGTCGTCCCGGGGTCTGGTCGACCTGTCCCCGCTGGCGGGGCTCATGGACCTGGAGGCGCTCGACCTCGGCGGCAACCGCATCGTCGACCTCCGGCCGCTGGGGGCGATGGCGGGCGTCGAGGTGCTCGACCTGCGCGACAACGTCGTCGGAGACCTCTCGCCGCTCGCCAGTCTCCCGCGCCTGCGCGTGCTCGACCTGTCGGGCAACGCGGTCTCGGACATCTCGCCGCTGGCGGGACTCACGGCCCTGCGCCGCCTGGACCTGTCGGGCAACCGTGTGGCCGACATTCGGCCGCTGTCGGAACTGCGCGGCCTGGAGGTGCTGCTGCTGGACGGTAACAAGGTGTCCGACCTTGTACCGCTGTGGGGCCTCACCGAACTTGCCCACCTCGGCATGGGGAGCAACCGCGTGGCGGACGCCGCGCTGCTGCGGGAGCTGAACTCGCTGCGGCGGCTGGACCTCGCGGGCAACCGGTTGCGGGACGCCTCGGCGCTCGGCGACCTGCCGAAGCTCGTGTGGCTGCGTCTGGCGGGAAATCCGATCGCGGACTTCTCCCCACTCGAACGGTTGATGGCGATGCACTGGGTCGTCATCGACGCCGCGGGAGATGCCAGGTAACAGGGCAGGATTCCAGGGCGATTCCGTAGTTGGCGGGGAAAGGGTCACGGACCGATCGGGTCAGGCAAAGTTTGGTCGGGATGTAGAGACGGGAGGTGTCCGGGGCCTATCGAGTGGCGTGAGGCGCGCGAGAAAGGGGTTCTCGGGCGCCGGGGTCGTGGTTGGAAAATTGCGCTAAAGCGATTTGAGGAGTGACGATACTGTCGCACGCGGCCTTGAGCAGCGCCCCGAGGAGAATGCCGACCCCGGCGGAAGATTACCGGAGTCCGAGTTCGCGAACCATACGAACAAGCCCGAACTCCAGAAAATATGCTAAATTGACATAACTAGGCCAAAATATGCTTTGGCGTCATCACAGCAAGGAGGGCCGGCCGATGGCCACCGCCCGCGTCACACCCCAATCGTGGCACATCAAGTTGCGAAAAGCCCGACGGAGCCGGCGCATGTCGCAGCGCGAGATGGAGAACCGGACGGGTATCCGCCAGTCGCACCTCTCCCGCATCGAGAACGGCCTCGTAGACCCGAAGTTGTCCCACGCCGCGCAGATGGCAAGAGCCGTCGAGCTCGAACTC
>CAZTZI010000148.1:0-56026 GCA_964618115.1 uncultured Acidimicrobiales bacterium
CCGGCCGGAGGAGGCGGCGACGGCGCCGCCGAATCCTGAGCTTCGGGCGGAGGATCCGGTGCCGGCTCGGGTTCGTCCGGATCCGGCGACGTTGCAGGCTCCACATCGGGTCCCGCGGGCATCGGTCGGTTGGTCAACTGATCGAGGATGTGGTCGACCCATCCGGCGTCGGCTGGGTCCGGATCTCTCGCTGATCCCCCTGGAGGTTGCTGCGTCATCGGGCATTCACCGTAACCGACGGCATCGGCTGTCCTGCGGTTATTCGCCGTAGCGCGCCAGGATTCGTCGCGCCGCCGCGCCTGCGGGATCCGCGGGGATCCCGCTGCTTCCGGTGACCCGCGCGGCCGGGCCGAGTCGCAGCAGAAGGCGCTCCAGCCAGGCGAGGCCCCCGACCTCCAGCCGGGCCACACAGGTGTCTCCCACCCAACTGCGCCGGGTCGTCGGGTGATAGTCGAGCACCCAATGCGCCGCAGGCTCGAGAGCCAGATCCACCCACGGTGCATCGGCTGACGGCTGCCAGACCACCGCAGGGACCGGCTCGGGGGGTGGCGTGAACGACCCGTCGGTCAGCTGTGCCGCCGAGATGCGATCGAGGCGGAAGGTGCGCTCGTGACGAGCCAGCCGGCAGTAGGCCCGCACGTACCAGGCCCCCTCGTGGGCGAATGTGCGGTAGGGCTCGATCACCCGCTCGGTGACGGCGTCGCGGTCGTAGCTGTAGTAGCGGATCGACGTTGCCCGGTGACCATCGCAGCCTGCCTGCAGGGTCGCCAGCACCTCGCTGGCTCCGGCGCCGAGGTGCACCTCGAGTGCTTCGGTGGGATCCACTCCCAGCACCTGCGCGAGCTTGGCGAGAGCGCGATTCAGGGCGCCGTCGCCGCTCACGCCGAGCAGGCTGGTGGCTGCCACGAGCAGTGTGATCGCCTGCGGGGGTGTCAGCCGGAGCGGCCTACGGAAGTAATCGGCGAAGTTGATCTGGACCCAACTCTCCTCGACCTCCACCTCGATCAGGGCGTCGGGCGTGTAGGGCGGGATTCCCACCATGAAGACCACATGCTGCAGGTCACTGAGGAGTTCGCCGGCGGGATAGTCGAAGCGCTCGGTGATCTCGGCCAGCTCGGCACCGCCGCGGCCGGCAACCCAGGGAATGAGCTGCAGGAGTCGTTGCATCCGCTCAGCCGACGTGAGCGTCCGGCGCCCGGGCCGGCCGGCGGTTGCGGAGGGTCGCGGGGTGTCGTGGCCGGCGCCGGTCGAGCCGGAAGCCTTCGGGTGCCCGGTGGGCCCCTCTGCGGTGCTGGATCCGGCCGCGGCACATGCACGGAGCCGCCGGAGGAGTTCGGTTCGCAACTCCGGCGGCCCGAGGAGTTCGGCATGATCGAGCAGGGCGAGTACGAAGTCCAGGAGCGCGCCGGGATTGGCGACGGACACCTCCAACCACACCGACCCGTCGGGGCGCCGTTCGTGACGGAGGCCCTCGGCGGTTTGCGCAAGCGCCCAGTCGGCCACCTCGGCATCCACCGCCAGCTGCGCGACCGCAACACTCGTGCCGATCTCCCAGGGTGGTCTCTCCAGGTCGCCGGCGGAGGCAGGCACCGGCTCGAAGGTCCCCGGCGGACCGACCGTGAGGTCCCCGACGCGGTCGAGGCGAAAGTGGCGCCAGGCGCCGCGATCGCGGTCCTGTCCCCCCAGGTACCAGTGACCGCGGGCGAACTGGAGGCGGACCGGCTCGACCGCGCGCAGCTCGCCGCGGTGCCGGAACGAGACCACGCTGCGCTCGGAGATGGCGCGGTAGAGCACGGCCAGGTTCTCGTCGAACGGGATGGTGGCCAGTTCGGGCCCCGCGTCGCCGCCGGGTGTGAGCCCCCCCAGCGCCCAGAACGCAGCCTCGGGAGCCGTGCCCTCCAGGCGCACCGCGCGCGCCGCCAGGTGCAGGGCGGCACGCTCGTCGGCGTCGAGTCCCGGATCGGCGAGGTAGTAGTCGCGGGGACGGATCCGGTAGCCCTCGACAGGCGGGTCGGTGCCGGGAACCACGCCGACCGTCAGGGGGATTCCCATCCGGCGCAACTCGCTCTTGTCCCGCTCGAAGGTCCGCCGGAACGCCTCGGCGCCGCTGGCATAGCCGGCGACCTTGGCACGGATCTCCGCCGCCGGCAGCAGGCGCTCTGTTGCGAGGAGCGCCGCGGTGAGATTCAGGAGCCGCTCCAGCTTGGCGCTTGCCGGGGTCGTCACCGCCGCTGTTCCCCGCGGCCACTCACAATGACGCGATCAGCTTCTCGACCCGCTCGTCGTGCGACTTGAACGGGTCCTTGCAAAGCACGGTGCGCTGCGCCTGGTCGTTCAGCTTCAGGTGCACCCAGTCGACGGTGTAGTCCCGCTTGCGCTCCTTGGCCCGCCGTACGAATTCGCCGCGCAGCCGGGCGCGAGTGGTTTGGGGGGGTTGGTGCATCGCCTCGACCACATCGGCCTCCAGGCAGATCGACTCGACCATGTCCCGCTGCTGCATCTTGTAGAACAGCCCCCGTTCGCGGCTCACGTCGTGGTACTTGAGGTCGAGCAGCGCCAGCCGCGGATCCTCCCAGGCGATCTCGTGGCGCCGGCGGTAGGAGTCGATCAGCCGGTACTTGATCACCCAGTCGCATTCCCGGTCGAGACTGAGCGGATCCTGCTCGATGCGTTCGAGACAGTGGCCCCACATCTGCAGGGCGCGTTTCTGCTCCACGCCGATGTCGAATCTCGTCGAGAAGTCCTGTGCCCGTTCGAAGTACTCGCGCTGGATGTCCAGGGCGCTGAGCAGCCGGCCGTTGGCAAGCCGCACGCGTCTCCGGCAGGTGAGGTCGTGGCTGATCTCCCGGATGGCTCGGATGGGATTCTCGAGCGTCATGTCCCGCAGGACCACCGACGGCTCCTCCAGCATCTGGAGCAGGATGCTGCACGCGCCGACCTTCAGGAAGGCGGCGTACTCGCTCATGTTGGAGTCCCCCACGATCACGTGCAGCCGGCGGAAGAGTTCCGCGTTGGCGTGCGGCTCGTCGCGGGTGTTGATGATCGGTCGCGAGCGCGTCGTGGCGCTCGAGACGCCCTCCCAGATGTGCTCCGCCCGCTGGCTGATGCAGTACTTGGCGCCGCGGGGCGTCAACAGGATCTTGCCGGCACCGGCATAGATCTGCCGGGTCACCAGGAAGGGAATGAGCACCTCGCTGTACTCGGCCAACTCCTCGCGCCGTGTGGTGAGATAGTTCTCGTGGCAGCCGTAGGAGTTGCCCGCCGAGTCGGTGTTGTTCTTGAAGAGGTAGATCTCGCCGCGCATCCCGTCGGCATTGAGACGCTCCTGGGCGTAGGCGACCTGCTGGTCCAACACGAGTTCGCCGGCGCGGTCGTGGGCAACGAGGTCGTAGAGGGAGTCGCACTCCGGCGTGGCGTACTCGGGGTGCGAACCCACATCGAGGTACAGCCTGGCGCCATTGGCCAGGAAGACGTTGCTGCTCCGACCCCACGACACGACCCGGCGGAACAGGTAGCGCGCCACCTCGTCGGGGCTGAGGCGGCGCTGGCTGCCGAGGGCGAACGTGACGCCGTACTCGTTCTCGATCCCGTAGATGCGCCGTTGCACCGGGCGACCTCTATCCCGCCGGCTCGGCGTCGGGCTGACCCGCCGTCGCCGGCGCCCCGTCGGGCAGCAGGCTGTCGATCTCAGCCATGTCGAGACGGCGGAAGCAACGCCGGCCCAACGTGCGGTCGAGGATGGCCACTTCGAGATCGTCGGCACTGAGGGTTCTGTCGGGCCCGGCGAGCGATGTGGCGGCGACCCGCAACGCCGGTGCCACCTCCAGGTCCGGCTCGTAGAGGCTCGCCAGACGCTCGGAGATGGCGTCGGCGTCGCCGCCGAGCACGGAGGAGCGGTTCTCGTCGTTGACGGTCCCGTCGTAGAGGATGTGGAAGAGCTGCTCGCTTCCCGGCTCGGAACCGATTTCCACCACGAGAATCTCCACCTCCATGGGCTTCATCTCGTGCGTGAAGATCTGCCCGAGAATCTGCGCGTACTGGTTGGCGAGACTGCGGGCGTCCACGTCCTGGCGGCTGTACGAGTAGCCCTTGAGGTCGGCGTGGCGAACGCCGGCGATGCGCAGCTGGTCGAATTCGTTGTACTTGCCCACCCCGGCGAAGGCGATTCGATCGTAGATCTCGCTGATCTTCCGCAGAGTGTTCGAGACGTTCTCCGCGCACAGGAGGATGCCGTCGCGGTAGGTCAGCGCGACGAGGCTCTTGCCGCGGGCGATTCCCTTGCGCGCGTAGTCGGCGCGATCCTTCATGATCTGCTCGGGAGCGACATAGAAGGGCATGTTCATGGTCGATCCTCGCTTTGCCGGCTGCGGCGGGTTCCCCTGAGCGCCGCGTCGGTGTCAGGAGGCGTCACCGGCGCTCCGTCCGGCGTCCGGCCCGCCCACTCCCACTTCGAGTGAGGCGAGCAGCGAGCGAAACCGCTCCTCGACGTCGCTGTCCTCGAGGCGGCGGTAACCCTCGGAGTCGATGTTCACGACGACCGGGAAGATGCCCCGCACGAGGTCGGGGCCACCGGTGGCGGCATCCTCGTCGGCTGCCTGGAAGAGTGCGGAGATGACGAGGTCGGCGGCAGCCGCCGGTTCCAGGTCCCCTCGATAGCCGAGCTTGACGACGGTGCCGGCGTGCAGGCTGCCGGATCCGGCGGCGGCGTAGTCCTGCTCCTCGTAGCGCCCGCCGGTCACGTCGTACTGGAAAAGCCGTCCGCGGCCGCGACGCTCGTCCCAGCCGGCGAAGAGCGGGACGACGACCAACCCCTGCAGCGCCGAGGTGAGATTCGCCCGTACCATCTGGCTGAGTTGGTTGGCTTGGCCATCGAGGCTGAGCGGTTGCCCTTCGACCTTCTCGTAGTGCTCGAGTTGCAGCTGGAAGAGCCGGACCATCTCGATCGATGGCCCGGCCGCGCCGGCAATGGCCACAGCGGCGTAGCGGCCGGCGGGGAAGACCTTCTCGATGGTGCGGTGGCTGATGAAATTGCCGGCCGTTGCCCGCCGGTCGCCGGCGATGACGACCCCGTCGCGGTGGCGGAGGGCCACCACGGTCGTGGCGTGTGCGATGCCGGGCACTTCACCGTGGCCACCACCGAGGTCAACGGCGGGGCTTGTTGTGGCGAGTAGACCGGTGAAACTCGGGCCGGGATCGGTGCCGATGCCGAACAGGGGAAGGGTCCGCCGCGGCGGCAGGTTCATGTCGCGAGGCTACTCGCCGCCGGGTCGCAAACGTGCCGGCCCCGACTCGCGGGCAGAGGCGCCGGGCAGAGGCTCTACTGCCCGCCCTTCTGGATGTAGGAGTTCACGAACTCCTCGGCGTTCGTCTCCAGCACCTCGTCGATCTCATCGAGGAGGTCGTCCAATTCGGCCTTCAGACGTTCACCCGAACGGCTGGCGGCAGGCGCCTCGGCCGCAGGTTCCTGCTCGGAACTCGGCCTGTTGGATTTCTGGATCCGCTCTCGTTCAGCCATGGCACTCGTACTCACCCATCACTGCTGCAGCCTTCCGATGAGGTCGGCCGGCGTCGGACACTCCTCGAACAACCTAGCCACATGACGGTTGGTTCCGCGGGAGGGCTCCATCATGGGCACCCTCCGGAGGGTCTCGCCACCGAGGTCGAACACGACGGAATCCCAGTTCGCCGCGACGACGTGGGGGGCGAACTGCTGCAGGCAGCGACCGCGGAAGTAGGCGCGCGTGTCCGGCGGCGGGTTCTCGATGGCCCAGAGCACCTCGTCGGCGCTCACGAGCCGCTCGAGCCCCAAGCGGTCGGCGACGGAACGCTCGGGACGGAGGTCGTGGTACTGCAGATCCAAGGCTTGGAGGCGGCTGTCGGTCCAACCGCACGAGTTGCGTTCCCGATACGCATCCAGCAGGCGGTACTTCGCCACCCAGTCGACGGTCGTAGCGGGCGCCAGAGGGTCTTCCTCCAGCTCGGTGAGCATCGACTCCCAGCGATGGAGCACGTCGTGCGCCACATCGCCGCCCACCGCGTCGGTTCCGAAGTTGTTGCAATACTTGCCGCACCGCTCCAGGAGATCCCATTGGATGTCCAGCGCCGTCGCGGTCGTGCCGTCCGCCAGGCGGAGCGGGTGCCGCAGGCTCAGATCGCAACTCACGAGCCTGATCGCCTGCACCGGCGTGGCGAGCGACAGGTCGTCGGGGAACAGGTCCTGCTCGATGAGCGCGAGAACCAGAGCCGTGGTGCCGATCTTGAGGAAGGTCGCCACTTCGGACAGGTTCGCATCGCCGACGATGACGTGCAGACGGCGGTAGAGACGGGCATCAGCGTGTGGCTCGTCGCGGGTGTTCACGATCGGACGCTTCAGCGTCGTCTCCAAGCCGACCTCCTCCTCGAAGAAGTCGGCGCGCTGCGAGATCTGGTAGGGAACGGCGAAACGGTCGCTGCCGGGCGCCTCGGTGCCGATCTTGCCCGCCCCGCAGAAGATCTGGCGGGTCACGAAGTGCGCGGTGGCGCCGTGGGTGATCCGCCCGAACGGTGTGGCTCGATCCATCAGGTAGTTCTCGTGGCAGCCGTAGGAATTGCCCTTGCCGTCGGAGTTGTTCTTGTAGACCACCAGTTCCTGGCCCTCCGGGAGAAGGGCCAGGGCCGCTCGCATCGAACGCTGCGCGATGGCGTCGGACGCCCGATCCCACAACACCGCGCTGCGAGCGTCGGCGCATTCCGGTCCGGAGATCTCGGGGTGGGCGTGATCGACGTAGTAGCGGGAGCCGTTGGTGAGCACGGCGTTGACGAGGTGCGTCTCGGGTTCGTAACCCATGTCTCCCCCGCCGACGCCGCGCGCGTCGCGGCCGGGCATCTCGTCCTCGAAATCCCACTCGACACGGGCCATCGGCGAGCCCGGAGCGTGCTGGAGACCCGAGAGGTAGGCGTTGATCAGCAGCGACGAAGCCGTGATCGGGTTGGACTCCTCGGTACCGCGGTGGGTGATCCCGTACTCGGTTTCGATCCCGCAGATCTTGGGGACGACCACGTTCGGACGTGTCCCGCCGGCGTTAGAGGTACTGGCCGGTGGCTACCCGCTCGATGGAGCGGCCGCCGGTGTTGGAGTTGTCGCGATGCACGAGGGTGCGCACGAAGACGATCCGCTCCCCCTTCTTGCCGGCGATCTTGGCCCAGTCGTCGGGGTTGGTCGTGTTGGGCAGATCCTCGTGCTCGGCGTGCTCCTGGACGACGGACTCCAGCAGGTCCTCCAGGGTGATGCCGCCGGGACCGCCGGCGATGACCCGCTTGATGGCGAGCTTCTTGGCCCGACGCACGATGTTCTCGATCATGGCCCCCGACGCGAAGTCCCGGAAGTACATGGTCTCCTTGTCGCCGTTCTGGTACGTGACCTCGAGGAACTCGTTGTGCTCCTCGGCGCTGTACATCTCCGCGACCGTCTGCTCGATCATGCCGCGAACCGCCTTGTCCCTCTCGCCTCCGCCGATCGTCTCGACGGCGCTCTGAGCGATGGGCAGGTCGACGGTGAGATAGCGGGCGAAGATGGCGGCGGCCGCCTCGACATCGGGTCGCTCGATCTTGATCTTCACGTCGAGCCGGCCGGGCCGCAGTATGGCGGGATCGATCAGGTCCTCACGGTTGGAGGCGCCGATCACGATGACGTTGCGCAGGGCCTCCACACCGTCGATCTCCGCCAGCAGCTGGGGCACGACGGTGGATTCCATGTCCGAGCTGATGCCGCTGCCGCGCATGCGGAACAGCGATTCCATCTCATCGAAGAAGACGATGACGGGCCAGCCCTCGGCGGACCGATCCCGGGCCTGCTGGAAGACCCTGCGGATCTGCCGCTCGGTCTCACCGACGTACTTGTTCAGCAGTTCCGGACCCTTGATGTTCAGGAAGTAGCTCCGGGCCATGTCGTTGCCGGTGGCGGCGGCAACCTTGGTGGCCAGCGAGTTGGCCACCGCCTTGGCGATCAATGTCTTCCCGCAGCCGGGTGGCCCGTAGAGCAGGATCCCCTTGGGTGCCGGCAGCCGGTGCTCGGCGAAGAGATCCGCATAGAGGAACGGCAACTCCACGGCATCGGTGATCTTCTCGATCTGCGCGTCGAGCCCCCCGACGTCGTCGTAGGTGACGTCGGGCACCTCCTCCAGGACGAGGTCCTCCACCTCCGAGCGCACGAGGCGCTCGGTGAGGAGCCCGGAGCGAGTGTCCATGAGCATCGGGTCCCCGACACGGAGCGGCACGCCGATCAGCCCATCGGCGAGGTCGACGACCCGCTCCTCGTCGGCCCGGCAACCCACCACCGCTCGCCGGCCCCCGTCGAGCAGTTCGGTCAGCGTGACCACCTCGCCCGTCCCATCGGCGGTGCGGGCGAGCACCACGCTGAGCGAGTCGTTGAGCGCCACCTCCTGACCACGCTCCAGCGTTCCGGTGACCTCGGGGTGGATCGCCACCCGCATCTTGCGTCCCGAGGAGAACACGTCGGCGGTGCCGTCGTCGTTCAACCCGAGCACGGTCCCGTAGGCGTTCGGCGTCTGGGTGAGCTTCTCGACCTCTTCCCGCAGGGCGCTGATGTGCTCGCGCGCCTCGCGCAGGGTGTGGGTCAGCTTCTCGTTCTGCGAGACGGCCTGGGCCAGCTGGCCCTTGGTCTCCAGGAGACGCTCCTCGAGGGTGCGGATGCGCTGAGGGGTGTCCTGAAGCCGTCGCCGCAGCGCCTCGATCTCCTGGCGGAGGAGCTTGAGCTGAACGCTCTGATCCTTGGGGATCTCCTCGATGGTTTCACCTCCCTCCGGTGCGTCCGGATGCGACCCTACACGCGGCGCAATCGGTTCAGGTGACTACACTGCCGTCCTGCGGCAGCGGGCTCCCGGTCGAGCCGGCCACGGCGTCGGGACCGTATCCGTGCGGGGCACCTCCGGCGCGACGCTATACTCGCAAACGCGGTGATCAGCCGTTCAGGGCTGCACCAGCAAGTCAATCGGGGAGCGGCAAGATGAAGGTCTGGATCGACCAGGATCTGTGCACAGGCGACGGTCTCTGCGAGGAGATCGCGCCGGACGTGTTCACTCTGCTCGATGACGGCTTGGCGTACGTGCGCGAGGGTGACACGATCTTCAGCGATCCGGGAGGCCCCACTGGCCTTGCCGTCGTGCCGGCCGGTCAGGAAGAGGCGACGATCGAGTCCGCCGAGGAATGCCCCGGGGAGTGCATCTTCATCGAGATCGACGCCTGAGCCGGCCTCGGGCGCCCCTCGAGACTCCCCTCACAGGTTCTGATCCTCGCAACGCGCGCCTCAGGGGCCGACGCGTCGCCCGCTAGGTGGGGTTGAGGCTCACCCAGCCGACGACGCGGTCGAGGCCCTCCGGCGGGGGCGGCAACTGTTCCAGGCTCCAGCGTACGAACACCGAGCCCTCCGCCTGGGAGGCGAGCCAGCCCGGTGTGGTGGCGGCCATCGGGACGAGTAGCCAGATCACGGCTCCCACCGCCGCCGCGGCGACGATGCATCCGGCGATCCGATCCACCTTGCGCAGCGATTCCGGAAGCGCAAGGTGCAGCAGCCTCCCCAGCACGGAGCCGGCGAGGTGCCCGGCGAGAGCTCCGGTGACGAGCATTCCCGCGCTCACCCCCAGCGGATACGCCAACGGGTGCCACCGCTCGACGTCATCGGCGATCTGCTCGAGAACCCAGGGCAGCAGCCGTACCGCAGCCAGGAGTCCCGGCGCCACACCCAGCCAGGCGAGCCCCGGCCGCACCAGCCCGGTTCGCAGCCCCACAAGCGCTCCCAGCACGAGCAGACCCAGCACCGCCAGGTCCAGGAGATTCACGGCGAGGCGCTCCTAGGACGGCAGGAGGCGGGCGTGAGTGACGAAACCCGTGTGGGCCACCATGCGGTGCTCGGGTCTCACGGCCTCACCGGCGACGTACCAACCCCGTTGCAGGACCTCGACGGTGGCCGCCAGGGCCCACGGCCCCCTCTCCAATGTCTCGCGCAGCCGCGCCGCCTGGATCACGCTGGGGGTGTAGGCGACGAGAATGCCACCGGGGCGCAGGCACCCTGCTGCATGCGGGACCACCCGCCAGGGCTCGGGCAGGTCGAGGGCGACCCGGTCCAGGTCCTCCAGATCGACCCCCTCGTAGCAGTCGCGTTCTTCGATGCGATAGCGCGCCGCCGCCTCGGATCCGAGGAACTCCTGCACGTTCTTGCGCGCTCTGCGGGCGAAGTCGCCGCGGATCTCGTATCCGACCACATCGGCTCCGGCGCGCAGCAGCGCCAGCGACAGCGCCCCCGAACCCACGCCGGATTCCAGGACGCGGTCGCCGGGACCGATGTCGGCGAGGAGAAGCATGGGACCGAGGTCCTTGGGGTAGATGACCTGAGCGCCGCGCTTCATCTTGATGATGTAGTCGGACAGCGTCGGGCGGAACGCCCGGAATCGGGTCCCGCCCGCGGAGCGGACCTCGCTGCCCTCCGGGTGGCCCAGTAGATCGTCCCACGCCACGAGACCCGTGTGGGAGTGGAAGAACCCGCCAGGTTCGAGGCGGCGCAGGTAGGTCCGATCCTTGCGGTCGACGAGCAGTACCAGGTCGCCGCCGGCGAAGACCCGGTCGGCACCTCCACGCTGCGGGGCGGCGGGTGTCGAGGGTGTGCCGCCCGCGGCCGCCGTGCTGTGCGCTTCCTCGCCGCTCACGCGCCCTGCCGGGGTCGCCGGCGCCGGGGCCCATGGGTGACGGCAAGACGCTCTCCGGGCCGCAGGCGCAGGACTCCCTGCACTCCCGGCACCGCCGGCCACAGCGCGCGCCGCAGTCCCCGGAGACCCCAGGCCGCCAGACCCGCCAGCAGCCAGCCCGTGCTCGTGCCGAACAGGCCACGGGTAATGCCGCGCCGGCGGGCGAGGGCCAGCATCCGCCCGAAGGAGATCACGGTTCCCGGCCTCAGTACCGCCGCAACTCGACGAACGTCCGCGACAGACGGCCCCGACGCCTGCCCAGGAAATACGCCGCGACCACGAGGAGTGCTGCGGAGAGCACACCAACTCGCCATGCCGCCCGGCGAGCCGGCGCGCTGGCGGCGTTCAGCGCGTCCGCCACCTCCCTCAGCTTTGCCTCGAGGTCGTCGCGGGTGATGTGTTCCGTCTCGGTGGTCACGTGGACGACTCCGGTGTGCCGCGGCGGCGTGCCCGAGCAGCCGACCTTGCGACCAGGAAGGCAGCCAGGACTCCCGCCAGAACGATGGCGTACGGACTCCAACTCAAGCTGCCGGCAAGGTGGTCGCCCGTCTCGGTCTGCAGGGCTCGCAGTCCGGCCAACGCCAGGAGTACCAGGCCTGTGCAGAGGAAGAGGCCGCCGGCGAGCCCGAACCCGAGCCAGGCCGCCAACCGCTTGAGCGGTTCGACGGCCTCCTGGCGGAAATATGCGAGGACGACATCGCGGAGTTCGGCGAGCACCTCGGCCGGGTCGTCGGTTGGGGCCGATCGCGGTGGATCCCCGGTCGGGGCCTGAGTTCCTGCCGCGGACTCCTGCGAGGACCGGGTCTCGTCGCCCGGAGCCGGAACCATGCCCTCAAGCCTACCGTCGGCCCCCATCCGGCCTTGTCCCCGACGGTACCGGTCGACGCGGCGCGACTCAGTCCCGCGAGGGCCGGCCGGTACTTCCTCTGAGAAGGTGAATCGTCCCTGTGAGATCTCCGAGCAACTCGTTCAGGAGTTCGAGCCGCTCGACGGTGCCGGCGGCGGAGAGCAGGCGAAGCCGATCCAGCTCCCCCAGCGGCGCCGCCTCGCAGAGCTGATACGCGTCGTGGGAGGGATTGCCGCTCAGGACGTCGCGGCGGGGCCGGTTCGGATGTGCGCCGGCTCGAGCATCCGCCAGGGCCTCCAGGAGCCGGTCGAAGGCCGCCAGGACGGCGTCGCTACGCTCGCGAACCTTTGCTGCAGAAGCCGGGAGATCGGGCCAGGGTTCGACCAGAGCCAGCGGATACGGGTTGTCCGGCAGCCATCGCTGCACGCGCAGGCGCTCGACGCAGGTCGTCTCCAGAATCCAGCGGCCGTCGTCGAGTTCCTGCGCGGTCCTGATACGTGCCACCGTCCCGACGGCGCTGCGCTCCTGATCGGGATCGACGCCCACCTCCGTGCCACGCATGATCAAGGTGACTCCGAAGGATCGGTCACCTGTCAGGCAGTGGCGCGTCATCTCCCTGTAGCGCGGCTCGAAGACGTGCAGGGGAAGCGGGTTGCCGGGGAACGTCACCCTCTGGAGGGGGAACATGGGAAGTTCCCGCGCCGCTGAGCAGTCGGTGGCCGGCGACTCCGTGGCCACCAGGGGTCATCCCCCCTCGTCGGTGACGACGCTGCGAGCGCTGTCCGGTTCCGCGAGGTTGGGATGGGCCACCAGGACTTCCAGTAGCTGGTGAAAGAACGCATCGGCGGTTGTATCGGCAAGGTCGTCACCGTTCAGGATGGCGGCGAAGGTCAGCGGCCTGCCGTCGGTGCCCGTGGCGAACCCGGCCAGCGAAGACACGCCCGGGAGTGACCCGGTCTTGGCCCTCACCAGACCCACGGCGGTCGAATCGCCGAAGCGGTTGCGGAGGGTCCCCGACTCGCCGACGATCGGAAGGTACGAGGCCAGCAGGCCGCCGGCGCCTCCGATCTCGAGGATGTCCACGGCCTGCCGGCAACTCAGTTCGTTCTCCGGGCTGAGGCCGGAGCCATCCGCCGGAGGGAAGACCAGAATCGGTTGGCCCGCTTCGGCCGCCAGCAGATCCAGGACCGCCAGGGCGCCGTCGAGAGTGCTGCCGGTGCCGGAGGTGGCCAGACCGATCTCCTTCAGCAGCAGCTCCGCCGTCGTGTTGTCGCTCTCGTGCAGCATGAAGCGCAGGTACTCGGCCAGTGGTGCCGATTCGATCGTTCCCACCGTCACGAAGCTGCTGAAGTCGCGGTCCCGTGCCGATACGCCGGGCCGCTCGGGGATCCTCACTGCACGGGCTTCGAGCATGTCGTCGAAGAGAGCGGCGGCGCGCAGGGCGGGCTCCGGTTCGGGAAGGAGACCCGCCGTTCCCTCGATGCCCTCGGGGGTTCGGTACCCCTGGTTGAGAGCGACGGCATTGAGAGTTCCGGTCACCCCGTTCTCCACCCATGCCTCCGGCCAGGAGACCACCGAGGTCGCCCCGTCGTAGCGACCCTCCACCGCGATGACACCGCCCTCGATACGCCTCAGACCGCCGCTCACGAGGTCCCCGGCCAGGTCGTCGAGTTGTGTGGGGACGGCTCCCTGCGAGGCCAGCAGTGCGGCGTACTCGGGGGTCGCCAGGAGCGGGTCGCCGCCACCCACCAGGTAGAGGTCGTTGGGCAGGACCCCGTCGACCGGCAAGGCCTCGGCGATCGCCGTGGTCCGGTAGACGTGGTCCGGTGTCAGCGCCGCCAGAGCGGCCTGTGCGGTGGCCAACTTCTGCAGCGACGCCGGGATCAGGGGCTCGTCGGCATCTTTCGCGAACAACTCCTCACCCCCCTGGCGCACGACGATGCAACTCCGGGGCGGCGAGTGAACCGCGAGGGCCGTCAGGTCGCGCTCCAGTGTGACCTCCCGGGGCGGAGATGGTGGCGGCGGGGCGCTGGTGGCAACGGTGGGCAGGCGCCGTGCCGACAGCAGGGGAACCTCCGGCCCGGCTATCCCCCGAGGTTCAGCCTGTGGCGGGTCCTCAGCGAGTCTGTTGGACACCAGGAGGGTCGTGACGGCGACTGCGAGCAGGACGACGGGAATGAAGATGCGGGACATGCCATGCAAACTGTAGGCCCCACCCCGGCTCAACCGGTGCTCCCGGCGGCTTCGGGGTCGGCCGGCGCCTCGATTCGCCGGTCCGCAGAACCCCCGATCGCATCGGCGGAGGCGATACGGTCAGAGCGTGCAGATCGTCGCAGCCCTTTTCGTCGAGGAGATCGATGTCCGGCAGGTGTCCGGGCCGTCCACCCGCATCGATCTGACGGGTGTGCACTTCTCGGCGGTCGCCCCCGAGAATCTTCCGCTGGTGTGGGCGCCACACCTCGTCGTGATCGTCCGCTGTCCCGCCGACGGCGAGGGCACCGGCGTGCTCGAGGTGGTCTACTGGCGCGACGGCGACCAGATCGCCCGCAACGTGCAGTACCTGCAAGTGGAGCCCGGGAAGTTCAGCTTCCGTCTCGTGCGCGCCGAGATGGAGTTCGAGGACTACGGCACGGTGGAGGCACATTGCCGCCTCGGGGACGGGGAGGCCACGGTCGTTCCGTACACACTCCTCCCCCCTCCCCCGGTGGGCGCGTGAGCCGGCCTCCGGCGCCGCGGGATCGATGAGTTTCGCCGTCGCCTGCTCGGAGGCGGACTCCACCGCCGCGGCCGCGGCGGCCGTCACCGATGACCTGACCGCGGCGTTCGGGGGTGAGTCCCCCGCCCTCGTCGTCTTCTTCGCCACCGCCGCGCACCTCGACGCCATGGACACGCTGGCTGCCGTCATCGCCGAGCGGGTTGCTCCCGGAACCCTGCTCGGAGCCAGTGCGGTGTCTGTCATCGCCGGGAATCGCGAGTTGGAGGAGGTGCCGGCCGTCGTCGCGTGGGGCGCCCGAGAGGCCGATGTCGCTCCGGTCCGCTTCGGAGGGGCGCTGGGCCCGGATCACTCGCCGATCGACGAGCTCGCCCTCATCGACGAGCGCCCGCAAACGTTGCTGCTGCTGGCCGATCCCTTCAGCTTCCCGGTCGACCGTCTCCTGGGTGAGATCGACGTCACGAGCCCCCAGGTGCGGGTGATCGGTGGCCTTGCCTCGACGGGCTCGTCGCCCGGAGGCAACCGCTTGGTGCTCGGAGGCGAGACCTTCGACGACGGTGCCGTGGGCTTGCTGGTGGCATCCGGTTCGGAGGTCGCCACGGTGGTCTCACAAGGGTGCCGGCCCATTGGCCGGCCATACGTCGTGACCCGCGGCGAGCGCAACCTGATCCACGAGCTGGGTGGCCTTCCGGCCCTCGAGCGCCTGCAGGAGATCGTCGGGAGCCTGAGCGATGCCGAACGTGGGCTGGTCCAGCGCGGCCTGCACGTCGGCATCGTGGTCAACGAGCACAAGCTCGAGTTCGACAGGGGTGACTTCCTGGTTCGCGGGGTGCTCGGCATCGAGCGGGAGTCCCGTGGCCTGGCGGTGGGCGACATCGTCGAGACCGGCACCTCGGTGCAGTTCCACGTCCGCGACGCAACCACGGCGGGTGAGGATCTGAGCCGGCTGATGTCGGGGCGGCAGGCCGAGGGCGCTCTCCTGTTCACGTGCAACGGTCGCGGGCAGCGGCTGTTCGGGGTCGCCGACCACGACGCCTCGGTCGTGTCCGGTGCGATCGCGCCGGCGCCACTGGCGGGCATGTTCTGCGCCGGCGAGATCGGGCCCGTGGGGCACCGGAGCTACCTGCACGGTTTCACGGCTTCGGTCGCCCTGTTCGGCGAAGGGGCGGACCGATGAACGCAACGAGCCGTCTCGGAGCACCTGCCGGCACGGACGTCCTCGCAGGTCCCGATCTCGAGCAGCGCGCCATCAGCGTGATCCGCGGCCTGGCGATGGACGCCCCCCATGCCGCCCGATCCGGTCATCAGGGCACCGCGATGGCCCTCGCTCCCCTTGCACACGTGCTGTGGAGCCGGGTCATGACCTACGACCCCGCAGCACCCGACTGGCCGGACCGGGATCGCTTCGTGCTCAGCGCGGGCCACGCATCGATCCTTCTCTACACGATGGCCTATCTCTGCGGGTACGACCTCACGCTCGACGACCTGCGGGCGTTCCGCCAGTGGGGCAGTCGAACGCCCGGCCACCCCGAGGCCGAGACGGCAATCGGTGTGGAGGTGACCACGGGGCCTCTCGGCCAGGGCTTCGCCAACGCGGTGGGCATGGGCCTGGCGGAGCGCTGGCTGCGCACTCGTTACGGACCCGAGCTCTGCGATCATCACACGTTCGTGATCTGCAGCGACGGGGATCTGGCCGAAGGCGTCAGCCACGAGGCCGCCTCACTCGCCGGGCACCTCGGCCTTGGTCGGCTGATCTACGTCTACGACGACAACCGCGTGTCGATCGACGGCGGGACCGACCTGTGGCTCTCGGACGATCCCGCCGGCCGTTTCGCGTCCTACGGATGGCACACCGAGACGCTCGGTGAGGTGGCCGACGATCTCGACGCCCTCGAAGCTGCACTGCGGCGCGCCATGGCGACGGGGGCTCCGTCTCTGCTGATCCTGCGCAGCCACATCGCGCACCCGTCCCCCGACCTTACGGACGCGCCCGCCGCCCATGGCTATGCCCTGATGGACGATGAGATCGGCCGCGCCAAGGCCGCCATGGGCGTGCCCCCCGAGGAGCGGTTCTGGGTGCCGGACGATGTGCTGGCCTACTACCGGGAGATCGGTGGGCGGGGAACGTCGCTACGTCAGGAGTGGGAGCGGCGCTGGGCCGAAGCGGTGAGCAGGGAACCCGAACTACCTCGTACCTGGGCGGCTCGACCACCGGAGGGCTGGGACGCCGGCGTGGGCCCCTGGGACGTGGGCGCGTCCGTGGCGACTCGCGCCGCCAGCGGCGCGTGCCTCAACGCGGCCGCATCGGCCATGGATCACCTGCTGGCCGGCGGCGCCGATCTGACGGGCAACACGGGGACGAAACTCGCCGGGGAGGGACCGTTGGGCCGCGAATCCTGCGACGGCCGCCAGGTGTTCTACGGGGTTCGTGAACACGCCATGGGTTCGGTCATGGTGGGAATCGCCCGCCATGGCGGCCTCCTCCCGGTCGGGGGAACCTTCCTGGTCTTCAGCGACTACATGCGACCGGCAGTCCGCCTGGCCGCCCTGTCCCGAGCCAGAGTCGTGTTCTGCTGGTCGCATGACTCACTCGGGGTCGGTGAGGACGGCCCCACACACCAGCCAGTGGAGCATGTGGCGAGCCTCCGGGCCATCCCCGACCTGACGGTCATCCGCCCCGCTGACGCTCCGGAGACCCTCGGCGCCTGGCGAGTCGCTTTCGAGAGCGACGGCCCGACCGCTCTCATCCTGACCCGCCAGGGAACGCCTGTGCTTGTCGGCACCGATCCCGAGAGGGTGCACCGCGGCGCCTACGTCCTGACGGAACCCGACGGAGCGGGGATCACACTCGTGGGCTCGGGCAGCGAGGTGGCATTGTGCGTTGGCGCCGCCGAACAACTGCAGGCCGAAGGCGTCGCCGCCGCGGTCGTGTCCATGCCCAGCTGGGAGTTGTTCGCCGCCCAGAGTGCGGAGTATCGGGAGTCGGTGATCCCCGCGGGCCGGCCGTCGCTGGCGGTGGAGGCAGGGGTCTCCCAAGGCTGGGAACGCTGGGTGCACCGGGCCCTGGGGGTTGAGCGGTTCGGAGCGTCCGCGCCCGGGGAGGTCGTGCTGGCGGAGCTGGGAATGAATCCCGGACGGGTGCTCTCCGCCGCGAAGGAACTGCTGAACGATGCGCGCGGAGTGGCTGGAACAGCCCCGGGAGCGGCGCGGGAGCGAAGGGAGTCCCCATGACATCACTGGTCGACCTCCACCGGCTGGGCCGGCAGAGTCCCTGGCTCGACAATCTCAGGCGCAACTGGATCACCGGCGGTGAGCTGGCGCGCTGGGTGGAGCGGGGCTGCCGCGGCGTCACCTCCAACCCTACGATCTTCCAGAAGGCCATGACGTCCGGGGATGCCTACGACGGCGAACTGGCGGAACTGGCGGCCGGAGGCACAGGCACCGAGGAGAGCTACTGGCATCTCGTCACCAGCGACATCGGTGCCGCCCTGGGCATCCTGCGCCCCGTCCACGACACCAGCGACGGTGTCGACGGCTACGTGTCGGTGGAGGTCGCGCCGGAACTGGCACATGACGCGGCGGCGACGGTGGACGCGGCGCGCCAACTGCACGACCGGATCAACGCCCCGAACCTGTATGTGAAGGTCCCGGCCACCACCGCGGGCGTCGAGGCCCTGGCGACTCTGACGGCGGAGGGTTACAGCATCAACGTGACCCTCATCTTCTCCCTGCAGCGCTACGAGGCGGTCATCGAGGCCTACCTGGCCGGCCTGGAGTCCCGCGTCGGTGACCTGAGCGGCATCTCGGGAGTGGCCTCCTTCTTCGTCAGCCGCGTCGACACCGAGGTCGACCGGCGCCTGGGTGCGATCGGGACACCGGAGGCCGCGGCGCTGCAGGGGCGGATCGCGGTGGCGCAGGCGAAGTTGGCCTACGCCACGTTCCGGCGGTGTTTCGCAGGAGCGCGCTGGGAGGCCCTGGTGGCCCGCGGCGCCCGCCTGCAGCGGCCGCTGTGGGCGTCCACCTCCACGAAGAACCCCGCATATCCGGACACCATGTACGTGGACAACCTCATCGGGCCGGACACTGTGAACACGCTCCCCGAAGCCACGATCGAGGCGTTCGAGGACCACGGTACGGTGGCTCGCACGATCGACGCCGACGTTGACGCCGCCGGAGAGGCTCTCGCGGCTCTCGCGACCGCCGGCGTGGATCTGGCAGAGGTCGCCGAGGTCCTGGAAGCCGAAGGCGTGGCGGCCTTCGCCAAGTCCTTCGACGAACTCCTCGACTCCTTGGCGCGGCGCGCCGAGGACCTCACTTCCTGATCGTCCTGGGTGGCCGCCGGCTCGCGCCACCCGGAACGCCGATCAGACCTCAGATGCCCGACGCCCCACCCGTGTCGTCGGCCCGCAGTGCTGCGACCGCCCGGGCCACCGCCCGCCGGGCTCTGACCAGGCGCCGCTCGACCGCCAGATGCGCGGGGTCGCCGCCGGCCGCCGCTTCCCGGAGGTGTTCGAAGCCGAGGTCGTCCATGTCCGCGGCGATGTCTGACAGCCGTGCCGCGAGTTCTCCGAGGGATTCCTCGATTCCACCCATGCCCGAAGTCTGCCCGGCGAGCGTTCCGCCGCGGCGCGTGCGCGGACTTCTCCCCGACTCGCGGGTCTGCCCCAGAGTCGACCGACCGGCCCGATAGCCTCGCCTCCGGTGCGCTTCCTCCGCTCATTCCGGCCGGCGGGTCGGCTGCCGCGAGTGCTGGGAGCGGCAGTCGGTGTCGGCGCCTGCGTGGGCCTGCTCGTCGCCACCTTCGAGCAGGTGGTCGTCGAGATCATGCTGGAGAGGCTCTTCCACCTGCCGCTGTGGCAGCAGGCGCTGGCGCCGCTCATCGGCCTGTCCGCCGCCGCGCTGTTGCTGCACGTCGTCGGCGGCCGGGGCACGACACCGGCCACCTCCGACGAGTACATCAAGGCCTTCCACGAGCGCTCACCGCGCATGCCGCTGCGCCAACTTCCTGCCAAGCTCTTGGCGGGCGCCGCCACGATCGGGAGTGGCGGCGCGCTGGGCATGGAGGGGCCGTCGATCTTCGCCGGCGCCTCCCTGGCGCACAATCTCCAGCGATTGCTCCAGCGTTTCCTGCGCCGTGAGGAGATGCAGATGCTGCTCACGGCCGGCGCCGCGGCCGGTGTCGCGGCGATATTCCGGGCGCCGGCCACGGGGGTCATCTTCGCCCTGGAAGCCCCCTACCGCGACGACGTGACCCGCCGGGCGCTGCTGCCGTCGCTGGTGGCTTCCGCGGTGAGCTTCCTGATCTTCGCGGTCGTGCTCGGCGACACCAGTCCGGTCTTCCCAGGGCTCGCGGGCGATATCAGGACGCTGGCGATCGTCGACCTGCTCGGAGGCGCTCTGGTTGGCGTGACCGCCGGTCTGGGCGGGCGCGGCTTCGCGGCGCTGGTCCGCCGTGCCAAGGCCCTGCCCCGGCGCTTCGGCACCCTCCCTCGGATTCTTGCCGCAGGCGGGCTGCTGTGCGGGCTGGCGTTCGCCACGGACGCCCTCTACGGAGCACCTCTCAGTCTCGGACCCGGGGTGCGCTCGGCGGAGTGGGTGCTGGACGTGCCTCGCGGCGTGTGGCTCATCGTGGCTCTCTTCGGTCTGCGACTCGTGGCCACGCTGGCCACGATCGCCGCGGGCGGCACCGGCGGGATGTTCATCCCCCTGGCTGTTCAGGGCGTGCTCATGGGCACGGTCGTCGGCGTCCTCCTCGGTCAGACCGAGACCGGCCTGTATCCCACGCTCGGCCTGGCCGCGTTCCTCGGTGCCGGCTACCGAGCGCCGATCGCGGCTGTCATGTTCGTAGCCGAGTCCAGCCAGGGGTCCTCGTTCGTGGTCCCGGCGCTGGTGGCCGCCGCCGTCGCGCAACTGGTGGCGGGACGTTCGAGTGTCTCGTCACACCAGGCCGCCGAGCGACTCGGCCACCTCGAGCGACGCTTCATGCTTCCCATCACGTCGGTGCTGCGCACCGACGTGATGACGGTCCCGTCCGATGCGACGATCTCAGAACTCATGACCGTGCACGTGCTCGGCCGGCGCGAGCGGGAGGTGGCGGTCGTCGACGGCCATCGCTACGCGGGCATGTGCGGCCTCGACCAGATCGGTGACCTGCCTCGCAGCGAATGGGAATCGACCACCGTCGCGGACATGGTCGCCACCGACCTTCCCGCCGCACAGCCCTCGTGGACCGTCCGAGATGCCGTGGCGGCGATGGATCGAGCGGACGTCGAGATGCTCGCCGTGGTGACCGCCGACGGTACGTTCGTGGGCCTGGTCCTCGAGGACGACATCCTCAAGCTCGACGAGATCCTCGACGAAACCGGCGGCTGAGGGTCGATCGGCGGCAGCAGTCCCGATTCGCGCGACCCACCGCGGCCGGCGGGCGGGTCGGGGGGCTCACGCCGACGTTTGGCTCGCTTCGTCGACTTCCGCGTCGCCCCTGTTCGCGCACCAGGTGCGATGGTCGTGCCCCGGCAGAGCCTCGCACTCCGGACACGGCTCCTCGTCATCCTCGAAGAGTTCGTCGAAGCTGTCGCTGGTCCGCTTCAGCGCACGCGCTTCCTCGTAGCGGCGGTGGCGTCCCTTCTTCACAAGCAGAACTCCGAACTCGACGTGCCGGCCACCGCGGTGCCGGCCTCCAACTATCCGCTGTTGGCCGCGACCTGTCGTTTCGTCGCGCGGTTTCCGCGGGGCCACTCAGTTTAGCCGCCGTGCGGAGTGATCTCCGGCAGCTTCAGCAGCGGTGCGGCTTCAGTGGGATCGCAGGTGGCGGCCCTGATGGCATTCGCGAGCGCGGTCCTACAGCGGGCGGCCGGAGCGTTGCTCGAGACGGAGCGTCCCTCCGGGTTCCAATGCCACCGCCGCTTTGCCGGCGACCAACTCCTCGACCCGGCAGCCGTACCGCTCGTAACGCCAGCCACCGGCCAGCCGGGCGTCCGGCCGACCCTCCAGGAACGACTCGAGGTCGGCGCGTGTGGCAACGAGGGCCGGATCCAGTTCGTCGTCGCGGGCGACCTGCGACAGCCAGGCCGACACGAGCGCCGCCACCGGCTGCAGATGCGATCGGCGGGAGGTGGCCGGAGCGGGTGGAATCTTCGGCGGATCGCGCCGCGCCTGGCTGATGACATCCAGCAGTTCGGCACCCGGCGTCCCGGCGACAGCCCGATGGTCCACGCCCCGAACCGCATTGAGAGCGGCGCGTGTCCGCGGGGCGGCCTGGACGACGGCAGCCAGCGCCAGATCACTGAGCACGTAGCGGGACGGAAGATCCAGCGCCGCGGCCCTGCGTTCCCGCCATGCCCCCACGGCCAGTGCCATCGGTTGCGATCGCCTCGGCAGCCGGCGCAGTTCACGTACCCGCAGCCAGGCGTCCTCGGGGCGGCGCGGCGAGGACTGCCGGACGCGAAGTATCTCGCACTCCTCCTCGCACCAGGTCAGCCGATCGCGTGCCGCCAGTGCGGCGTGCAATCTGTCGTGGAGATCCAGCAGGTGGAGCACGTCGTTGGCGGCGTAATCCAGCTGCTCGGGTCGCAAGGGTCGCCCCAGCCAGTCGCTCAGACGGTCACCCTTGGCGACGGTGACATCGAGGAACCGGTCGAGGAGATCGCGCAGCGACGGTGACCGCATGCCACAGAAACCCGCGGCCGTCTGGGTGTCGAACAGCCGGCGGGGTACCCGCCCGACGGCATGTCGCAGGATCTCGAGGTCCTGATCAGGGGCGTGCATCACTGCCGTCGCCGGGCTTTCGAGCAGTTCGCCGAGAGGTTCGGGAGAGACGGCGAGCGGATCGACGAGGATGACTCGATCCGCCCAGGCCAGCTGGACGAGACCCAGACGGGGGAAATATGTCTGTTCGCGGTGGAACTCGGTGTCGAGTGCGTAGCGCGGCTCAGCGCACGCCTCGGCAACGAGTTGCGCCAGGCGCGCGCCGTCGGAGACCAATTCGTAGTCGCTCAGCGTTCGACCCCCGGCGTTCGATCCGTGCCCCGTGAGTGCGGCGGTCCGGCGCAACCCTCCCCTGTCGCAGCACCCGCGACGGCATCGCTTCGGACACCTTCGGCGGGATCGAGACCGGCCCGCATGCCGCGCAGCTCGTCCGGTGTGTCGACATCGAGGAGTGTGTCCGGCTGTTGCACCGCGACACCTCGTACCCGAAGCATCTCGAGGGCCGCGGTGATACGACGCTCGCCTCCGGCGAAGAGGGCCTGGAGGACCTCCCGACAGTCCCGCCGCCACACGGCGTGGGTCGGCAGCGGGCGACCGGCGAGCAGGGGCACGACGGCATCGGTGTCATCGCCGGCGTGCGACAACAGCTCGCGGACCGTGCCGGCGCTGGCGTACGGCAGATCGCACGACAGGACCACGACCCAGCCGGCGGCGGCAACCCGCAAGGCGGTGAGGAGTCCGCCCAGGGGTCCTTCACCGGGCGCGTCGTCGGCGATCGCCACGAAGCCCAGCCGGGAGAGCCGGTGCAGGTCTCCTCCGACACTCAGCACCTCGGTCGCGCCGGCCTCGAGGAGCGCGGCTCGGGCGATGCCCGCAAGGGGTCGCCCGCCGTAGCTGACGAAGGCCTTGTCCCTACCCATCCGCCGGCTGTCGCCGCCGGCGAGCACGGCACCGCTGAAGGTCATCGGGGTGCTGTCAGAACTCGAAGAGATCCGGCGTCCAGTCGGGATCGAGCTGACGGAGGAACTGCTCACAGCGATGCGCCTCGGTGTCCTCCCCCAGCTGTGCGGCTGTCCTGGCGAGACCTGAAAGGGCCCGGAGGAACCCCCGGTTCTCGGGAGATCTCCAGCGGACGTATCCCGAGCCGCGCCAGCCACTGCGACGCAGCCTGTCGAGACCACGGTGGTAGCCGACACGGAAGCAGGCGTAGGCCTCGACGGTGTCCCGCGCCTCGGAGCCGAGCCGCGCCCAGGCGTCGAGGAAGAGCGGCCAGCGCGCCACGACGGCGCTGATCAGAGCTCGTCTCTCCTCAGCCGGAGCCCGCAGGGCATCCTCCAGGCGACGGAGCGCCTCGGTGGGTTCGGCGTCGAGCACCGTCTCGGGCGGCCCGGAGGGACTCAGCGAAATGGATATGTCACTCACCACTGCTCCTTTTCGGCCCCGGCGCCGCCGCTGCTGATCCGAGGATGGGCCATGGCGCCACGCCGGATGCGAGATGCATTATCGCGCCGGCTGTGGCGCGCTCCGGAGCTCCCGCAGATCTCGGGGCACGCGCAACAGTCGCAACACGTCGGTGCTCCGCGTCGCCGGATTGATCCCCGCGAGGACCGCCACGAGATCCCCCGACCGGATGCGTCCCATGGCCACGGCCGCCTCGACCGCGTCGGCGACCCGTGATTCGTACGCGATCTCGCTGGCAAGGCAGATCGGCTCGACTCCCCAGCTGAGGGTGAGCTGACGGACTGTCCGCGGGTCGGCGCTGAAGCCGAGCACCGGGACCTGGGGGCGGAAGCGCGCCATCGACCGGACCGTGAAGCCGCTGCCCGAGATGCACACCAGCGCAGCGAGGTCCACCTCCCCCACGACCCGCGATGCCGCCATCGTGATGGCGTCGGTGATCGACAGTGACGCCTGCGTGGGGTTGATCATGCGCAGCTGGGTGATGTCCCGCGCCCAGCGCGCATGGTCGAAGCGGCGGTCGGCCTCCTCGGCGATGCGAGCCATCGTGGCCACGACCTGGGTCGGATGGGCACCGATCGCCGTCTCGGCGGAAAGCATGACGGCGCTCGAGCCGTCGAAGACCGCGTTCGCCACGTCGGAAGCCTCGGCTCGCGTCGGGATGGGCGACTCGATCATCGACTCCAGCATCTGCGTGGCGGTGATGGCGGGACGGCCCCCGGCGATACAACGGCGGATGATGTCCTTCTGCAGATGCGGCAGATCCTCGATCGGGAACTCGATTCCCAGGTCACCCCTCGCCACCATGATCGCGTCGGTCTCGGAGATGATGGAGTCGATGTTCTCCACGGCCATCCGGGTCTCGATCTTGGCCACGAGCAGCGGCCCGGGAGAGGGAGCCGCGGTTCGCAGTGCCCGAACGTCCTCGGGCCCCCGGACGAACGAAGCGCCGAGGAAATCGATTCCGGCCTCGACGAACGCCTCGGCGTAGAGGAGATCGCGGGGAGTCGGCGTCGCGATGCTGAGTCGGTCCGCCGGGATGTAGCAGCCCGGCCGACCTCGCAGGAGCCCGCCGTGGAGCACGTGACCTCGCAAGTCCGCGCTGCGAACCTCAGAGATCTCGATCAGGATCTGCCCGTCGGCGAGTCCGACGCGGTCGCCCGCCTTCACGTCGTCGAGCAGCCTGTCGTAGTCCACTTCGAGTATGCGGCCGTCGCTCGCAATGCTCCCCGGACGGAGGATCACCTCGGCGTCCTGCTCGAGCATGACGCCGCCGCGGGGGCACGGCGCCATGCGGATCTTCGGGCCCGGAAGATCCGCCAGGATGCCGATCTCGCGGTGCTGTTCCTCCGCGACGCGGCGGATCCGCTCGTAGAGCACGAGTGCCCCTTTGAGCGACCCGTGCGAGAGGTTCAGGCGGGCCACGTCCATGCCGGCCTCCATGAGGTCGGCGAGGGAGCGCGGGCTCTCCGATTCGGGTCCGATCGTCGCAACGATCTTGGTCCTGCGCCGGTCACTTCTCATGGCGCCAGAACCCACCCCATCAGCTCGGCAGGTTACCGGTGTCGGTAACCTGCGCGCTATTGCCCACGTGCCGCCGTACCTCCACAACGACGGGCCCCTGGCATTCGCACATCGCGGGGGCGGTCTGGAGGCCCCGGAGAACACCATGGAGGCTTTCGAGCGCGCCGTCGACATGGGTTTCCGGTACCTGGAGACCGACGCCCGCCTGACAGTCGACGGCGTCGTGGTCGCGTTCCACGATCCGGTGCTCGATCGGGTGACCGACGGGTGCGGGCGGCTCGCCGAACTCCGCTGGGAAGAGGTGTCCGCGGCCAGGGTGCAGGGTGTCGCGCCGGTGCCGAGGCTGGAGGACGTGCTGGGGGCCTGGGGAGAGGTGCGCTTCAACATCGATCCCAAGTGCGACGAGGTCGTGGCTCCGCTGGCCGAACTGGTGCTGAAGTTGGGAATGTCGGAGAGGGTCTGCTTCGGCTCCTTCAAGGCGCGGCGGACGGCACGCCTCTCGAGGATGCTGGGGCCCGCCGTCTGCCGGAGCCTCGGCCCGTTGGGTGTGGCACGGCTGCGAATGGCGTCGCTGGGGCTTCCCGTCCCGGTTGCGGCCCACGGTGCCGCCTGCGTGCAGGTGCCCGCCTTCATCGAGCGTCGCCGGTTGGTGGACGAGCGATTCGTCACGCAGGCGCACCGGAACGGGTTGCAGGTGCACGTCTGGACCGTCGATGACGCCGACCATATGCACCGGTTGCTGGACATGGGTGTGGACGGCCTGATGAGTGATCGCCCGAGCGTCCTGCGCCGTGTCCTCGAGGCGCGCGGAGTGTGGTGAGACGGCCGGTCCGGTCGAACCGGAACCACCGCTGACGGCGGTCTCCGGCGCGGGGGTTGCACCTGTCCGGCGGGACCTGTTGATCAGACCGTTGACAACTCCCCCTCAGGCTGTTGACAGTCGAATTCCAGCTGGGGATTTCTTGGCGGATCCTGGGGATTTCGGCCAATTCCGGTCGTTCGCGATTGCGCCGAGGGGTGGGGGTTGCTTGAATAACCGTCAACCGAACCACCTGCTCCGGTCCTTGCCGCGAGGAGAGGAGCCCGCAGGAGGAGCCGAGAACCGGGAAACCGGAACGAGGCAACTCCAGCGGAACCGGGCGGAAGGTTCGGCCAGGATCGGATCCGCCGGGGCCCGGCAACGGGAACCGGAGGCGGGTTCGCCGGCCGCAAGGCAGGTGAGCTTGCCCCGAACCGACCGGAACCGCCGGAGGCTTCGGCCACCGGTAGAGATCGGGAGGGACGGGGGAACCGGGCCACCTCTGCGGAGTGGGCCGGCCGCTGGGAGAAGATTCGAACGGAGGCCCCGAGAAGCCGACCGGCGCAAGCCGGAAAGCTACTCGGGGCCTCGCTCGTCGTCTTGCGCAATCCCGCGTGACAGGGTCCGCCCGGCCGGCGCCCCCGAGCCCCAGGACCGGTCAGACCTGCTCGCAGGCTCTCCAGCAGTACCAGGCTGCAACGGACCGGTAGGGCCGGAAGGCTTCACCGGCCGCCTCGAGATCGGGGGGAGACGGCAGATCGGCCAGCCCGAACGCCAAGGCATAGCCCTTGCGAACTCCCAGGTCACCGGTGGGCCAGACGTCGAGCCGGTGCAGCGTGAACAGCAAGAACATCTGCGCCGTCCAGGGTCCGATGCCTCGCACCTCCACGAGGCGCGTCATGACCTCCTCGTCGCCGAGGCGTCCGAGTCCCCTCAATCCGAGTCCCCCCGCGAGGTCGCGTTCGGAGAGATCCAGCAGGGCGGCTGCCTTCGCCGCCGAAAGGCCCGCGACCCTCAGCGCCTCCGGTCCGACATCGAGGATCCTCGATGCGCTGCAGTCGCCGTCAAGGGCCGCGAGCACACGCTCCCAGATGGCGCCCGCTGCCGCTCCGGCCAACTGCTGGTGGACGATCGCCCGGGCGAGCGATGCGAACCGCTCGGAGATCCTTGGCCGCTGCCCCAATCGGCACGGGCCGTGCAGGGCCATGAGGCGGGCAATCTCCGGGGATCGCCGGGCGACCTCCGCGCTTGCGTCCTCGAGGCTGATGCGCTGCATGACCGGATGCTAGGTGCGACCTCCACGGAGCGTCGCCGCCTCGTCGTCGCGGGAGTCGGCAGGAACATCCTACGCGGGGATCCTGAGTTCCGCCGGCGGGTCGCGGCCGCCCAGCCCCCGAAGATCCCGGGATGGCCTACTTCCATGCACTCGCCGACAAACCGGGGATGGATCGGGAGGCTCTCGTCGCGCTCCTGGAAGGTTTCGAGGCGAACATCGAAATCTCTCGACTCGCCCACGTCACGTGCCCGGTGCTGGTGGTCCTGGGTGACGGCGATCGCTCGGGGCCTCGGTCGCCGGCCGGCTCCGGGAGGCGCGGGGATCCCGGCTCGCGAGGAGGACCCACAGGCCGCACGCCGCTGAAATGACCGCGGCGGCAAGCATGCTGAGAGCGAACGCCCGGCTGAAGGCGCTCGCCACCTCGGCGGCGATCGCGTCCACCTGGGCGCCGCCCAGTTCGTTGCCGGCCGCCAGCCCGGAGGCGATCTCGAGCGCCGCGCCGGGCGAGTCGGCGGCGGCGTCCGCCACCGGTCCGGGGAGGGCGTCCAGCGCGACGCCGCGACGGTAGAGCACTGTCGACAGGGTGCCGAGGGTGGCGATGCCGAGCGCCGCCCCGAGTTCCCTGGAGGCGTCGTTGACGGCCGAACCGACGCCCGCCTTGGCCAGAGGTGTGGCGGCCATGATGTCGTTGGTGGCGGGAATCGTGCTGAGGCTCAGACCCGCACCTGCGAGGGTGATCGGTGCCGCCAGGAAGCCGTAGCCGGTCGTCGAATCGGCCAGCGCCAGCAGGGCGAAGCTCACGGTGAGCACGCCGAACCCGGCGGCCATGACCCGCGCGGAGCCGAAGCGGCTGACGAGTCCCGGGGTGAACGGAGCCAGGAGCATGCCGCTGGCCGCCTCGGGCAGTGTCGTCAGGCCGGCCTGCAGCGGGCTGTAGCCCAGACCGAACTGCACGTAGAGCACCAGCAGGAACCAGAAGCCGATCAGCACGAGGAACGACATCGTGTTCACCCCTGCACCCACGGTGAAGCGGCGCTGGGAGAACAGCGACAGCGGCAGCATGGGATGGGCGGCGCGCCGTTCCCAGGCCACGAATCCCGCGCCCATGACGAGCGCCACCACCAGCCCGGTAACCACCGGTGGCGAGGTCCAGCCGCGCGCCGGACCCTCGATGAGGCCGAACAGGAGCGCACTCAGCGCCACCAGCGAGGTGATCGCCCCGAGGGGATCCAGCCGGGCGGCGTCCGGATCGCTGGACCGTGGGACCCAGAGCAGGGTGGCCAGGAGAACCGCGGCGGCGATCGGGACGTTGTAGAGGAACGCCAACTCCCAGCCGCCGGGGGGAATGATCCACCAGCCGGTCATCAACACGCCGGTCAGCAGCGGGCCGAACGCCCCGCTGGCGCTGGCGACGCCCGCCCAGATGGCGATCGCCTTGGGGCGCTCCCGGGGGGAGAACACGTTGGTGATGATCGACAGCGTGGTCGGCATGACGAACGCGGCCCCGAGCCCCATGAGTGCCCGTGAGAGCAGGAGCACCGCGGCGCTCCCGGCCATGCCGCCGAGCAGTGCGGCGCCTCCGAAGATCGCCAACCCCAGTACCAGCGCTCCCCTGCGCCCGTAGCGGTCGCCGAGCGCGCCGGCGAACAGCAGCAGCCCCCCGAAGGTGAGCGTGTAGGCGTTGTTGATCCACTGCAGGGTGGTCAACCCCACTCCGAGATCGCGTTGCAGGCTGGCGAGCGCAACGTTGACACCCGCGATCGACATGATCACGAGTGCGAGGCCGAGGCTCAGGACGGCGAGCAGCCACCACCGTCGCCGGTGGACCTCCGGCTGCTGGTAGAGCTCCACTACCAGCCTGACTCTGGTCCGGGACCGGTGCCGCTAGCGCAGCGGTTGATCGGTGGGCGTCACCGGGGCCGGGAGCAGCGTGCGCCCTTCCAACCAGTGGTCGACGGCAGCAGCGCAGGATCGCCCTTCGGCGATGGCCCACACGATGAGGCTCTGGCCGCGTCCCATGTCGCCACAGACGAAGACGCCGTCGACGCTGGTCATCCAATGGTCGTTGCGAGCGACGTTGCCGCGGCCGTCGTAGGCCACTCCGAGGCCGTCCAGCAGGCCGGAGCGCTCGGGCCCCACGAAACCGAGTGCCAGGAGCACGAGCTGGGCCGGGTGCTGCTCCTCGCTGCCCTCGATCGGCTCGAAGGACATGCGGCCGTCCTCGAAGCGCTGCTCGACCCGCACGGTCCCCAGAGCTGCTACCCGCCCGTTGCCGTCGCCGATGAACCGCTGCGTCTGGATGGCGTAAAGCCTCTCGCCACCCTCCTCGTGCGCCGAGGACGTCCGCATCATCAGTGGCCATGTGGGCCACGGTGTGCTCGGAGCCCGCTCGTCGGGCGGCCGCGGCATGATCTCGAACTGCTGCACCGAGGCGCAGCGCTGGCGGTGCACGGTACCGAGGCAGTCCGCACCCGTGTCCCCCCCGCCCACGATGATCACGTCCTTGCCGGTTGCCGGGAACGGGTGGTCCCGGATGTCGCCCTCGATGACCCGGTTGGCGGGCGGCAGGAACTCCATCGCCTGATGGATGCCGTCGAGATCCCGGCCGGGAATGGGCAGGTCTCGCCAGGCGGTGGCTCCGCCCGCCAGGACGACGGCGTCGAAATTCTCTCGCAGAGCGCCGGCTGAGATGTCGACACCCACGTCGGTGCTCGTCACGAAGCGAGTGCCCTCGGCGGACATCTGGTCGAGGCGCCGGTCCAGGAATCGCTTCTCCATCTTGAACTCGGGAATCCCGTAGCGCAGCAGGCCGCCCGGCCGATCCGCCCGCTCGAAGCACACCACCTCGTGCCCGGCGCGTGTCAGCTGCTGTGCCGCAGCGAGACCGGCCGGCCCTGAACCCACCACGGCCACGCTGCGACCGGTGATCTCGGCGGGAGGCACAGGCCGCACCCAACCCTCCTGCCAGGCCCTGTCGATGATCTCCACCTCGACCTGCTTGATGGTGACGGGATCCTCGTTGATTCCCAGGACGCAGGCGGCCTCGCAGGGAGCCGGGCAGAGGCGGCCGGTGAATTCGGGAAAGTTGTTGGTGGCGTGCAACCGCTCGATGGCGTCGCGCCACTGGTCGCGGTAGACGAGGTCGTTCCAGTCGGGAATCAGATTCCCGAGAGGGCAGCCGCTGTTGCAGAAGGGGATCCCGCAGTCCATGCAGCGTGAGGCCTGCGTGCGCACGGCGTCGGCGCCGAAAGGCCGGTAGACCTCGCGCCAATCCCGGAGGCGCACCGGCACGGGCCGTCGCTCCGGCACGGTGCGACCGTGCTTCATGAAACCGTGGCGGTCACCCACGGCCGGCCTCCCCTGCCACCGTTGGGGCTCAGTCGTGCGCCGCGGCCATGACGGCGGCCTGCACGTCGGTGCCGGTTCGTCCGGCGCGCTCGGTGGCCTCCAGCACTCGCTTGTAGTCCTTCGGCATGACCTTCACGAACAGGTCCAGGTTCCTGTGCGGGTCGGCCAGCATGCGCGCTGCGACCTGCGAGTCGGTCTCGGCGTGGTGCATGTGCAGCCTCGCGGTCAGCCAGGCGCGATCCTCGTCGCTCATCGGGTCGAGATCCACCATCTCGCGGTTCAGCCGGAGCGGGAACGTGCCGTCGGGATCGTAGACATAGGCGATCCCACCGGACATCCCGGCGCCGAAGTTCCGCCCGGTCGTCCCCAGGATGACCGCCCGACCCCCGGTCATGTACTCGCAGGCGTGATCGCCGGCGCCCTCGGTGACGGCGACGGCTCCGGAGTTGCGCACGCAGAATCGCTCGCCGACCACCCCTCGAAGGAACGCCTCGCCGCCCGTGGCCCCGTAGAGGATGACGTTGCCCGCGAGCACGTTCTCCTCGGCGGCGAAGACCGCCTCGCGGTGGGGGCGAGCCACGATCCGTCCGCCGGAGAGACCCTTGCCCAGGTAGTCGTTGGCGTCGCCGAAGAGTCGCAAGGTGACCCCGGAGGGTAGGAACGCCCCGAAGCTGTTGCCGGCCGAACCTTCGAAGCGGACGTCGATGGTGTCGTCCGGGAGGCCGTCGGGACCCCAGCGGCGGGTGATCTCCGAACCCAGCATCGTGCCGACGGTGCGGTTCACGTTGCGAATGGGGAGATCGATGCGCACCGGCTCCCGCTGCTCGAGAGCGGGGGCGGCGAGACGGATCAACTCGTTGTCCAGCGCCCGGTCGAGGCCGTGATCCTGCTCGTTGAAGCAGTAGCGGTGGCTGCCGGGCGCGAGCGCGGGCATGTGGAACATGGGACTCAGGTCGAGCCCCTCCGCCTTCCAGTGGTTCACCGCGGAGGTCACGTCCAGCAGGTCGGCCCGCCCCACGGCGTCGGTGAGCTTGCGGAGGCCCAACCGCGCCAGGGTCTCGCGCACCTCGGTCGCCACGTACTCCATGAAGTTGACGACGAACTCGGCGCGGCCGGCGAACTTCTGGCGGAGGTCCGGGTTCTGGGTGGCGATGCCCACCGGGCAGGTGTCGAGGTGGCAGACGCGCATCATCACGCACCCCATCACCACCAGCGGCGCGGTGGCGAAGCCGAACTCCTCCGCGCCGAGCAGGGCGGCAATGACCACGTCCCGGCCGGTCTTCAGCTGCCCGTCCACCTGCACGACGATCCGATCGCGCAGGTTGTTCAGCAGCAGCGTCTGCTGGGTTTCCGCCAGGCCCAGCTCCCACGGCGTTCCGGCGTGTTTGATCGAGGTGAGCGGCGAGGCCCCGGTACCGCCGTCGTGGCCGGAGATCAGGACCACGTCGGCGTGGGCCTTGGAGACGCCCGCCGCCACCGTGCCCACCCCCAACTCCGACACCAGCTTCACGTGGATGCGGGCCCGCGGGTTGGCGTTCTTGAGGTCGTGGATCAGCTGCGCCAGGTCCTCGATGGAGTAGATGTCGTGGTGCGGTGGGGGTGAGATGAGTCCGACGCCCGGCGTGGAGTGACGCACCTCGGCGATCCAGGGCCACACCTTGTGACCGGGAAGCTGCCCTCCCTCGCCCGGCTTGGCACCCTGCGCCATCTTGATCTGGATGTCGTCGGCCTCGACGAGGTACTGGCTGGTCACGCCGAAGCGACCCGAGGCGGCCTGCTTCACGGCGCTGCGGCGGTAGTCGCCGTTGGGGTCGGGCACGTAGCGGCGGGGATCCTCGCCTCCCTCGCCGGTATTCGACTTGCCCCCGATGCGGTTCATGGCGATCGCCAGGGTCTCGTGCGCCTCGGCGGAGATCGACCCGTAGGACATCGCCCCGGTGGCGAACCGCTTCACGATCTCGCTGACCGGCTCGACCTCCTCGAGAGGCACCGGTTCGCACTCATCGATCCGGAGCTGGAACAGGCCGCGCAGGGTCCCGAGGTTCTGGGATTGCTCGTCGACGGCGCGTGAGTACTCCCGGAAGATGCCCATGCGACCCTGTTGGGTGGCGTGCTGCAGCTTGAAGACCGTCTCCGGGTTGAACAGGTGGAACTCGCCCTCGCGGCGCCACTGGTACTCACCCCCGAGCTCCAGGTCCCGGTGTGCTCGCTCGACCTCGTTGGGGGCGTAGGCCAAGCGATGGCGCAACTCCACCTCCCGCGCCAGATGCGAGTAGCCGATGCCGCCGAGGCGGCTGATGGTGCCGGTGAAGCAATCCATGACCAGGCGGTGGCCCAATCCCACGGCCTCGAAGATCTGCGCGCCGACGTAGGAGCGCACCGTGGAGATGCCCATCTTCGAGAGCACCTTCAGGATCCCCTTGTCACACGCCGTGATGTAGCGGCGGTGTGCCTCAGCGATGTCGGTGTCGGAGCTGAGTCCGTGAGCACCCCGGGCGATCAGGTCGGCAATGGACTCGAGGGCCAGATACGGGTTGATGGCGGTCGCCCCGTAGCCCAGGAGCAGGCACATGTGGTGCACCTCGCGGGCGTCGCCGGTCTCGACGATCAGCCCCACCTGCGTGCGCTTGCGCTCGCGTACAAGATGCTGGTGGACTGCACCGACCGCCAGCAGGGACGGGACCGGCGCCAGGGTCTCGTCGCTGAAGCGATCGGACAGTACGACGAGGTTCGCTCCGCCGTCGATGGCGTCTGTGACCTCGGCGCGGATCCTGTCGAGCGCGCTGCGGAGGCCGGGGCCGCCCTCGGCCACCGGGTAGAGGCAGTCGATCACGGCTGTGTGGAACGCGGGGTCGACGTGGCCGATGTCGATCAGGCGCGCAAGCTGCTCGTTGGTGATCACGGGATGATCGATGAGGATCTGCCGACAGGATTCCGGCTGGGGGTCGAGCAGGTTGCCCTCCGGTCCGAGCCAGCCGTAGACCGAGGTGATGATCTCCTCGCGTATGGCGTCCAGGGGCGGGTTGGTGACCTGGGCGAAGAGCTGCTGGAAGTAGTCGTAGAGCAGCCGTGAGCGTTTCGACAGCACCGCCACCGGGGTGTCGGTGCCCATCGAGCCGAGTGCTTCCTTGCCGTCCCGGGCCATCGGGGCGACCAGGATGCGGAGTTCCTCGTGGGTGTAGCCGAACGTCAACTGGCGCCGTCGCAGGAGCGGCTCCCCCGCGCTGCGCCCCGCCGAGACCGGCGGCAGATCAGCGAGTCGGACCTGGTTCTCCGCCAGCCAGCGGCCGTAGGGGCGGGAAGCGGCCAACTCGTGCTTGATCTCGTGGTCCCGCACGATCCGGCCCTGGCTGGTGTCCACCAGGAACATGCGCCCCGGCTGCAGGCGGCCCTTCTCGACGATCCGGTTCGGGGCGATGTCCAGCACGCCGACCTCGGAGGCCATGACCACGAGATCGTCGTCGGTGACCCAGTAGCGGCTCGGCCGCAGGCCGTTGCGGTCCAGGACGGCCCCGATGACCGTCCCGTCGGTGAAGGCGATGGAGGCCGGCCCGTCCCATGGCTCCATCAGCGAGGCGTGGTAGCGGTAGAACGCCGTCAACTCCGGTGACATCGACTCGTGGTTCTCCCACGGCTCGGGGATCATCGTGAGCACCGCCTCCGGCAGCGAGTAGCCACCGAGGCACAGCAACTCCAGGCACTCGTCGAAGCGCGCCGTGTCGCTCGCACCCGGCGTGCAGATCGGGAAGATGCGCTCCAGGGCGCCTTCGGGGAAGTGCTCGGAGGCCAGCAGCGCCTCGCGGGCTCGCATCCAGTTCTGGTTGCCCTGCACGGTGTTGATCTCACCGTTGTGGACGATCATCCGGTAGGGGTGGGCGAGTGGCCACGACGGGAACGTGTTCGTGGAGAAGCGGCTGTGCACCAGCGCCAGACCACTGCTCAGGCGCTCGTCGAGCAGATCCGGATAGAACTGCGTGAGCTGCGGGACGACGAGCATTCCCTTGTAGACGAACGTTCGCGCCGAGAGGCTCGGGAAGTAGACCCCTTCGTGCGCCAGGCTCATCGAGCCGAGCATCTCGCCGCTGGTCGGATCCTCGTCGGAGTCCATCTCGTGACGGATGCGGCGGCGGCAGATGTAGGCGCGGCGGTCCAGGTCGATGCCGGACCGGCCGTTGCCGGCGATGAACAGCTGCCGGAATCCCGGCATGGTTCGCCGGGCCCCGGCGCCGAGCATGCTGGGATCGGTGGGGACCTCGCGCCACCCCAGCACGGCCAACCCCTCTTCCTGCACGATCCGTTCGACGACCGAACAGGCCTCGGCGGCTCGCGCCGCGTCGTTGGGCAGGAAGGCGATACCGGTGGCGTAGGTGCCGGGTGGGGGCAGATCGAAGTCGACGACCTCCCGGAAGAAGGCGTCGGGTACTTGTACGAGAATCCCGGCGCCGTCGCCGCTGTTGACCTCGGCTCCGAGAGCGCCTCGATGCTCCAGGTTGCCGAGCGATCGCAACGCCAGTTCGACGATGCGATGGCCGGCCCGCCCCTGCAGATCCACGACGAAGCCGACGCCGCACGAATCGTGCTCGAACTCCGGTCGGTAGAGACCCTGCGGAGGTGGCAGATCGGGCGTGATGGGCATCGTGTCTCGTCTCGTGACGCTCGGTGTTCGTTGCCGCCGGCGCGCCTGAGGTCTGGGAGAATCCCGTCAGCGCACCCGCGCCGGCCGGCGTCGTCGGCGACCGATCCCCGTGCGTTCCCGCCAGGGGATGTCATTCTACCGAGAGGCCCTTCCGCGGCCAAGATCGGTGCCCGGCGCGCGTCGCTCGCCGAGTGACGGGAGCGGGCGGATTCGTCAGCGGCGCCGGTGCAGGTGGCGCAGGATCACCGCGGCGCCGAGGAAGACGGCGGTGATCTCGAGGCGGCCGACGATCATGAACCCGGCCAGGACCAGCCGGGCCGGGCGGGCGAACACCGTGAAGTTGGAGGACGGGCCGGCCTCGCCCAGTGCCGGGCCCATGTTGGACAGGGCGCTGATCACACCGGAGACCGCGGTGACCGGATCGGCGCCGAGGGACGCCACGATCAGCGTTCCCACACCGAAGGACATGATGTAGAGGGTCCCGAAGCCCAGCACCCGCCCGACCACCTGCTCGGGGATCACCGCCCCGCCCAGCTTGACCGGCACCACCGAGCGGGGCCTGCGGGCCAGGCGGACCGTACGCAGGGCGTGCGCGGCGGAGATCTGGGCGCGGAACACCTTCATGCCCCCCGAGGTGGAGCCCGCTCCCCCGCCGATCAGCATCAGCACCCCCAACACCACCTGCGCCGGCGCCGTCCAGGCGGCGAAGTCCCCCAGCCCGCCCGGGCGGATGTTGTGGAAGCCGCCGCTGGTGGCCAGCGTCACCACGTTGAAGAAGGCGTCGCGCAACGAGAGGCCGAACGACGCCCCCTGGCGCAGCCACAGCAGCAACGTGATGACCGCCGTGGCGGAGGCGAGGATCTTCAGGAACAGCATCTGGTCGCCGGCCCGCCGGTAGGCGCGCCAGTCCCCCCGCAGCGCCCGGTAGTGGAGGCTGAAGCTCATGGCTCCGGCGATCATCCCGCCGGCCATCACCAGCTCGGCGGCGAGCGACTGGAAGTGGCCGATCGAGCCGCCGTGGGGCGAGAAGCCCCCGGTGCCCGCCGCGGTGAGGGCGTGCGCCACGGCGTCGTAGAGACCCACTCCCGGAACGGCGAAGAGCGCCACGGCGACCGCCACGGTGAGTCCGGCGTAGACCAGCCAGAGGCGCTTGGCGGTGCCGCTGATGCGCGGCGCCAGGCGGTCGCTCTCGGGGCCGGGCGTCTCGGCGCGCATCAACTCCTGGCCGCCCACGCCCAGCAGCGGCAGCACGCTCACCGCCAGCACGACCATCCCCATCCCGCCGTACCACTGCGTGAGCTGGCGCCACAGCAGCATGCCGCGCCCGTGCGAGTCGATGTCGAGCAGCACCGTCGAGCCCGAGGCGGTGAACCCCGAGATCGACTCGAACAGTGCCGAGTCCCACTGCGACCAGCCGAAGACATCGGCGTCCAGCACGTACGGCAGGGCGCCCAGGACCGAGCAGGACAGCCAGGTCCACACCACGACGGGGAACACGTCCGCGGGCCGCACATCGTCGGGAGGCCGGAACCCAACGAAGAGGATCACCCCGACCGCGCCCGTTATCAGCGCGGCGACGAGCAACGGCCACTCGCCATCGGAGGTCGCCGAGGCCCACTCCACGAGCGTGGCGATGAGCATCCCCGGGACGAGGAACAGGAGGGCCAGACCCACGACGTGCAGTGAGAGGTTCTCGCGGTGCGGAGCCCGTGGCACGAGCGAGAACTCCGAGACGTCACGGAACGCCCGTCTCATCGGTGCGTCCTGGGGCCGTTGGATCGTTCAGCCAACAGCAGGCGGCGCGTCCCGGTCACGGCCCCTCCGGCCACCACGAGCAGCGGGAAGAAGGACAGCCGCCCCAGCACCATGAGCAACGCCAGGACGACCCGCTCGCCGCCGCCGAGTGCGCCCAGATCCGCACCGGGTGCGGGTCCCATCGTGGCGAGCGCGCTGATCGAGGCGCCGGCGCCGGCCCAGAGATCCATGCCGGCGAGGCTGAGGCCGAACACCCCCGCCAGAACGGCCACCGCGAACAGGACCTGGTAGCCGTTCAGCAACGCCAACGGCTTCTCGGCCACCGAACGCCGGCCGATCTTCACCACGTGCACCGTGTGCGGGTGGATCTCGGTGACCAGTTCCCGGTAGGCGTAGCGGGCCGCGGCGATGGCGCGGCGCATCTGGAAGCCGCCGCCCGCGGTGCCGGCCATCCCGCCCGTGGCGATCAGCGCCACCACCAGCGCCTGCGCGCCCCAGGACCAACCGGACCAGCCGGCCGGCTCGAAGCCGGTGCTGCTCGAGGCCGCGGTCACGGTCACGGCGGCCCGTCGCAGCGCCCCCGGGCCGCCGTCGCTCCAGGTCAGCGCGGTGACCGCCGCGATCCCCACCGCCAGCACCAGCAGGTAGGCGCGCAACTCGAAGGAGCGCCACAGCACACCCCAGCGGCCCCGCACCGCCCACCAGAGCGTCACCACGCTCACGCCGGCGAGCGCCATGAAGACCGTCGCCACAGATTCCACGGCCGTCGAATCGAAGTACCCCAGGCCGCCGGGATGGTTACCGAATCCCCCCGTCGAGGCGGTCGTGAAGGCGTAGCTGAAGGCATCGAGCGGACCCATGCCGGCAATGGCGTAGGCGGCCGCACACAGTCCTCCGACGGTGCAGTAGACGACTGCGATCCGGCGGAGTTGTGTCCCGAAGGGCGGGGCCGAGGCACGGTCCGGAAGACCGGCGTGGTCGCCGGGCAGGACGAGCGCCGGAACGTGAAGCGGAAGCGCCGCAGCCAGCAATGCCAGGGCCGCCAGCCCCCCGAGCCACTGCGTCAGCGCCCGCCAGAAGAGCACCGCCGGGGGCAGAGACTCGAGCTGGGACAGGACGCTGATGTTCGTGGTGCAGAACCCGGCGACCGACTCGAAGACGGCGTCAGGCAGCGATCCGGTCGCACCGGTCAGCAGGTACGCCGCGGTCGAGACGAGGATCATCGTGAACCAGGCGCTGCAGGCGGCCACGAAGATGACCATGGGCGCCGGGTGCGAGGGGACGCGCGCCCGCCTCACGCACAGCCCGGCGACCGCACTGCAGCCGGCTCCCAACGCCAGCAGCGCCACTGCGGGGGCCCGGTCCGCCAGTCCGGCCAGCCCGGACACCACCAGTCCCAGGCCGCAGACCCCCGTCGCCCATGCCGAGGCCCAGAGGGCCAGGTCGGTGCTCGCTCGGGAGCGGGTCCGCTTGCCGGTGGAGCCGCGTCTCGCCGGCGGGTCCGCCGCGGCTCTCACTCGAATCGCTTGCGGGCTGCGGCGACCGCTTTGGGACGGGCGAAGACCACGAGGTGATCCTGTTCCTGCAGGACCGTGTGACCTCTACCGATCAGCGACGTTCCGTCGCGGACCACCGCCGCGATGAGGACTTCCTTCGGCAGGTGGAGGTCACAGATCCGCTGCCCGTGCACGCTGCTGCCGTCGGCGACCGTCATCTCCAGGACCTCGACGTCCGTGTCCAGGTACGTGGCGACCTGCACGCCCCCGCGGATGATCCGCATGACACCGTTGGCGCAGGCGGTGCGCGGCGACAGGGCGCCGTCGATGCCGAGCGTGCGCAGCAGCGGCAGGAACTCCAGGCGGTGCAGCAGGGCGATCGTCTCGGGGACGCCCATCGACTTGGCGTAGAGGCAGGCCAGGATGTTGTCCTCGTCGTTGCCGGTGACCGCGATCACCGCGTCCTGGTCGTCGACCCGTTCCTGCTCGAGCAACTCGGCGTCGGTGATGTCGCCCTCGAGGATCAGCACGTCGTCCAGGGATTCGGCCAGCTCTCGGGCGCGTTCGGGATCCCGCTCCACGAGGCACACGTCGGCGTGCATCTCGACGAGGCGCTCGGCGACCATCTCCCCGGTGCGGCCACCCCCGAGGAGCATCACGCGGTGGGGACGGGCGTGAGCCAGCCCGAGCAGGTGCCGGAGCTCGTCGGAGGACGTTCCGAGATCCACGATCCGCACAACGTCGCCGGGCTGCAGCACCATGTCCCGGCGCGGGATCACCGTGCGGTCACCCCGGGAGACGGCACCGATGAGGAACCCCCAGTCGGGTCCGTACGGGGCGAAGCTCTCCGAGAGGGGCCGGCCCACGAGCGGCGAGTCGGGCCCGAGGACGGTGCCGATGACGGTGACACGGTCGTCGGCGAGCATGTTGATCTCGCTGGCGCCCGGGTAGTCGAGGAGGTGGAGGATCTCGACCGCGGTCTCCTCGTCGGGATCGATGACCTCGTCGGCCCCTGCCGCCCGCAACAGGTCGGCGGCCCCCGGCGCCCGCAGGGCGGCGGCCTCGATGCGGGCGATCCTCCGCTCCACACCCGCCTGGCGTGCCAGCATGCACGCCACGAGGTTGGCCTCGTCGTCGGTGGTGACGGCCACGAGCAGGTCGGCGGCGCGGATGCCCGCGGCGGCCATGACGTCGGGATGGCTGCCGCTGCCGGTGACCACGAGGGCGTCGATGTGCTGTTCCACGTGCCGGGCGCGCTCGGGGTCCTGCTCGACGACCACCACGTGGTGGTTCTCCTTGGTGAGCCGCTCAGCAAGATACGAACCCACCTCGCCGGCGCCGACGATGACGACCTTCATCGCCATCGCCTCCCGCGGCGGCGCGGGCCCTCGATCGCGGCCGGATGCGGGGGCTCGCCTCCCGCCGGCGGGGTCTCGGGTCTTCGACTCAGTTCCATGGTGCGAAGGTGCGGCCGAAGCGCCGCACGCCCTCCGGCGACACGAAGGCATCGAGCGCCACGTCCCGGGGGCGACACCGCAGCTGCGGCTCCCACTGGAAGACGTGGCCGATGCCGACCAGCAGCGGGCCGTGCGGAGGTAGCGGCGCATCGGGAGCGTTCCGGAAGGCCAGAGCACGGTCGTAGTACCCCCGGCCGCGACCCACCCGCGCACCGGCGGGGCCGAACAGCACGCCGGACACGAGGATGACATCGTGGCCGAGAACGTCGATCGTCTCGCTCCGTGCCGGGATCGGGATCCCGAACCTGCCCGGTACCAGTTCCGCGCCGCGTCCCCAGCGCACGAAGATCAGATGGTCGGCGTCATCGATGGCCGGGGTGGTGACCTCGACGTCCTCCTCCCAGAGCCGGGCAACCACCGGCCAGAGACTGATCTCGCCATCGTCGGCGATGAACGCCCCGACCACGCGGGCAAGGTGCATCTCCGGCATCTCCCAGAGGTGTGACGCCAGCGCGGCGGAGGACACAGCCTGCACGTCTGCTGGAAGGTCGCGTCGCTGGCGGCGCGCGCTCGCCTGTCGTGTGGAGACCTCCACCGATCGAACTCTAGCCAGACTGCCGTGACCCGGCGTTGCATCTCGCAAGCATCAGGGCGCGGTCGGACCGCATCGCGAACCCGCCGGGCGTCGAGGGTCGGCTGCTAGCTTGCGGAGGACTTTTGGAACCGAGGAGGTCACAGGAGTGCAGGCAATCCCCTACCTCGCCGGCGCGATCGCGCTGGTGGCCCTGGCTCTCGCCGGGTACTTCTACCGCTACGTCCGCGCCGCCGACCCCGGCAGCCCCCGCATGGTCCGACTCATGGAGGCAATCGCCGGCGGGGCTCGCACCTTCCTGCGCCGGGAGTACCGCTGGGTGGCGGGGTTCGTGATCATCATGATCGTGCTGCTGGTCACGCTCCTGGACTGGGGTCCGATGGGGGCGATCGCCTACTTCCTGGGTGCCCTGCTCTCCGCCGCAGCGGGCTGGATCGGCATGACCGTGGCGACGATGGCCAACGCCCGCACCACCCAGGCCGCCCGCACGGGACCTCAGCGAGCATTGCCGCTGGCCTTCCGCGGCGGCGCCGTCATGGGCTTCTCGGTCGCCGGCTTGAGCCTGCTCGGCCTCAGCTTCTGCTACCTGCTGTTCGTCGTGTGGCTCGAGCATCTGGACGCCTTCCAGGTCATTACCGCCTACGGCCTCGGCGCCAGCTCCATCGCGTTGTTCAGCCGCGTCGGCGGCGGGATCTACACGAAGGCCGCCGACGTGGGCGCGGATCTGGTGGGCAAGGTGGAGGCCGGCATCCCCGAGGACGATCCCCGCAACCCCGCAACGATCGCCGACAACGTGGGCGACAACGTGGGGGACGTCGCCGGCATGGGCGCCGACCTGTTCGAGAGCTACGCCGGCGCCATCATCGCCCCGGTCGCCTACGTCTGGTTCGCCTACGGGGCCACCTCCGTCGGCGACGCCGGCGAGGGCCTGCTCGGCGACCTGCTGCTGTTCCCCTTCCTGGTGGCGTTCGTCGGGATGGCGGCCTCGATCATCGGCGCCTTCTTCGTGCGCGCCGGCACCACGTCCCGGGTCAAGGACCTCGCCGCGGCGCTCCACCGGGGCACCAACGCCGCGATGATTCTCACCCTGGGCGGCGTCTTCGCCGTCGGCGCGATCCTCTTCGACGGCAGCGCTTCGTGGGGCCTGCCCCTCGCCGTGGTGTGCGGGATCGCCGTGGGGTACGCCATCGGCCGCGTGGCGGAGATCTGGACGAGCGATCACTACCGGCCCGTGCGCCACATCGCCCGGCAGGCGAACACCGGTCCGGCGACGACGATCCTCTCGGGCCTGTCGGCGGGCATGGTGTCCGTCGCCGCCTCCGTGGGGCTGATCGTGACCGCCGTGGGGCTGGCGTACTGGGCCGGGGACGCCACGCTGGGCGGCGTCGGCTTGGATCTCTCCGGGGGGATCTACGGCGTTGCGATCGCCGCCATCGGCATGCTCGCCACCACCGGCGTGGTGGTCGCCGTGGATGCCTACGGACCCATCGCCGACAACGCCGGCGGCATCGCCGAGATGTCCGAACTGCCCCCGGAGGTCCGGGAGGTGACTGACTCCCTCGACTCCCTGGGGAATACCACTGCGGCGGTCGCCAAGGGTTTCGCCGTGGGTTCCGCTGCGGTCACCGCGCTGGCTCTCTTCGCGGCCTTCAAGCAGGCCATCGGCGCCGAGGGTGGCGTGCTGTTCCTGGATCTGAGTTCCGTCAACGTCTTCATCGGGCTCTTCCTGGGGGTGATGCTGCCGTTCCTGTTCGCCGCCCTCACGATCGACGCGGTCGGGCGGGCCGCCAACAAGATGATCGAGGAGGTTCGCCGCCAGTTCCGGGAGATCCCCGGCCTGCGCGAGGGCGCCGAGGGAGTGCAGCCGGACTCGTCGCGTTGCGTCGACATCTCCACCCGAGCCTCGCTGCGCGAGATGCTCGTGCCCGGCGCTCTGGCGATCGCCGCGCCGCTCATCATCGGCTTCATCGACATCGACACCCTCGGCGGCTTCCTCGCCGGGGCTCTCGTGTCGGGCTTCGCCCTGGCGATTTTCATGGCCAACTCCGGCGGTGCCTGGGACAATGCCAAGAAGTACATCGAGGCCGGCAACCATGGCGGGAAGGGTTCGGAGGCTCACAAGGCGGCAGTTGTCGGCGACACCGTCGGGGACCCCTTCAAGGACACCTCCGGTCCGTCGATGAACATCCTGATCAAGGTGATGACCATCGTGTCGCTCATCTTCGCATCGGCCTTCGTCTGAGCTGGGGTGCCGGGCAGCGGTGGAGGTCGCTGACGCCCTGGCGGCCCTGCGACTGGGGCCCGGTGCCACCTGGAGCGAGGTGCGGGCCAGCTACCGGACCCTGCTGCGGGCGAACCATCCCGACCTCACCGATGACCCGGGCGCGGCTGATCGAACCGCTCGCCTGACCGCCGCGTACGCCGTCCTTCAGAAGGCCACGGGCAACGGTCGCAGCGCGCTACCGCCTCCGGCCCCGTCCCGGCCCCTCCGAGAGACTCGAGCCGGGCCAGGGTCGCGCCCTCCGGCTGCTGGACGCCCCGGGCCCGCTCGCCGCAGCGAGTCCGCGCCCGGCAGCGCCGGATCCACCGGCACCGTCGTCGGGCGGCGCGCACCGGAGGAGGTGTTCCAGCGTCTCCGGGCAGCTGCCGGCGCGGTGGGCAATCTGAGCGGTGTGGATCCCGAGTCACTGATGTTGCAGATCCTCGTCGAAGCGCCCGGAGCGGCCCCGGCGCAACTGCTGGCCGAGGTTTCCCGGCGAGGCGAGGACACTGCCATCGCCTTCACCCTCGAGAGCCTCACGGCCGCTCCGGGGCCGCCGATAGAAGCAGTGGTGAAAAGGCTCCTCGCGGCGCTCTGAGAAGCCTGCAGGCAGCTCAGTGAGGTTGGGCGCCGCGACCGAACGGGCCGGTCGGCCACCCGAAGCAATCCACCATCAGCTGATCAACCTGCGCCCGGGTCGCAACACCTTCTTCGACGATGCGTGAGGCCTCGGCCCGCAGCGCGGACCGGACGCGGTTGGTCACATAGCCCCACGCCTCCGGCGCGTCGTCGATGACGACGGGGTTCTTGCCGCACCTGCGCGCGACCTCCACGACGGTCTCCGTGGTTCCGGCAGACGTCAGCGGGCTCCGGATGATCTCGGCGAGCTTGCTCGTCTGCGCGGGCCAACCCCAGCGCCACCCCACGAGACGCTCCGGCCGCTGCAGGGCTTCAGCCAGGACGGCAATCGAGGTGCCCTCGGAGTTGCACGCAAGCACGGCGCCGGCCATCAGAACGGTCTCGAGCGAGGCCAGGAGGGTCCGTGTCGCTTCGGATGGGCCCTCGGCGGTGACGAGGAGCAGATCTGCATCGGCGAGGGCGTCGGAGGGAAGCTCGCTGAAACTCAGCCTGGCGAGAGCCTGCCGGCGCTCCTCGCTGCTGATGCGCCCGGCGTCGCAGGCGGCGAGCAACCCGTAGCGGCCCGCGTCCACCTCGGTGCGTACCAGGGCGAGGGACTCAGCCTGGCCACAGAAGGTGACCTCATGGTTGGCGACGGCCAGGACCTGCGCGATACCGGCTCCGGCCGCGCCGCCGCCCACGGTGACCACGCGCTCGATTCGACGCTCGTCTCCGGCACTCACGCCAACCGATGCTAGGGGTTCGGGCGCCTCGGGGAGGCTCTACCCACGACGGGGAAGCGACTCAGAAAGTCCCGGCCGCCCGGTCGCGGGCCGCGTAACACGCCTCCTGCATCCGCACCGGGATCGTCTCGCACAGAGCCGTGGCCATTGCGGTGTCGTGGTCGTTGTAGACGGCGTTGAGAGAGGCGCCCACGAAGCACTCCTCCTGGTAGTCGGGATCGCCGAGCAAGCAGAGTCGCACGACCCGGCTGACCTCCAGCAGGGACGAGCCGCTGATGTCCCGTCCCATGCTCCGGTAGCAGTTGTCCACCATGTCCGTCTGGACCGTGTCGCAGATGGCGAACGCCTCGGCGAAGTTCTCGTCGGCATATCCCAGGTTGTAGAGCATCCAGGAGGTCTGCATGGCGAAGCACTCGTCGACGTAGTCGTCAGCGATCACGTTGCACGGGTAGAGCAGGTCGTCTGTTCGAAGGTCGGTCTGGATGCCCTGCTGGGCCGAGACGACGTTCTCCATGATGGCGCCACCGACGCAGGAGCTGAGCTCCCAGCGATCCGGCAGCGTCTCGCAGTACGGGATGGATCCGAACAGGTCGCCGTCGGTGTTCAGCATCACCCCGTGACCGAGACCGTGGACGCAGTTGTAGTGGGTGAAGGAGTACTCCACCTCGGCGGCCGTCGTGCAGATGTTCGGCATCTCGTCGAACAACTCGGTCCCTCCGAACTGCGAGATGGCGTACTCCACGACACCGTGGTAGTAGCCGGACCAGCAGGCGGACCCCTCGTAGGTGAGGGCGATGCCGACGTCGCCGTAGTGCTCCGCGGCGTCGTTACCGAGGTCGTGCACCACCTGGTGGCAGTCACGCGCCACATGGGCGTCGGTCTCCGAAAGGGCCGCGATCTCCGCCACGGCCACGTCCGCGCCCTGCGTCCGCATGACCTCCGCGAAGTAGTCCCGGTAGCAGTTGGACTTTCCCACGGTGCGAACGCCGCATTCGGTGACACTCTCGGGCGGCTCGTCGGAGAGCAGGGCCGCTGCATCGGCACCGTCGAGCGCCGTGCCGCTACCGGCGGTCGCCACCTGTCCCCCGCTGCCACTGTCGCCCGAGCCGAAGACCGCAGGGTTGAGCCCCGCCAGCACGGCGGCGACGACCAGAACCGCGGCCAGCGCTCCGGCCTCGAGCCGCAGTGAGCGCACGGGAGTTCCGGTGGGCTCGCCACCGGACCGGTGGCGCGCCAGCAAGCCCAGGCGCCGGTCGTGATACATGCCGAGGGGCAGCACGACCGCCGCCAGCACTGCCAGCTTGACGATCAGGGTCGTGGTGTAGCTCGAGCCCGAGAGCAGTTCGGCGCCGGCGAGGAGCCACGTCGACCGCAGACCGGTCAGCACCAGCACCGCGAACGCGCCCACCGCGACCGGGCCGAAGCGGCCGAAGAGTTCACGGAGCGTCGCATCCCGCTCGGCCGCCGGGCGCTCCCGCCAGCGGCGGGAGGTGCCGAGGGAGCCGACGACGAGGAGGGGGCCCAGCCAGAGGCTCGCGGCGGTGAGGTGCAGCGTGGAGATCCAGATGCCGAAGGGATCCTCCGAGAGGACCGACGTATGGCTGGTCGCCGATCCGACGGCGACGAGGGCCATCACGCCGAGGCCGGCCTGCAGCAGGGTCCAGCCCGATCGCGTCCGGCTCAGCCGTGGCGCCCACAGCACCAGTGCCCCGGCCCCGACCGCCGCCAGCAGCAGGGTCAGTCCCATACCGTCCACCAGGGCCAACTGCAGGTCCTCTGCCAGTGAGCCTGTGCCATAGCCGCGGGTGACGAGCGTGATCACCGAACCTGCCCGCAGGAGGATGCCGACGTGCAAGGTGACCGCCCCGACGAAGAGGATTCGCCGGGCGCGCCGGCTGAGGAGTTCCTTCGCGGGTGATCCGGGACCCGGACGCAGACCCCAGGCGAGCACGAGCATCGCCCCGGCCACCGCGGCGAGCCCGAGGTACCAGAGGTAGCGGGCCACGCCGCTGATGATCTCGAGCGCACGCTCCAGCGGGGGCGTCCCGGCAAAGCTCGCTCCGGCCAAGGTGTCGCCGTCGACGATTCCGACGCCGACGACGACCTCACCGGCCACGCGGTGGCCGTCAGGACCCACCGTGATCCACGAGAGTCCGTAGACGCCGTCGTCGAGCGCCGGGAGCGCGAACTCGATGACGGCCTGATCCTCCCCGGTCGGCGTCAGCAGCTGTGGGGCTGCCACCGGTTCGCCGTCGGTGCCGATGACGTCGAGCTGCACGGTGCGAGGATCGACCGCCTCGGCGAACACCAGGGTGAGGCGCTCGGGTGGCTCGGCCCCGATCGTGCGATTGGCCGGCATCGTCTCGACCAGGCGGGTGTGCGCCGCCGCGGGCGAGGAACTCAACGCGATGGTCGTTGCCGCGATGAGGGCCCCGGCGAGGGCGAGACGAACGAGTCGCGACCGGCGAGACGCGCCGCGTACGAATTCCGGCGAACCCGGCAAGCCACTCACCTCCCAGAGCTTACGCGCCGACCCGTGCCGTTCGGGCTCCGATCACACCGCCCGAGGGTGCTCGTAGGCTCGCTGTCCAGTGAAATCGCCGCAGCAAACGCGTGCCGCCGCGCTGGGGGCACTGAAGCACCGGGATTTCGCCTTCTTCTGGTGGGCGGCGCTCATCTCGAACGCCGCGAACTGGATGCAGCAGTTCACCGTGCCGTTCCTCATGTACGACATGACCGCCTCCAACACGTGGGTCGGGGCGGCGGCGTTCACGTCGCTCATCCCCGCGGTTGGCCTGGCTCCCGTCGCCGGCGTACTGGCGGATCGGTTCGCCCGCCAGAAGGTGATGATCATCACCCTGGGCGTGACCACCCTGACGTGCGCCGCCTTCGCGGTGCTGTGGATGACGGGGCAGCTCACCCCGTGGCGCATCGTCGGCTTGAACCTGGTCATCGGTGTCGCCATAGGGATCCAGGCATCCAGCTGGTTGGCGCTCGTGCCGCTTCTGGTGCCCAGCTCGAGCCTGCTCTCGGCGATCCGTCTGAACTCGGCACAGTTCACGGCCTCGCGGGCCATCGGGCCACTCGCGGGAGCGGGACTGCTGGCACTGCTGGGTGCCGGTTCGGTGTTCGTGGCGAACGCCGCCACCTACGCCCTCCTGATGGTCGTGATCGCGACCATGCGCCCGCGCCGGGTGGAGCCACTGCCGAGCCAGCGGATTCGTGACTTCCTGGTCGCCGGCATCGCCTACGTGCGGCACCGATCATCGCTGCGGCAGGCCGTGCTGACCGGTTTCGTCATGGCCTACTTCGGCGGGGCGCTGCTGCACCTCGCCGCCGGCCTGGCCAGCGAGGACTACGGCGTGGGTGAGACCGGTCTGGCGGGGCTGATCACCGCGGCCGGCATTGGTTCGGTGGCCGGATCGGCGGTGATAATCGGCTACGGCGACCGCGTCGAGCGCTCGTTGGTCGCTCGCTGGGGCCTGGTTCTCTACGCGGCGGCCCCGCTGCTGGCGGTCGCCACGACCAGCTACCCGGTCGGTCTCACCGGATACTTCGTGAGCGGCGTGGCGCACGTCTGCGTCGCCATCTCCATGAACTCGGCGATCCAGTCCCAGGTGGCCGAGGAGATGCGCGGCCGAGCGGTGTCGCTCTACGTGATGGGCATCTTCGGGGGTTGGCCGACGGGTGCGCTGATCGGCGGATGGCTCGGAGACCACATGGGCCTGCGCCTGGTCTTCGCCATCAACGGGATCGTGTTGCTGCTGTATCTGGCGATCGTCATCGTCCGCTGGGACGGGCTGCGGGCGCTGGACTCCAATCTGGACGTCGCCGATCGGAAGCGTCGCGATCAGCTCGGGACGCCGGGCAGCACCGCGTAGTGGTCGTGGTCGGCGGTGAAGGATCCCCTGCCCCCGGTGATGGAACGCAGGTCGATGGCGTAACGAACCAGCTCCGACTCCGGCACGAGAGCGCGGATGTGCTGGGTGCCGTAGTTCCCGGTGTCGGTACCCTGCACGATGGCACGGCGCGAGGAAAGGTCGCCGATCACGTCACCGAGGCACTCACCCGGCACGAGCACATCGACCCGGGACACCGGCTCGAGCACGACGGGGCGGGCTTCGCTCATCGCCGCATTGAAGGCGAGCCTGCCGGCCATCTTGAAGCTCATCTCCGAGGAGTCCACCGAGTGATGCTTCCCGTCGTAGACGGTTGCGCGCAGATCCACGACGGGGTAGCCGTGCCGGCCACCGTTCTCCATGGCCTCGCGGATGCCCGCCTCGACGGCCGGGATGTACTGGCGGGGTATGACGCCGCCGCTGATCTCGTCGGCGAACTCGAAACCCGAGCCCCGCGGCAGTGGCTCGATCCGGACGTGGGCGATGCCGAACTGGCCGTGCCCGCCGGTCTGCTTCTTGTGCTTCCCCTCCGCAGCCGCCTTGGCCGTGATGGTCTCGCGGAACGGGATCCGCAGATCCTCGATGTCAACCCCGACATTGAACTTGCGCTCGATCCGCTTGAGCGAGGTACGGAGGTGCATGTCCCCCAGCCCCGAGAGCAGTGTCTGGCGCGTCTCCATCGGCCGGGTGACCCGCAGCGAGGGATCCTCGCCACACATCCGCCGTAGGGCGTTGGAGAGTTTCTCCTCATCGGCCTTACTGCGCGGCACCACCGCGAACGACAGCATCGGCTCGGGTCGCGGCGGGGGCGCCAGCTCGATCGACCCGTCGCCCAGCGTGTCTCCCGTGGCTGTGTCGGCGAGCTTGGCGGCCGCGCCGATGTCGCCGGCGGCGAGTTCGCTCGCCGGCTCGCTGGAGGCACCCTGGAGCAGGAAGAGCGTGCGGACGCGCTCGCTGTTCCCCGTCCGGGAATTCACGAGGACGGTGTCGGCGCTCAAGGTGCCCGTGGCGAGCTTGAAGACGGTGACCGTGCCGAGGTAGGGATCGACGGTGGTCTTGAACACCAGCAGCGCAGGTGGTCCATCCTCGGAGAGGACCACCGGTTCGCCGGCGGTGTCCTGCAGGGCGCGCGCCGCCGACGGCGAGGGCCCGATGCCGGAGATGTAGTTGCAGAGCCGATCAACACCGATGGGCACGGTCGCCGAGCCGCACACCACGGGAAACACCGTGGCATCGGCGACGCCGGCGCCGAGTGTCCTCTCCAACTCCTCCGTCGAGGGCATCTCCCCCTCCAGGTAGCGCTCCAGCAGGTCATCGTCAGCCACGACGATGCCCTCGATGAGCGACTCGCGGACTTCGGTCACGCGGTCGGCCATCTCCTCGGGAATGGGCACCTCGGTGATCGTGCCACCCTCGTACAACCAGGCGTCGTCGCTCAGCAGGTCGGCCACGCCGCAGAACCCCGGGCCCTCGGAGATGGGGAGTTCGAGAGGCGCCACCCCGCTGTCGAACGTGTCCGTGAGCTGCTCGAGGACGCTGTCGAAGGAGACGTACTCGCGATCGAGTTTGTTGACGAAGAACAGCCGCGGGATCTCGGCCGCCGCAGCGCGCCGCCAAGCGTCGGCGATGGTGTGATCCACGCCCGCAGTGGCATCCACGACCAGGACGACCAGGTCGGCGACCGCCATCGCAGCCCACTGTTCACCCGCGAAGTCGAACGATCCGGGGGTGTCCAGGAGGTTGATCTTGTGATCGTTCCATTCGAAGGTGGCGAGGGTCATCACCTGCGAACTGCCGGCATCGCGCTCCTCCGGCTCGTGATCGCAGACGGTGTTCTGCGTCTCGATGCCGCCCATGCGGTCAAGCACGCCGGCACGGAACAGCATGGCCTCGGCCAGCATGGTCTTGCCGGCGCCGCTGGAGCCCACGAGAGCCACGTTGCGGATGCGTTCGGTCGGGTAGGTCTTCACAGAGAGCCCCTCGGTCGGTTCGGATCAACTGCTCGACCGTGCCGGTGATTCTCGCCAACCCCACAGGTCGATGCAGCGGAGACTACCGAGACGCCCTTGTTCGGCCAAGCCCCCACCCCGTTTCCGTCCGATGATCGCGGCGCGGCCCCACCGACGGTCGTGACTTCGATCGCCGAGGTGGGCGTAGGGTGGGATCGTGGCGCACTTCGATCTCGTCGTCGTCGGGGCGGGCTCGGGCAACTCGCTTCTGACGCCGGAGTTGGCGGACCGGCGCGTGGCGATCATCGAACGCGGCGACTTCGGTGGGACCTGTCTCAACCGGGGATGCATCCCCTCCAAGATGCTGGTGCACGTGGCCGACGTGGCCGAAGCGACCCGCCACGCCGGACGGCTCGGTATCACCGCCCGGCTCGACGAGGTGCGATGGCCCGAGGTCTCCCGGCGTGTGTTCGGGCGCATCGACCCCATCGCCGTCGCCGGCGAGGAGTACCGCCGGAGCCTGGAGAACGTGGCCGTGTACAAGGGCCAGGCCCGCTTCTGCGGGCCGCGCCGCCTCCAGGTCGACGGCGCCGAGGTCACCGGCGACACCGTCGTCCTGGCTGCCGGGGCAAGACCTTTCATCCCGCCGCACCCCGATCTCAGCGGGATCGACTACCACACCTCCGACACGATCATGCGCCTGGGAGAGCCGCCGCGCCGTCTCCTGATCTGGGGTGGTGGGTACATCGCGGCGGAGCTGGCGCACGTGTTCGGCGCCGCAGGGAGCGACGTCACCATCGTCAACCGGGGTCCCCGGCTGCTGCGGGCCGAGGACACCGACGTGAGCGAGGCGTTCACCGCCGCCTACCGGAAGCGCTTCCGTGTGCTGACCGGGGCGCAGGCACTCGCCGCCGACGCCACGCCGGCAGGAGGGGTCGCCCTGCGGGTGGGTCGCGACGACGGAGAGGAGACGGTGTCGGGTGACGTTCTGCTGGTGGCCGCCGGTCGGGTCCCCAATGGCGCCGAACTGAACGTGGCGGCCGCGGGGGTGGCGTTGGATGCAGCGGGGTACGTGGTGATCGATGACTACGGCCGTACAACCGCCGAGGGCACCTGGGCCCTGGGAGACATCTGCAATCCCCATCAGCTCAAGCACGTCGCCAATGCCGAGGCGCGTGCCGTGGCCCACAACCTGGCCCATCCCGACGGCCTGCGGCCGCTGGCACTGGGACCGATACCCCACGCGGTCTTCGCCTCGCCGCAGGTGGCAGCAGTGGGGCCCACCGAGCAAGCGCTGCAGGCATCGGGCCGCCCGTACCGGCGGTCGCTGCGCCCCTACAGCGACACCGCCTACGGCTGGGCGATGGAGGAGGAGACGGCATTCTGCAAGGTGCTCTCCGATCCCGCCACCGGCAGGCTCCTGGGGGCGCACATCTGCGGGCCCGACGCCGCCGTGCTGCTGCAACAACTCGTGCAGGCCATGGCGTGCGATCTGACGGTCGAACAGATCGCACGCCAGCAGCTGTACATCCATCCGGCCCTCAGCGAGGTCGTGGAGCAGGCCCTCCTGGGACTGCTGCCGTGAGCGGCGCGGCTCGCGACGAGGACGCCGCCGGGGAGCCGCACGAGCTGACCGCACGGGGCAGCCTGCCCGCGGTATGGCAGGAGCACGCCATGCGCCAACCCCACCGGCGTTGCCTGCACGACGCCGTGACGGGGTGGATCAGCCGGCGGGAGCTGGCGAGCGCGGGCGCCGAGGTGGCCGGAAGGCTCTACGCGGCCGGCCTGCGCCGCGGGGACAGGGTGCTGCTGAGCGCACCCTCGGGCGTGGCGTTCGTGGCCGCTCACACCGCCTGCCTGCGGATGGGTCTCGTGGTGGTGCCGCTGAACGCCGCGCTGCGGCGCCGCGAGGTGACCCACGTCGTGACCGATTCCGCCCCGCGGGGTGCGATCATCGACGACCGGGAGATGCGTTCCTGGGTGCTCGAGGCAGCCCCCGGCGCGGTCACCTGCACCAGCGCCGTCGACCTCCCGGGTGGAACGGTTCCGAGCCTCGACGGCCTCGCCGGGGACGAGCCCGCGATGCTCGGCTACACCTCGGGCACGACCGGCGCACCGAAGGGCGCAGTGCTGACACACACCAACCTTCTGGCCGGCGCCGAGGCACTCCGCCGAGCGTGGGGCTGGAGCGAGAGCGACCGGCTGGTCCTGGCCCTGCCGCTGTTCCACATGCACGGTCTCGGCGTCGGCCTGCACGGCACCTTGCACTCCGGTGCCTCGGCGGTGTTGCAGCCCTCGTTCGAACCGGAGACGGTCATCGACGCCGTCCGCGATCACGACGCCACGCTCTTCTTCGGCGTGCCCACCATGTTCCACCGCCTGGCCCGCAGCGAACGAGCCCCCGAGCTCGGCGCGCTGCGCCTGGCGGTCTCCGGCTCGGCGCCCCTGCCGGCCGACCTCCATCGCCGACTCGAGGCCCTCACCGGTCTGCGCGTGCTGGAGCGGTACGGCATGACCGAGACGATCATGCTCGTCTCCAACCCGTTGGACGGCGACCGGCGCCCCGGGAGCGTCGGCTTCCCGCTGCCCGGGGTGGAGTTGCGGATCCAGGGGACCGGCGAGTCACCGCGCTCGGCCCCCGAGGTGCCCGCCGGGACGCCTGGGGAGATCTGGGTGCGCGGGCCGAACGTGTTCTCCGGCTACTGGCGCCGGCCCGGTGCGGGCCCTGGTCCCGGAGGCTGGTTCCGCACCGGCGACATCGGCCGGCGCGATGCCGACGGCTATCTCCACCTCGAGGGCCGCACCGGTGAGTTGATCATCACCGGCGGGTTCAACGTGTACCCACGCGAGGTCGAGGAACAACTCGCCGACCACCCGGACCTGAGCGAGGTTGCCGTAGCGGGACGACCCGACGCGGAGCGGGGTGAGATCGTCACCGCCTTCGTCGTGCCGGCACCGGAACGGGAGGTGCCCTCGCCGGCGGATCTACGCGTCCACCTCGCGCCGCGACTTGCGCACTACAAGCATCCCCGAGCCGTGGTCGCGCTGGAGGCCATCCCACGCAACGCCCTCGGCAAGGTGCAGCGCCACCTGCTCGGCGAGGTGGCCGGGGAGCGGCCGGCGGCGACGTAACGTAGAGCCGATGGGCAGCACTTGGGGGCACACCTTCCGGATCAGCACGTTCGGCGAGTCCCACGGCGGAGCGATCGGCGTCACCGTGGAGGGTTGCCCGCCGCGGCTGGCCCTGGAGGCCGAACACATCCAGACCGATCTCGACCGCCGCCGCCCCGGCCAGAGCCGGATCACCACCCAGCGCGACGAGGCGGATCGGGTCCGGATCCTCTCGGGCACCTTCGAGGGGCGGACGCTCGGCACCCCCATCGGGATGTTGATCCCCAACACCGACGCTCGGCCGGAGGCCTACGAGCACCTGCGGGACGTCTACCGGCCTTCCCATGCCGACTATGTGACGGAGGCCAAGTACGGCATCCGGAACTGGCAGGGCGGGGGACGCGCCAGCGCCCGCGAGACGGCGGCGCGCGTGGCGGGAGGCGCCGTGGCGCGCCGGCTTCTGGGCGTCGCCTGCGACGTGGAGGTGGTGGGCTGGGTGGCGCAGGTGCATGAGATCCGTTCGGAGGCGGACCCCGCGGGCGTCACGCCCGAATCCGTCGAGGCCTCGCCGACCCGCTGCGGCGACCCGGAGGCGGCCGAGCAGATGGTCGAGGCGATCGAAGCGGCCCGCCGCCGCGGCGACTCACTCGGCGGGATCGTGGCGTGCGTGGCCCGGAGGGTGCCGCCCGGACTGGGCGATCCCGTGTTCGACAAGCTCGAAGCCGATCTGGGGAAGGCGCTCATGTCGCTCCCGGCCGCTCGAGGGTTCGAGATCGGAAGCGGTTTCGCTGCGGCTTCGATGACCGGGATCGAGCACAACGACCCGTTCGTGCCCGGAGCGGACGGCCGGCCTCGCACGCTGTCCAACCACTCCGGCGGCGTGCAGGGCGGGATCTCGAACGGGGAGGACATCGTCGTGCGGCTCGCCTTCAAGCCAACCGCGACGATCGCCTCCGAACAGCGCACCGTGGATCGTGCGGGTCGGGCGGTTGCCCTGTCCGCCCGCGGCCGGCACGACCCCTGTGTGCTCCCCCGCGCCGTGCCGATGGTGGAGGCGATGGTGTGCCTGGTGCTGGCGGATCACTGGTTGCGCCAGCGCACGGTCGCCGTCCTCGAGGACGAGGTATAGGGCCCCCGGACCCGGCGAGACCGGCCGAGGGCAGGGTACTCAGCCCGCCTCGGCCACCGGCTCGAGTTCCCAGGAGAGGCGGGGACAATCCCCCCAGAGCCTCTCGAGTTGGTAGTACTCCCGATCCTGCTCGGAGAAGACGTGGACGACGAAGTCCCCGTAGTCCATCAAGACCCACGATCGCGCTGCCAGACCCTCCACCGAGAGCGGCTTCGGTCCCCCCGCGGCGCTCACGCCCTCGGCGACCGCCTCGCAGATGGCCTTGACCTGACGCAGGTTGGCTCCGCTCGTAATGACGAAGAAGTCACAGACGGCCAGCAACTCCGCCACATCGATGAGCAGCGTGTCGCGTCCGAAGTGGTCTCGTGCCGCCCTCGCTCCGGCGCTCGCCCAGGAGATGAGGTCACTTCGGTCCCTGCCGTGCTGCACTGCGGCCAGTGTAGATCGCCTACGTCGCTCGGGTAGTCATCGGGGGTCCGCTCGCCCTCAGCGATACAGGCGGCGGCGTTCGATCTCGGTGGCGACCGGGCGCGACAGCACGGTGCCGAGCGCTCGACCCTCTGCCAACCAGCGCCGGACGTGCGTGCTGGAGACTTCGATGCCCGGACCTTCGACGGCCACCCAGTCCCATCCAGGGGGTGGTGCACCGGGTCCCGTGCTGCCGAGCCGTGCCACGACGGCCACGGTGGCCAGGGAGCGGATCACCTCGGGACGACGCCAGGTATCCAGCGCAGCGGCCAAATCGCTGCCCACGATAAGGAACAGTTCCCGCCCCTCGCCGGCCAGTTCGGTCAGCGTCTCCGCGGTTGAGGACTCCCCGCCCTTGTCGATCTCCAGAGTTGACGCCTCGAATCCCTCGAGATCGTCCACCGCGGCGCGCACCAGTGCAAGGCGGTCGCCCGCCGCGCTCACGCTCTGGCCGGAGACTTTCTGCCACGGTACGTTGGCGACCACGAAGAGAATCCGATCGAGATCCAGCGCGTAGCGGGCCACTTCGGCTGCAGCCAGATGCCCGATGTGGGGCGGATCGAAGGTCCCCCCGAAGACTCCGAGGCGTTCGGTCGCTTGCCGGCTGTCTCCCGATGTTGCCTCCATGGTGGGAACATACCGTCCGGCTGTCTGGACATGGCGGTCCCCACGGACTACGGTTGAGTTCGCTCACGAGCGCCTCGTGCTTGTTGCCGGTCGCCCGTTATGGTGCCACTTAGCAGGAAATGCAAGGAAGCGCGTGAGCAAATAGCCCCTCGTTCGGTCTCGACCGGATTTCCACGGACCAGGTCGAGCACCTCTCTCAACGGCGAAGGCCAACGGGTGCACGAAGGGCGGTCCCGAACCTGTGAAATATGTCACAAGCTCGGATCGCGGGGGCGCAGAGGACGGAAACAAATCAGCACAGCGTGCTGTTGTACCCAAGCGCATCGAACCGAATCGTGGGAAACCGCGCCGGTGGCCGCCAGCGGCCCCGCAGCGGCAGAAGAAGGCAACCACCCAGAGACGAAGAAGAAGCCATGAGTGATTCAGTCGGCCAGTACCTGAACGAGATCGGTCTCGTGCCCTTGCTCACCGCCGCCGACGAGCGTGAGCTGTCCCAGATCATCGAACGCGGCCATGCCGCCGCCGAACGCAAGGCCGCGGGCGAGCGCAGCCGGCAACTCGACCGCGAGGTCCAAGCTGCGGCGATCGCCAAGGACCGCTTCATCCGCTCCAACCTCCGCCTCGTCGTGAGCGTGGCGCGCCGCTATCCCCTGCCCCCCGGTATGGAGTTGCTCGACCTGATCCAGGAAGGGAACCTCGGGCTCGAGCACGCCGTGGACAAGTTCGATTGGCGCAAGGGCTTCAAGTTCTCCACCTACGCCACGTTCTGGATCCGGCAGGCCATCGGCCGGGCGCTCGACCAGAAGGCCAGCCTTGTGCGCCTCCCCGGCGACCGGTCGGCGAGCCTGCGCGCCGCGCTGCGCCAGGTGTCCGGA